>JAGDCM010000007.1 GCA_017958545.1 Bacteroidaceae bacterium | reverse complement strand
TTGCATATACGAACGACGGCGGAACGACCTTCCTACAGATGGCTGAAGGATGAGGGATGATGGCTGATGGAATATCTTTATACATTTGCACCGTACCAAGCAGGTAGCAGGCTTAATATTTGTTCGTTATTTTATCGTTACTCTTTCGTTATTTGTTCGATAGAAAATCGAAGAACTAACGGAGAACTATCGAAGAACTAACGAAGAAATAACGGAGAAATGTAGAGACAACTTGCTCTTTGGTGGCTTTTAATGAGCTTTGTAGGGAAGACGTGAAACTGGAGAATTCTTCCAATTCCAATTCTTCCAATTAAAAAAAGGGGGATACACTTCTCTCTTATATACTATATAACTAATTAATATTTAATATAATATATATAAAATAAAAAAAGTGATACCCCTCAAAAAACAACTGGAAAAATTGGAATTGGAAGATAAATAGAAATATTCGGAGTACTCGGAAGGTGCCGTCAAACTTCTTAGAGGGGCTACTGACTATTCTCAGAGTGGTCTCAGAGTGGTCTCAGACATGCCTCAGCGCTGCCTCAGCGTGGCCAAATGAGAATACGAAGAGCGTTCTTTGACTTATTGCTACAAAATCGATGGCTGAAGGCCGAGAACTAAGGAAGAGAGAAGATGGATGACGGAAGACATTACAGTTTCTCTCCAATATAAAGGAGGCTGTTGAGATCGATTTGTTCCTTATGAATGAGCCTGAAGTGCATTTGGAAATGGCGTGTAAACCAGTCTTCATTGTACCACGTAGGGACAGGGGGTGCCGAATGGCCGTCCCACAATCCTAACGGCATGAATTCTACACAGACGTATTTATTGGTGTACATTGAAAGTCTCTCAAACAGAAAGGAAATATGGAAATGCTGGGAAAGTATCAGGTGGTGGGTCACCGCCAAGGCTACAACAAGGTCTGAACTGAGTCTTCTTACATCTTGCTCACCATACAAAGGGAACATGGCGCTTGTAAAGACAGTATTGATATTCGTGATGTTGTTTCTATTAAAGTATGAAAACGCCTTGTCTATCGCATCTTCATCATTCTCTATCATGAATATCCGTTCGAGCGTCATGCACCTGGACAGACAAAGGCAGAATTGTCCTTCATTGCCTGCTATATCGGTGAGGGTTGAAGCATCAGCACAATGATGGCGTATTAATTCAACGACTCTGTCATACCTCTCGTAATTCTCGGGAATAGGATGGTTATTATGATAGAACTCCCTATCCGTTGGGAGATATTTTCTTTGGATTTGTGAAATTTTTGCAATAGAGGGGAGACCGACAGGAACGCTTTTATACTTGCGCTTCTTTTCCTTGACATGAAACACCTCAAAACATTTTTTGAAGACTTTTCTCCATTTATTCTTGAAAGTGTCAGGATTACATTCCGGAGTCTCTGACAACTGGGATTTGTATTTTCCTACTATCGCGGAATCAGAGGCCTGCTGGAATGGTATCAAAAAAGAGTAATGCGTGTTGTCTGAAACGACGCATCTGTTCAGGAAATACTCTCCGTCTCTCCAAAGTAGCAATGGCAACAGGCAGGCTGTAAAGAATTCATCATTCATGATGTTGCTATTTCCATTGCTTTTCACAAAACTCCCAATGTCAATAAATACCGGCTTATTACCCTTGAAGGTTATATTACCCAGATGATAGTCCTTTAGGTCATAGCCATCTTCATTACAAATGCTTTTGACCTTTAGAAGAAGAATGACAGCTGACTTAAACATCTCGAAAGACCATTCATGCTGTCGTGTGTCAGGACACTTCTCGTGCTTTAAGATGATACAGTCATGATTATCAGCTTTGATTGTCATGTTTTCTTCAATGACTGTCTTGGGAATGTAACCCAAATCCGACAGTTTCCGGAAGAAATCCGCTCCCAGCATCTCCCGGCAGAGGGATTCTTTTTCCGGGCTTATCATTCTGTAAATCTGGTCTTCATATGAGAAAACCCGACCAAAGTCATCGGCTACAGAATTAGATAGAAAGTGAACATCTTTCAAGTCAAGTGCTATCATATTGTCATCAGCTAAGTATGAACTGTTTCCTGCACCTTTCGGTACTGCTCTATGTATTGTTTGGCAATGAGGTCGTAACTATAGTGGGCTGAAATATACTGCCGTATTTCTTCGCTGTCGTAACGGTGTTTCAAAGCCTCTGCTATGCCCGCTGCTATAGCATCGGAATCATAGCCCTTGCATATCACGCCGTTTGAGGGCCGGATAAGTTCCGGAGAGATGCCGCATGGCGTGGAGACAACCGGTGTGCCACACGACATGGCTTCAATGACAGTCTGACCGAAACTCTCCTCATAAGAACACTGGACGAAATAGTCGGCTGCAGCGTAGTGACTGGCCATCTTCGACTGACTGGTCAACAAACCAGTGAGAACAATCGGGAAAGAAGACTCTGGTATCAGCTCATCGAAGAACATTCCGACACAAACGAGCGTCTTATTGGGAATCTCCGTCTGCTCCAATGCACGCACAAGGCGGTCGAGCCCTTTGTTCCGGTCGTGTATATTGTAAGATGAGAAAAGGAATATACGGGCCTCCGGGTCAAGTCCCAGTTCCCTGCGCGCTGCCTGTTTGTCGCTGGGATGATAGACATCAACGTCAACGCCGTTGTGGATGAGCGTCACAGGAAATCCCCGCAGCACATCCGACTGTCTGCAAACATCGAGCATCGTCCCGGATATGGCTACAAGATTCAGGTTAAAGGCTTTTTCCACTCCACGACGTTTGATGCGTCTGCAAAGGGAGTCGAGATCTCTCATCTCCTCCGGTACGGGAAAATAGTCGGAAGAATAATGCTGAACACCTTCTGCCGGGTATTTGTCATGAAGCGTCCATACGACAGGTTTTCTCACCTCCTCGAAAAATGTGGGATAGTCGACAAAACCGGCCACCCAGTGCAGGTGTATAACATCGGCCCACTCCACAAGAGGATGGTGTGCGATATTCTTATACTGTGACAAAGGCTGATGACGGCAGATGCGGGCAGTATTCAGCCTTGTGAGCCGCTCTTCCATAGTCTCTGCATCCATCGGCCACCATCCCATGCGTTTCAGCCTTTTCCTGATGCTGCGAAGATAACGGTTGGTGTTCCAGATGTTTCTGTCCCTTACGGCAATGTCTCCCTCTACCCCTTCAGGCATGGCCTCACCCTCTGCTATAAGCACGCGGGACTCAACCCCTTCCCGGGCAAGGGCTTTGCTGAGACGGAAGACACACCATGCCGCACCGCCATCCCGCAAGGTGTTGATATGGAGCACTCTCATACTATCTCATGTTTAGCAATGCGCGATAATCCCGTCCAACACCTGTTTCCAGTTGCGTTCCGTAACAAACAGCCGGGGAAGTTCCAAAGGGTCGGTGCCGTATCGCACGTAATCCTGATTCGTAGTAGCGGAGGTGGTAAAACCAAGAGTCTTCACCAAGTCCATATCGTGCCGGGAAACAGCACTTGCCTCCCCGAAAGGATAAGCAAAATGACGCGTTGCGACTCCGGCATGCTCCTGCATCTCATCTGCGGCCCTCATGATATCCTTACGGATTTCCGCATCGCTGCAACCCGAGAAGGCAAGATGGGAACAGGTGTGGTTGCCTATCGTTGCAAGAGGTTCTTTACTGAGTTCACGTATCTGTTCCCACGTCAGTGCGAGGCGATCGTTGCCTGAGCGGTAATCCACGCTGTAATTACTGAACAGTTCCCGCAGATGGCTCAGCAGGTCGTTTTGCGGCAGTCGCAGTATGACCTCCCGTATATCAAGGAATGCCTGTTCTTTGGCCTCTTTGGCGGCACAGTCGAAGGCCCGTCCGTCACTCAGCGTGATACGTCCGTTAGTAAGCAGCAGATGCTCCAGGATGTCCCACCAGTAGAGCATCTCCCCCTCCACCATCTTAGTACATACGTAGACAGTATAGGGTATATTCAGCCTGCGGAAGAGGGAAAGTCCGTTGGTATAGTTATCCCGATAGCCGTCATCGAGCGTGACAGCAATCAGGCGGCGCACGTTTCTTTTCCTGCGGATGGCATCCGTCATCTCGTCGAGCGACACAAAACGGCATTTGTGTTCACGGGCGTAAGCGGCCATTTCCTCAATAGTCCGGGGAGACATCTTCAGATGCTGATTGTACCAGATGCCCTCTGCATCAGGTGTGTCAACACGATGTAGCATCAGTATCGCCCCTATAGCCGTCCGGGGGCGAGGCCTCGCATACCAGCGGGCGACGAGGGCGCCGCTGATGTTGTGCCAAACGCTGAAGACGGCACCCGGAATGGCAGCCATGGGATACGAGGCGAAATGCAGGACGGCAAGAGAGGAGGCCAATCCCGAGTTCTGCATACCCACCTCAATGGACAGCGCAACACGCTTCGGATGCGACATCCTCAAGGCACGGGCTATCACATATCCAAGCGACAGACCTATAGCATTGTGGAGCATCACCACAACGATGACAACAACGCCGCCAACCATGAGTTTATCAGCAGTGTGACCCACAATAATAGCCACAACCAAAGCAATCATCAAGGTGGAGAATCCCGGCAGATAGTCTGCAACGCGACGCGTGAGACGAGGCAGATAGCGCTGCACCAGCAAACCTGCCACAATAGGCGCAATGACGATATAGAGGATGCTCATCAGCATACCCACAGCATCCACATGTATCGTGGCACCGGCCAAAGCCAGGACAAGCAACGGAGTCATTACGGGAGCAAGGAGTGTGGAACATGCCGTCATACCGACAGAAAGAGCCAAATCGCCCTTTGCCAGATACGTTATCACATTGGATGCCGTGCCTCCCGGGCAGCAGCCCACAAGTATCACACCCAGCGCGATATCCTCCGGCAGACGAAACAGACGAGTCAGGAGCAATGCCGTGAGAGGCATCACCACAAACTGCACGGCACAGCCCGTCAGCACATCCTTCGGACGCTTGAGCAGAACGTGAAAATCACCGGCAGACATCGTCAGACCCATGCCGAACATGATGACGCCTATCATGGGATTTATCCACCATGTGTCTATGGCCTTGAGAGGCTCGCTCAGGAGCAGGGCCAGCACGGTGGTGAGCAGTATCACGACGCTCATCCACTGAGCCACGAAGCGAAAAACAGTCTTCAGCATGAGAGCATTCCTTCCAAGAGTTCTACAGCACGTGTGATGTCATCCGCGAAATGCATATGGTCGCGCAGATAGTCCGTTCTGCCGCCTGCCATCGCGGCGTAGAGCTGCGGATTCATGTCGTCGACATACGAGGCTATCGCCACTTCAATGTCGTCGCGCTGCCACGCAAGCGTGGAATGGGCATATACTCTCTGCTTCTGGTGCAGGAAACTGTACGCCGTCTCTACGCATTCCTTAGATACACCCATCGGCCTGTTCACTACCCCGCCCTTCATCTACTTCTGAGAATAACGCTTAATGAGGTTGTAGGCAGAGTACAGTCCCAGTTCGCCTGCCTTCGAGAGGTCGGCAAGCCCTTCCTCCGTCTGGTCCTGCAGGAGATAGACGACACCCCTGTTGTAGTACGACTCGCGGTGGTGGTCGTCAATGCGCAGAGCCTCCGTATATGACTCTATCGCCGTCACATAGTCTCCGAGGACAAAATAGTGGTTGCCCTGATCGAACAACATATCAGCCTCCGAGGGCGTATCGGTCTTAGGACGCTCTATGAGGGTGAGCTCCGTGCGGCGGTTCTGCACCTTGCCGCGAGCCAGGTCGGCATACTGAGGTGCCTCGTCCTCGGAAATGAGACGAGCATGGTCTTCCAGCTGGCGCTGTCCCTTCTTCACCGTGTGGCGTGTGGTGTCGCGCTTAAGCTTACCCTGCGAAGCATCCATACGGGCTTTCAACACGCGGAACTCATCACGCTCCGCACCGGCCACATCGCCTATCTTGCGTTTGATGGCAGCACGCTGCTGATAACCGGCCCAGAACTGCGGATAGACCTTTATCACGGACGAGAGGTCGCGAATGGCACCTTGATAGTCGCCCACATTGTCGAGCAGGAGGGAACGGTTGTAGAGCGCTATGACATCCTCGGGGTCGAGACGCAGCACAAAATTGAAATCCTCGATAGCCTTGTTGTCCTCGCCCACCTGAGCACGGAGCAGGCCTCGGTTGTAGTGGGAAGTGTAGCTGAGAGAATCCAGTTCTATAGCATGGTCGTAGTCTGCCATCGCACCGCGAAGGTTGTTCTGATGGTAGCGGGAAATGGCACGCCCTGCATACAAATTGCTCTCGCGAGGTCGCTGCACCAGAGCCTTGGTGAAGACGCTTTCCGCCAAACTGTTGGAGTCACGATGCAGCAGTATGGCTGCCTTCAGGCTGAGCGCCACACCGTTGTACTCATCAATCTCCAGAGCCCGATCGGTCCACTGCTCTGCCTGAACGGTGTCCTCCTTGCAGAGATACACCTGTGCCTTCATCGACATTTCGGCAGGGTCTTTCGGCCAGAGGGTCAGCATGGTGTCGAGCGTGACGTTGGCCTCATCGTAGCGTTTTGTGTTAAGATAGGATGCTGCGAGGTTGTACCAGCAGTTGCGCTCCACACGGTTCTGCCGTATTGCAGAGCGATAGTCCTCTATGGCAGCGTCGAACTTTTCCATATTACTGCGGCAGAGGGCACGCAGATAATAATAGTCGAACTTGTAGGCATTGCGGCTGATTGCCTCAGAACAGTCGCGCTCAGCACCCTTGTAGTCCTCCAGATAGAATTTCGCCAGACCACGGTAGAAGTAAGGTTCCGGAAGCCAGTTCTTACTGCCTATGACAAGATTGAAGCGCTGTATTGCGAGAACGTAGTCCTCGTAATATATCGCAGTACGCCCCATCTGTATGACGCGGTCGGTGTTGATTTGAGCCCTTGAGGTCAGGGCTGCAGCAAAAAAGAAAAGCAGTATGAAGAAGCGCAACTTCACTTACGCAGCGTCTTTACTTTGTAATTGCAGGAGAAACGCCCCTTGCTGAGTCCCTGCAACTTAGGCATCAGGAGCTGACGGCGCAGACCCTTGACGCGATCCGTGTAGAGTATACCGTCGAGATGATCGAACTCATGCTGCATGACACGCGCCAGATAGCCGTCGACCCATTCCTCGTGCTCCTCCCAATTTTCATCCTGCCACGAAACACGTATGCGCGTGGGACGGGTCACCTTCTCATGTAGTCCCGGCAGAGAGAGGCAGCCCTCGTCCATAGTCTCCTTCTCACTCTCGTCGTACTCCTCAATATAGGGATTTATGTATACGCGCCTGAAACCATCGTACTCGGGATAATCCTCTGCAAGAGGTGTGAGGTCGATGACCACAAGGCGAATGGGAAGTCCCACCTGAGGGGCAGCCAAACCGATGCCCTCGCTCTTTTCCAGCGTTTCCCACATGTCGGATATCAACTGGGGAAGCTGGGGGTATGTGGCATCTATCTCTTCGCACTCCTTGCGCAGGACGCCCTGACCGTATGTATAAATAGGAAGTATCATGCTTTGCTCTCCATGTAACTCTGTAAAATTATGGTGGCTGCGATGCGATCCACCAAAGCCTTATCCTGTCGCGCTTTGCGCGATATGCCGCTCTCGAGCATCGTGCGGTGAGCCATCACCGACGTGTAGCGCTCATCCCACCACTCTACGGGAATCGCGGGAAAAGCCTGCTCCAATTGTTGCACAAAAGCCTGGACACGAGAGAGATTCTCACTGTCCAGACCATTTGTTTGTCGAGGTAATCCCACCACGAAACGCTCCACATCCTCTTTCTCCACATAGCTCTTGAGCCAGGGAAGGAGGCGAGACGTCTCCACGGTGTCCAGCGCACCGGCTATAATCTTCAGCGGGTCGGTGACGGCAAGACCAGTGCGCTTCTTACCATAGTCGATGGCAAGAATGCGTCCCAATTACTTCTGATAGAGCAGCCAAGCCTCTGCGAAGTCCTCGCGCAGGTTCTTCACCACGTCGCGAGTGCGGGCAGCCTCAGACTTGCTGTCGTTAGTGAATGCTACAACACGATAGAGACCGCGCTCCTGGTTCATCACAATCTGGGGCTGATAACCCTTGGCAGCGAGGAAGTCGGCTGTGCGATCGGCATTGGCCTTGATGCTGTAAGCACCAACAACAACACTGTAAGCCTTCAGAGGATTACCTGTTACGACGGTAACATTCTCTGTGCGAACAGCTACGTTGCTATAGTCAACGGTCTCAACGGGA
This sequence comes from Bacteroidaceae bacterium, assembly GCA_017958545.1. GTDB lineage: Bacteria > Bacteroidota > Bacteroidia > Bacteroidales > Bacteroidaceae > Physcousia. The sequence goes on along the minus strand of JAGDCM010000007.1, from coordinate 22,911 downwards.
GTCACCTGAACGGTCTCCTGCTTCTGCACGGGAGTCACCTCAGTGGCGGTAACGGTTGTTTCCTGGTTGGCCTTAGCCTTCTCGTAAGCTTTCTTGTAAGCACTCTCACTGCTTTTGCAGGATGTCATAGCGAACACGGTAGCGATGGCAGCACCCATCATCAATTTCTTGTTCATGTTTTTGAATTTATTGTGAAATTATTGAATACAAATGTTAAATTCACATGCAAAGGTACAAAAAAAAGCCCATTCTATCACTTTTTTTGCACTCAAATTAGGATACATTAAGAAAAAACACTATATTTGCACATGATTTAAAGGAATTTTATACTAACACAAATACATTAACCCTAAAAACACAACACAATGAAGACACTGAATTTCCTTGTAGCTTTTATCGGTGGCGCCGCTGTAGGTGCTGCATGTGGTCTGTTGCTGGCTCCTGAGAAGGGAGAAGAGACACGCGAGAAAATCGCTGAGGCTCTGAAGAAGCGCGGCATCCGTCTGGGACGCAAAGAAATGGACGAACTGGTGAAGGATATCGCTGAGGAGCTGGAGCCCGAAGCTGAGTAAACTTCACGCGCGAACCCGTTTCTCTTTCATTTTAACATTAAGATTTTAGAGTGAACGAATTTCAGCAATTTTTCGAGCAACTCAAGAAGTATCTTGAATTGCAACGGCAGAGTATAGCTGTGACGACAGCCGAGGGGATGAGCAAAGTCCTCTCCGCCGTCGTTGTGGCCATCGTGGTTATCATGATCGGCAGTATCATGCTCCTGCTGCTCTCGTTTGCCGCAGCACACTGGCTCGGTGAACTTCTGGACAATATCGCTCTGGGATTCCTCATCCTCTTTGCGATTGTCGCTCTCATGCTGTTGACAGTATGGACGCACCGCAAACACTGGATATTCGATCCGTTGGACTCGCTCACCAACGATGTGATGGGTGTCAACGGTGTGGACAAGGCAAAGGTGAAGAGCGAGGCTGCGAAGAGCCAGCAGGAACTCACCAACAGCTTCAATGCAGCGATTGCCCCACTGCCGAAGGCAAAGAACAGAATTGAGACATTCTCTCATCTCATCTCAAGGGGCACGATGATATTTGAAGGCGTCATGTTCGGCCTCAGAATGATGCGCGGTTTGCGCAAAGTCTTCAAAAAATAAGATTTTAGTCGATATTCATAGCAGAGACGACCTTCCTGTAGTAGGTCTCTGTGCTACGCAATGTGTAGGACGGTCCTGCATTCCACACACGGATGGCTTTTTCCACATCCTTTTCGGGATTGTATCTGTCTTGAATGAGACAGAACATCTCCTTCGATTTCTCAACAGAGAACCGGTCCTGTAGCGTGTAGCGACGTGTCTCTCCCCTCTTTGCCAGCGTTTCATTGCAATCTGCCACCACAATGGGGCTTATCTGCATGGCACCGCAATAGATATCACATACCGCAAGGGAATCACCGCTGCTTTCCACCTCGATGATGGCCTCGATGACGCTGTCCCACGAGAATTCAACTCTCTTCTCGACGTTCTCGACAACGTCGGTTATAGAGCCTAATTTCAATGTGCTGACGAGCAGAAGTGGTGCTAAAATCCAAGTTTTTTTCATCTCGTACACGGTATCAAATCGACGGCAAAGGTATAACAATAAATCCGGACGACTGCACACATTATCCCTAAATGTGCAAAAAAGTATGCTCTTTCTTGTCCTATATCAATTATTGCGCAAAAAAATCCCCAGCCGAAAAATCGACCGGGGATTGATGAATTATATTAATAATACCTAAACTAGAAACTCATATTAACAGCCATACCGATGACGTCGTTCGTGCGATGGTAGATGTCGGTCTTGTTAAGAAGAGGAGACATGGCTGTAGTCACAGTGCGATCCTGATAGAGCGTCTTCATATAAGCGATGTCGACGTTGACATCCTTGGTGCAATGGATGCGGATACCGGCACCGATGGAGTTGCTGGAGAGATTGAACGATGCATCGTTCATAGCCTCATCGTCCACATTGTACATCGTCTTCTGCCATGAAGCGCTGACGGTGATCCACTTACCCGTACGCCATTCTGCACCGGCCAGCACCTCGTGAGAGTCGTGCATGTAGTTCTCCTTCTCGCCAAACTTGGAAGCCTCAGAGTCCTGATACCAGTGATAAGACACACCGAGGGAGAGACTCTTGATAGGCTTGTACTGCACACCGAGAGCAAGAATGCCTGGAATATCATCCTTTATCTTCTCGCCGTCGGCAAACTGCTTCAGGATAGAGGCATCACGGATAGCAGCTGCTTCTTCGCCCGTATAGAGGTCAGTGCTGTTCTTCATACGGATACGGGTCTTGAACTCATACTTGGCAGAAACGTTCCACTTGTCGTTAATCTTCCAGTCGATACCAAGGATGGGAGTCACACCAAAGCCGCTCTGATCGCAGTTGAGCGACATATCTGCATCGGCATATGTCGGCTTGTTGTCGGCACCTGTGGTAGGATTCTTCAAGGTGTAGGTGACACCGCTCACGAAACCGTTGTAGTTGGCCGAAGCATACACGCCGCGAATACCTACGAATGCAGAGAGATTGTCGAGAATCTTGTAAGTGGCACCCACCTGCAGACCGTAGAAGTAGCTGCTACCCTTCATGTAGCTGCGACCGATTGAGTAGCCGGAATAGATGGGGAGCGCACCCTGTTGGCTCATCATTTTATAGATGCTTCCTGCATAAGCGCTCTCGAACGAACCCAGTCCGTTGTTGAACTCACACTTGCCACCGCCGCCGGTAATTCCGAAATGAGCCGAAAGGCTCCACTTGTCCCAGTTGTAGGAGAACGTGAACGAAGGAATCATCAGAGCCTGAGCGTCGCCGTCGAAGTGGTGCTCTGCATCGCGATTCTTCAAGTTGTAGCGAAAGAGAGAAAACTCGGTGTCGATGTCACGCTGCTGGATGGCCACCTGATCGTTCAGGGAGAGATGCCATCCCTTTCTGAGGAATGCGCCACCTGCAGGGTTGGCATAGATAGCAGTAATCTCGCCGTACTGTCCCTCCTGGGCGAAGTTGCGCAGAAACGCAGCATTCTGATTAGTATTTGTTACCAAACCTCCAGCCTTAACCGAAATACTCGCCAGCACAAGAGCCAGCATCAAAATAGACTTTTTCATAATTCTTAACGATTAGTCATCAAAATCTGGTGCAAAGGTATGGCTTTTTCATCTTTATAGCCCATTTTTATGCTATAAAATATACTTTAGAGTGCAAAAATTGCACAAATTTGTCCAAAATGTGCAATTTTCGCTTTAGTTTTGTTAACAATCTGTACACATTTCCCTGTTCCGTTTTCGCAACAATAAGATTATTATTTGCTCAAAATCTTTCTAAAATAAGAAAAAAAGCGTACCTTTGCAGCACTATACCATATTATATATAATAGGAGAAGAATGAAACAAGCGCTGCTTGGGATGACATTGCAGGAAATGGAGTCTGTTGTGACATCGTTGGGAATGCCGCGATTCACGGCCAAACAGATTGCACAATGGGTCTATGTGAAGAATGTGGACGATATCGCTATGATGACCAATCTGTCGCAGAAAAACCGTTCCCTGCTGTCCGAGAACTACGAAATCGGGAAAATGGCATACGTTGAAAGGCAGGAAAGCATCGACGGCACGGTGAAATATCTCTTCCCTACCTCAAACGGACTTTGCGTGGAGACGGTATTCATCCCCGATGACGATAGAGCCACACTCTGCGTATCATCACAGGTGGGATGCCGCATGGGATGCCGCTTCTGTATGACCGGACGCCAGGGATTCCAGGGAGACTGCACGCCGCGCGACATTCTCAATCAGATATACTCGCTGCCCGAATGGGAACGGCTGACGAATATAGTGTATATGGGTCAGGGCGAACCGATGGACAATCTCGATGCCGTGATGCGTAGCACACAGCTTCTAATGGCTCCTTACTCACTTGCATGGAGTCCCCGCCGCATCACAGTATCAACCGTCGGTGTGAAGGATAAGATGGAGCAGTTCATCAAGGAAAGCTCCTGCCATCTGGCACTCTCGCTCCACAATCCCTTCCACGAAGGCCGTAAGAGTATGATGCCGGCAGAAGGAGGGTTTTCGCTTGAAGATGCTCTCAAAGTATTGAAAAAATACGACTGGTCGAAGCAGCGACGTCTCTCTTTCGAATACATCGTCTTCAAGGGACTAAATGACACACCCCGCCACGTGAAGGAACTCATCCGTCTCCTCTCGCCCATCAAGGGTGTGAGAGTCAATCTTATACATTTCCACACCATTCCAGATACGGAATTTCAGGGAGCTGCGGACGAGACGCTGGTATGGATGCGTGACACACTCACGATGAGCGGCATCATCAGCACCATCAGAGCCTCTCGCGGTCAGGACATCTTCGCTGCCTGCGGACTGCTGAATTCGAAACGATAACCTTAACGATAACGAAAACCAAAACAGAATCCCCGAATTCTGGTACTCCCCCAAAGGGGGAGCGGAGAGGGGGCTCCAAAAAAAATTATATATGAAAAAGACACTTTTTCTTCTGCTCTTCGTCTCTGCGATACTTTCCTCCTGCGACGAGAGTCCCTACTTCCCCGAGGCTTCCGGACGACCATACGAAGTACTCGTGGTGATGGACACAAAGACCTGGAAAGCTCCCACGGGACGCGCCCTCTTCGATGTGCTCGATACAGATGTACCCATGCTGCCGCAGTCGGAGCGCTCGTTCCGTATCTCGCAGTCGAACCCCAAGGACTTCAACCGCGTCCTCAACATATTCCGCAACATCATCATCGTGAATATCAACGACAAGGAGTTCACCCGCACCCGCATCAAATACAAGATGAACAAATGGGCGAAAAACCAGCTCGTGATGACCATCAACTCACCCTCCAACAGCGAGTTCGTGGTATTCTGCCAGGAACACAAACAGGAAATCATCGACTTCATCACCAAGATGGAGATGAACCGCCTCATCGTGGAACTGCGCAAGCAGCACTCGAAGGTGGCATCCGAACTGGCAAAGGAAATCTTCGACTGCGAACTGTGGGCTCCCAAGGAACTCAATTCGTGGAAAAAGGGCAAGGACTTCTTCTGGGTGTCCAACAACACAGCCACCGGTATGATGAATATGGTGGTGTATTCCTATCCCTACGAGGGTCCTGAGACGTTCAACAAGCGCTACGTCTGCTGGAAACGCGACAGCATCATGGAGAAGAACCTTCCAGGTGAGAGAGCGGGAATGTATATGACCACCGACACACTCTGCACCGCCGTGAAACCTATCAACGTGCATGGCAAGTTCGCCTACGAGATGCGCGGTCTGTGGGTGGTGAAGGGCGACTGCATGGGTGGCCCCTACGTCAGTTTCTCACGCGTTGACGAGGAGAACAACCGCGTCATCGTGGCAGAGGGATTCGTCTATGCCCCAGAGAAGATGAAGCGCGGTCTCATACGCCGTCTGGAGGGTGCACTCTACACGCTGAAACTGCCCGAGGAGCAGTTCACCGTTGCCATCACACCGGAACTGGAAGCTACCGAAGAAGACAACAACGATAAATCAGACAACTGATATGAGAAAGATACATATCGCCCTCAACGGCATTGCAGAAGATATTGCAAAGGAAGTGATGCACGACCCCGTGATGAAGGAACTGTGCCACATCTCCCTTCAACAGGACAAAGGAGCCGACTCAGAGGAAGATGCCGTCGTAATGCCGCTTTCCGAGATAAAGGCAAAGGGCATCCCCACCCTCTGGCTCAACAGTCAGGTGCGTGCTCTTGTTAGCAACGATGTATTGTCTGCCGAACAGATGCTAGCCCGCACTTTCCTCCTAAGTCTCGTACGTACGGTTCCATATAACAAAGATATGACGACGGAAGAGATGTCGCTCTACGATGCCATCCTATGCGCGTCCGACGAGGAGAAAGAGTCTGTCTTCGAGAAATACCCAACACAGGGCATAGTGGCTGTGGCCCTCAACGATGAAGAGGTGTGTGTAGCACCCGTCAGGGGTATCGACTGGCATGTGGCAGAGGAAGATGCTCCCAACACCAATCCACACAGCAACGATACGGATTTCCACACCGCACTCGATGCCACCCGACTGGCCATCTACACCGCCATCGACATCACGAGAGCACGCGAGCAGTGGGACGAAGCAAGGGAGAATCCGCTTCCCAAACTATTTGTGGAAAAGAAACCCCGCAAGGAAGGCGGCAATCCTCCTTTTAAACCCGTCGACGAATGACATTTGCCATCCTGGCAGCCGGCGAAGGTTCGCGCCTTGAAGGAGAAGGCATCCTCACACCAAAACCTCTCATCGAGGTCGCTGGAGAGTGCCTCTTGGACCGTCTCGTGCGCATCTTCTCTTCCCACGGTGCCGACAGGATTGTCATCGTCATCAACAGTCGCTCGGCGCTCGTCAGGAACCGCGTGGAGGCTCTCAGCCTGCGTTATCCCTGCATCCGTTACGTCGTTGCCGACACACCCTCCAGCATGCATTCCCTCTGGGCTATGCGCGCTCTGCTGCAGGACGAGACCTTCGTTCTCACCACCGTCGACACCATATTCCGCGAGGATGATTTCGCACGCTATCTCCGCGAGGGCAACTTTGCCGTGACCCCTTTTGTTGACGATGAGAAACCGCTCTGGGTGGACGTCGATGCCGACGGGCGCATCACAGCATTCCGCGACGACGGTCCCTGCCCCTACGTCTCAGCCGGCATCTATCGCATCACACCCGATATGATGCAGGTGCTCGCCGACTGTATGGAGCGCGGTGAGAGTCGTATGCGCAACTTCCAGCGCGCCATCCTCCAGGCAGGCATTCCCGTAAAGGCATTCCCCATGGAGAGGGTCTACGACATAGATCACAGGGAAGATATTGCCAAGGCAGAGCGTTTCCTTTCCCGCGATATACTTTTTGTACTTCGCGACAAGCGTTTCTGTAAGGGACGCAACGACGACGATGCCATTGCACGCTCCGTCGGAGAATGCCTGCAAAGCCAAGGCTACGACGTCACATTCACGGACGAGGACGAACTCACGCCGTCCATGCTTCAAAGCACCTGGCACAGCGTTCTCTCTATGGCACGCAGCCGTAAGGCTTTAGACATATTGAGGGACTGTCTTACCCCAGTTATCAACGCTCCGGAGGCCGTCATCAACGTTTCCCGTCGCCGCGATGACAGGGCTACGGCTCCCTGCTGGGTGAAGCGCAACGGATACACGCAGCACCCCCTTGATGTGGTGTTTGCTCAGACGGAAGACGAGCGGCTTAGAGCCATCGCTGAAATGCATTCGCGCGGCATCCACGATATCGTGTGCCAACACCACTACAAGGGACGCGAGGTGAAGTTCTACGGCATTCTCGGGCACTTATTCCATCCCTCCGACCTTCCCGCATTGCAGGCTGCAGCAGAGAGTGCTGCAAACGCTGCCGGTCTCGTCGTCTACGGTGGTGATGCCATCCTGCTGTGCGACTCTCCGCAGACGACCTCTGACATTGCCGTCATCGACCTCAACGACTGGCCTTCCTTCTCACCGTGCCGGAAAGAGGCCGCAACACACATCTCACATTATGCTATACACCAAGAGTAAAGACACAGAGGAGAATATCGATATCTATTTCACCCGCCCCATCGGACTGCTGTGGGCGCGCCTCTTCAACCGTTTCGGTGTGCACCCCAACACCGTCACCTATCTTTCCATACTTCTTGGCGTGGGTGCCGGACTATGCTTCCTTTCCCCCTCCTACCGTCTTGGCGGAACCACAGGTCTCATGTGGAACATAGCGGGTGTCCTGCTGCTCATGTGGGCCAATTTCTTCGACAGCGCAGACGGCCAGCTGGCACGCATGTCGGGTAAGACGAGCCGCTTCGGACGCATCCTCGACGGAGCGGCGGAGAACATCTGGTATCTCAGCATCTACATTTGTCTGGTGGTGCGTCTGTGGCCGGAATGGGGCATCTGGGGATTTCTAATCTTCTGTATCGAGGGTTTCGTGCTCCACGCCAACCAGTCGCGTATGGCCGACTACATACGCAATTCCTACCTCTACATGCAGAACGGTCAGCATCAGGACCGTCTTCAGGAACAGCTCGCCGTGTGGCGCTCCATATCCTTCAGGGAGCATCCCGTGGAGAAAATCCTGCAGATGTTCTACCTGAACTATACCTTCCGTCAAGAGAGAGAAACGCCTAATCTGCAGCGCCTCATGAACTACCTTCACGAGCGCTACGGAGAAGACATCCCTGAGGACATCCGCCAGCAGTATCTTGAAGGCACATTTCCCCTCTTGAAGTGGACCAACGTGCTTACATTCAACTGGCGCGCCATCGCCCTCTACATCTCCGTGCTCACCGACTGCATCCCGCTCCTCATGGTGGTGGAGTGCGTCGTACTCACCGTCATACAGTATTACATGCACATACGTCACGAACGCCTATGCCGCAACTTATTGTCTTCGATTTCGGTGGCACGTTAGACACTCACGGTCGCCATTGGAGCCGCCTGCTTTTCGAGAGCTGGCAAAAATTCTTCCCAACGCTTCCCTGGGATATATTCTGGGATGCATACGTGTTGGCGGAGCGCAATCTTCAGACACTGCCCGACTGGGACTTCCTGCACACGCTCCAGAAAAAGTGCCTTCTCGAAGGGATGTTTATCGATGATTTCCTCGGCACTGAAATAGGTTCTGACATAGGTTCCGCTGTTGCGCTATGGTGCTACAAGGAGGTAGAGCGTTGCATCGCTCTATCGCACGAGGTACTGGAGAAACTACACGAACGCACGCCGCTGGTACTTGTGAGCAATTTCTACGGCAACCTCTCCACCGTGCTCTCCGCCTTCCGTCTCTCAGGATGTTTCGACTACGTCATTGAATCTGCACAGGTTGGCATCCGTAAGCCCGACCCTGCCATCTACGCCAAGGTGCTCGAACTCTATCCCTCGATTCCGCCCGAAGACATCCTCGTTGTGGGCGATTCGGAGAAGAACGACATACTTCCTGCGCAGTCTTTGGGCATGAAAACACATCTTGTGAGAAATTTTGACGACCTCATTGCGCTCGTTTGACAAAAAAAACGTAATTTTGTCCTTGATAATAAAGAATCTATCGCTATGACAGCAACAAATATCCGCCCCGCAGAGGGAAAACTCGGTATTCTCACCGTCGGACTCGGTGCCGTTTCCACCACGTTCATCACGGGTGTCCTGATGGCTCGCAAGGGTCTTGCCAAGCCCATCGGCAGCATGACGCAGATGGACCGCATCCGCGTGGGTGAAGAGGCTCTGCCCTACGACTGCATCGTACCGATGGCGCATCTCGACGATATCGTCTTCGGTGCGTGGGATGTTTATCCCGCCAACGCACTGCAGAGCGCCCTCTACGCCGAGGTACTCAACGAGAAGGATATCATGCCCGTGCGCGACGAGCTGGAACAGATACGTCCCATGACTGCTGCCTTCGACCGCAACTATGCCAAACGTCTCGACGGCACAAATGTCAAACCCGAGATGACACGCTGGGAGATGATGCAGGCTATTCGCAAGGATATTCAGGACTTCCGTCGCGCCACCGGTGTGCACCGCATCGTGGTGGCGTGGGCTGCATCCACGGAGATATACGTGAAACCCGACGACTGCGTGCACGCCACTCTTGCCGCTTTGGAGGCTGCCATGAAGGCCGACGACCGTGAGCGCATTGCTCCTTCCATGTGTTACGCTATGGCTGCCATGCTCGAGGGATGCCCCTTCATCATGGGAGCCCCTAATACCACCGTCGACATACCCGCTATGTGGGAACTCGCAGAGAAGACCCGCCAGCCCATTGCCGGCAAGGACTTCAAGACGGGACAGACGCTCGTCAAGAGCGGTTTTGCTCCCATGCTGCGCACGCGCTGTCTGGGACTGAGGGGCTGGTTCTCCACCAATATCCTCGGCAACCGCGACGGCCTTGTGCTCGACGACCCCCAGAACTTCCACACGAAGGAGGTTTCCAAGCTCTCCACCCTCGAGACGATACTCGACGGCGAGGAGTATCCCGAACTCTACGAGGACTACTACCACAAGGTGCGCATCAACTACTATCCCCCTCGCGGCGATGCCAAGGAGTCGTGGGACAATATCGACATCTTCGGTTGGATGAACTATCCCATGCAGGTGAAGATCAATTTCCTCTGCCGCGATTCCATCCTTGCCGCTCCTGTGCTGCTCGACCTCTGCCTGCTCTCCGACCTTGCCGCACGTGCAGGCCGCTACGGCATCCAGCGCTTCCTCTCCTTCTTCCTCAAGGCTCCCATGCACGACTACCGCACGGGCGAGCGTCCCGTCAACGACCTCTACGAGCAGTACGCCATGCTCAAGGACGCCCTTCTGGAAATGAGCGGGTATCAACGCAGGAAATAATCCACGAAGAAGTAAGTGCCCAAAGCACAGGCCCAGCCTATAAAGGCACCCAGCGTGATGCGGCGGAACCACCACCAGATGGTGACATCCTCCGACTTCATCAATGCCAAGCCGGCAATACTGCCTATCGGAAGCAGACATCCGCCAATATTGCCCGAAAGGGCTACAAGGTGCCAGTACTGACCATTCTGCATAAAATTCTGAAGATAAGGCGTCACAGCCTCATCAGGAGTGAGAACAGGATAGATATTCACGGCACTGACCACCAACACAATATTGTCCATCACAGCACTCAAAAGACCCAGTACAAGGCTGAGGAGATAAGTACTGTGGATGTTGGCATCCAGCCAGCCCGAAACAGCCCTCATGGCACCAATCTCGATGAGCACATCCACACAGAGGCAGGCACCGATGGTGTACATGATGACCTGAAGCACTTCATACTGCAGGCTGCGACCCGTGGAAATGGTTTGAGGCTGCTCCGTACGGATGCGGCTGATATTAATTATCTCGGCTGCCACCCATATCACACCTAGTACACACAGAGCACCAAGAAACGGAGGCAACAACGTGATGCGGTGGAACGTGGGAACAAACCACAAACCGGCAAAAGCCAGAAATACAAGGATGGCTCTCTGCCATATCTTCAGTACGCTGTCCTCGCCGCGAAAACTGTACGTTGGACGCTCTATATCAAGACGGTCAGGCAGGGAGCGACGGATGAAGATAGTGGGAATCACCGTTGCAACTACTGCAGAAAGTGCCAACGAACCTGTGTAGTTTGTAGGTGTAACAGCACCCTTCGTCCAGATGAGCAAAGAAGATATATCGCCTATCACCGTAAACATACCCGCTGCATTAGCTGTGATAACGATAGCTGCACCTATGTACATCCTCTGACGGGGCGAACGTAGGATGCGACGCATCACCAAAAGCATCATCACCGTGGTGGAGAGGTTATCGAGATGGGCGCTAATGGCAAAAGTCACCAGTACGGTGAACCACAGTACATGGTTGGTATTCTGACTGCGAAGCCAGCTCTTGAGGAAATTAAAGCACTCGTTGTTGACAAGCACTTCCACAATAGCCATCGTAGCGAGTACGTAGAGCACGGTGCCACCCATCTGTCCAAAATACTGCAAAAAGATATGGGAGGCAATGAATTGCTTGGATGCCTCCAGCGTATACGGCTCACCTCCCAGATAATCGAGAAACTCCTGCGCATGCAACACCTGAATGAAACTGGTGCCCATACACATAAAGAGCACCCACCCCACCACGCCGCAGAACATGGCGACGGTGGCCTTATTGAGATGCGTCACGTGCTCGATACAGATGAGCACGTAACCCAACAGCATTAATATGACAATGGCAATGGTCATCTGTTATTGTAGTATTTCGAACCGTTGGTGATGACGAAGCCCTTCTGCTTAGGATTCACCCTGCGACCGGAAAGGTCGTAACTGGGAGCCGACGATGTCTCAGAGGCCTGAGGCTCCATTGCGGCGAACGACGTGATGCCTGTGGGTTCTTCTCCGTTATAGAGCTTGCTCACGTCATCAGGAGAAAGAGCATAGTTATAGGCTCTTGCGTCGTTGATATAGCCGTTGAAATAGGGATCTGCGGCATACTGGCTGCGTCCGATATAGTTGAATAAAGGATTGAAGTCGCTGGGCACAATACCCACCGCCTTTTCGGCCACTTTCGTTCCATTGACATATAGGGCAGCACCGTTCTCATCTACAGTAGCCACAAGGTGTACCCATGATTTTTTGGCAAGAGATGATGTACTGAGAATCTGCTCATCACCGTTGTTCTTCAGCACGAAGCGCATCTGACTTCCGTTACTGGGCGTGAGGAACATATACTGCGACTCGCCGTTGCCAAAGTCGAAAATACGCTGCCAGTTACTGTCGTCATTCCAATATACCCATGCAGCAAAGGAGAATGCACTGCGGGAAGCAATCGTGGAGGGAAGTTGTAAGAATTTCTTGCCGCTCAACGAAATAGCTTTTGTATTCTCAACCTTGCCATCCGCATAGGTGGCTGCACCATAGATAGCAGAATGGTTGCCGTTGACGGAAGCGTCCTGCAGGCTGTCGCCCGTGCACCACCATCCGAGGAGTGCCTTCTCGTCGGTGACGGAAGCCTCCTGGGCGGCAAGAGGCTGCGAGCCGCGGTTGAGATTATGGGTGAAGCGAGTGCGGATGCTGTATTCATACTGCACACCGGGAACGGCTGTGTTGTCCGTAAACGAGGTGCCGAGGAGACCGGAAGCCAGAAGCTGCCACTCCGTCTCGCCTTTCACACGACGCAGCACATTGAAACTGTAGTTGGCGGTGGTATAGGTCTTTGTGCGGGAATTGTAGGGGAAGTTCCACTTGAGCTTCACGCTGCAAGGCTGCCCCGTAACCTCAAATTCGCTCGCCTGCTGAGGAGATGTTGACGGAACAGAACTCAGGTCGGTGGCAAGGAAGCGCCACTTCTGGCTGTTGGCACCGGTGACAGGAGCCACTTCCAAAGATGCACCCGATGTTGCACTGCCGTTCTTCGGCTGCAGACACATGGCATTATGGCGGCTCATGATATAGAAACTGCCGTCGCCTGCGTAGCGCAGATACCATTGTTCGTTGGTACCGAAACCACCAGCGTAGGGAGTCACCGCGGTTCCCTTGGTGAGACCCCAGTTAAGCACATCAAGATACATGGCTTTGGAAGCCCCATTGTCAAGTTTGATGACATGATAACTGATATCGCCACGCCAAGTTCTCTCATGGGGGGTTACAGACCATTTGGCTGCACTAGCATAGGCACCAAGCGTACCCGAAGATGTAATAGACAATGTGACATTTGCCCTGTTGGCTATCTTGTAGCTACCGTTGATGACAGGCTGAATATCCTCACCCGTCTGAATATTTACCAGTTCCTCGCGACTGAGTTGGTCGTCGGATCCGTAGGCACCGCTGGCATCAGCCTCAACTTTCAACACATATTCACGCATGGGACCGTGACCGTCGTACCACACGTCTTTGTCCGTAGCCACAAAGCGGAAAGTCGTTGTCGTTGCCTGACGCTCGGAAGCACCGGTGAAACCCTCCACCGTGCCGTCGTTGTGACGGTATACGCTGGCAGCCGTCCACTTGGGACGATTCTCGCTATAAGCTAGACGCACTCCATTGTTGGAAGCTTTCATAAACTGGCTTCTCGTATGTTCGCAAGTACCCCACCAGATGCCGCGCTGCATATTGTACTCTGCGCCCACCATACATTCCATTACATTGTGAAGCTCATCATTGGTAGACTTCTGTCCTCGTGCCACCACAGCGGGAAAAAATGCGGCATAGGTATCAAAACCACCTGCCAACTGGTGAGTATTGCCCTCACCGAGGTACGTCCTGAAGGTGTTCCAGTAGTTGAGAGCCTTGTCGTTGTTAAGTGTGTTGCCGCCCACAAGGTGGATGCCGAGCGTGTTATAGTCGTAGTCGGAACCCGTGAGCAGACGGCATATTCTCGTGAAGATGTCCTTACGCAGACTCTCGTTGGTGGAAATCTGTCCGTGATAGTCGTAGTCGGTCTCATTGACAGGAGAGACGCTCTCCACGTTGATTCCCTCAGCCTGATAAGCCAGACGGTGCACATCGATACATTTCGCCCATTCTGCTGCACATCTGTTCTTCTCTGTGGTCGTAGTGTTCGCACATTGGTACATATCGCCCACCTCGCCATGGTCATCGTTGATGTTGACCAGAACGTTGTCCTTGCAGTAGGTCTTAATCAGATTGACGCGTCTGTTCAGATAAGTCCGCTGGCTGGTGCTGAGTTCGCCGCTCATATTGGATTCGCTGGGACGGAAACTGGCACGGATGACATCGATAAGGTCTGTTCCGGCAAAGAGCAATCCTCTGCGCAGATTGCCTTCATCAAGCCACGCAAGATCCAGGCCCCACTCAATAGGCATGTACTGCCCCTCGTCATTCCATCGGAACGGCACAGAATTGTCCGTCGGGGGAGTTGCTACTATGTTGGACGAAACGCTAACAACCTGTGCACCTACCTGTTGCGTGAAACATAGGATTAGGGCAATTAGTGTAGTCTTTTTCATGGTTCGATATATTTAAGTTACTATTCATTATAACAAAAAAGAGAGACACCAACGAGTGGCGTTTCTCTTTAGTGTGAGGTGCCTGGCGGATTCGAACCGCCGTAGACGGTTTTGCAGACCGTTGACTAAGCCACTCATCCAAGGCACCATTTAGTTTTCTGCGTTTTGCGAGTACAAAAGTACAACATTTTTCGCTCTGTACCAAATAAATCGGTACTTTTTTTGCAGAAAACACGTATTTTTTTCGTCACGGCTACTCGTCCCCACTCTTTGGCTTCTGATAGAAGCCTACAGAGATGGCTCCGAAGGTCGTAGTGACGGTAACGATACCAACACGTTCTTCATCTGTGGGGTTTTCCTCCGTAATCAGCAACTCCGACTTAATCTTGTACTGACTGTAGCCGTCGTTGACGATTTTGGTATTCTTTTTGTTCGAGATAACTTCTATCCACGAAGCCTCGCTCTTCACCTCAAAAGGATCGGACGTAAGGAAAACCACGCTGTCCTTTACCGCTCCTTCCTCCAGATAGTACTTCTGGTCCACGGTGGGATGCAGGAACCTCAGCACACTAAATTCCTGTTCCGCCCCCGAACAGCCCGTCAGCAGAAGGAGCAAGAGAGAGAATACAAACGCCTCCCGAATGAAGATTCGAGAGGCGCCCGTAAAAGTTCTTACCTTAGAGTGCATTACTTCAGGCTCAGGATGAGGTCCTTACCCTCCTCAACTACGTTCAGCTTGTCCTCACGAGACAACCAACCCATAGCCAGGTAGAGTTCCTTGTCAGTCTTAATCTTAGCTACCTTCTTCAGGTCCTTGGCGTTCATTGCGCCGTTCTCACTCAAAGCATTCCATACTGCACCTGCAGCATTACCAATCATTGCGTTCATAATCAATTTACCTTTTTGTGATGTTAAAACCTATTGTGAAATATTTTTCTATACTGTTTGCTTCTCAAAAGCGATGCAAAGGTACGACATTTTCTGCAAACTACAAAGTAGAAGCGGATAAAAAACAGAAAATTAACAGTTTTTTTACCTAATTTAATGATATAAATCAATAATCTTCCATTGTCAGCGTCACGGAAAAGTACTCTTTCCGGGTGGTCGAACTTGCATAATGATAGACAAACGTCACACCCTCGTCCTTGTATCTCTTCAGGGAAAGGCTGTTGGTGAGATTCTCCAGAAGGCTCTCTCTCATACTGTATATGACCTTCTCCGTATAGATGTCGGCGCTGTCGAGCTCGCCCCCCACAGAGAACCATTTGTGTATGCTCCTCGTCGGCTTGTCGTAGGTGATGCTGTCGAGCACCTGACAGCGGTCCTCGCGCTTGGGACAATACTTCTCCGTGAACTCGTCGCAGTCGCGCTGGAAGCGTTCGTCCTTCGACAAGCCCGTGCATGAAGAAATAACAAAGACGGCGACCAGAACGGTCGCCATCAGAGTGTTATGCTTCAGGAGCCATATTGGTGTAGACGGTCTGCACATCGTCAAACTCCTCCATCTTCTCAATCATCTTGTTGATGGTCTCGCGCTGCTCGGGAGTAACTTCCTTGAGGTCGTTGGGGATATATGTGAACTCGCCGCCGACATCCTCCAGACCCATGCCTTCGAGCTGCTTCTGTATCTCGGAGTAGCTCTTGGGGTCGCCGTAGATGGTCACCGTGCCTTCCTCCTCGTCCTCTTCCCAGTCTTCGTCCACTCCGAAGTCGATCATCTCCAGGATGAAGTCGTCCATGTCCATGCCGTCCTTCTTCTTGAAGGTGAACATGCACTTGTGGTCGAAGAGGAATGCCAGGGAACCCATCGTACCCATGTTGCCGCTGAACTTGTTGAAGACGCTGCGCACGTCGGCCACGGTACGTGTGGGGTTGTCGGTCAGGGTGTCCACGAAGACAGCCACTCCGTGAGGACCGTAGCCCTCGTAGGTCATTGTCTTGTAGTCGCTCTGGTCCTTGCCCATTGCGTTCTTGATGGCACGCTCGATGTTGTCCTTCGGCATGTTCTCGCGCTTGCACACGGCGATGACGCTGCGCAATGCGGGGTTGTTCTCAGGCTCCGGACCGCCGGCCTTCACGGCGATGGCAATCTGCTTGCCCAGACGAGTGAATGTCTTGGCCATGTGGCCCCATCTCTTCAGCTTGGTAGCTTTTCTGTATTCAAATGCTCTTCCCATTGGATTTATCTCAGCTCTGCTCCGAGCTGGCTCTTTATGTTGTTAATAATCTTGTTCATTATGGCATCGATGGCCTTGTCGTTGAGTGTCTTCTCCGCATCCTGCAGGATGAAGTTGACGGCATACGACTTCTTGCCCTGGGGCAGATTCTTGCCCTCGTAGACATCAAACAGCGTCACAGCCTTCAGCAGCTTCTTCTCGCTCTTGTAGGCCAGTTCCTCTATCTGTCCGAACTCCACCTGCTCGTCCACCAGCAGAGCCAGGTCGCGGCTCACGGCGGGATACTTGGATATCTCCGTGTAGGTGACGCTCTGTCCCTTGACGAGTTTCATGAGGAGTTTCCAGTTGATGTCGGCGAAATAGACGGGCTGTGCGATGTCGAACTTCTTGAGTATCCTGTGCGCCACGATACCCATCTTCACGAGTGTCTTGCCGCCTCTGTTGCGCAGTTCGAGACTCTTGTCGAAGATGTCTTCCCCTCCGGCGGCAATCACCACCTGCCCCATCTTCAGGCCGACACGTCCGAGGATGTTCATCACGTAGGCTTTCAGTTCCCAGAAGGTGCTGTCCTCATCGGGATGCGCCCACGAACCGCTCACTCTCTTGCCCGTCACCCAGAGTCCCATATGGTAGTCCTCGCTGTAGGCATCCAGCACGTGCTTTATCACCTCCGGATCGCGGCTCGAGCTCACGCCGGGTATGATGTCCTGGCAGCGGCGCTCTGCGTGGTAGTAGTAGCAGTTGCCCACCTCAAACAGTTTCATGTCGGGCATGCGGTAGGCCGTGTTGCGGGCTATGCTCTCCAGACCTCCGAAGAGCAGCGTCTGACGCAGCACGTTGAGGTCCTGCGAGAGAGGATTCATCAGCCGCACGGCATTCTCCGCCTTATAGCTTTCGAGGCCGTCGTAGTAGGCCCCCTTGTGGAGCGAGTTGTTGAGGATTTCGTGGAAACCCTGTCCCACGAGCTGCTCGCCGATGAGGTTCTGCATCTTGTGGCTCTGATCCTCGTCGCCCTTCACGGAGAGAGAGGATTTGATGGACGTGGGTATCTCCACATTATTATATCCGTACACGCGCAGGACATCCTCCACCACGTCGCAGGGTCTCTGCACATCTACGCGATAGGCGGGCACCACCAGGGAGAGACCTTCTTCCGTCTCCTTCTCTATCTTCATCTCCAGACTCTTCACGATGCTCTTTATCGTCTCCTTGCCGATGGCCTTGCCTATCAGGCGGTCGCAGAAGTCATAGCGGAGCTCCACCTTGAAGTCGGGCATCTCCTTCGACACCACGTCCTTTATCTGCATCGACACCTTGGCACCGGCCAGTTCCTTTGCCATCAGTGCGGCAGCCTTCAGGGCGTAGATTTGTCCGTGGGGGTCTATGCCGCGCTCGAAGCGGAACGATGCGTCCGTCTGCAGTCCGTGGCGGCGCGAGCTCTTACGTATCCATGTAGGATTGAAGTATGCTGACTCCAGAAGCACGTTGCGCGTTGTCTCGTATGTACCGCTGCCCTTGCCGCCGAACACGCCGGCGATGCACATGGGTTCCTCTGCGTTGCAGATAGCCAAGTCCTGACTGGACAGCTTGTGCTCCACACCGTCGAGGGTGACAAACGGCGTGCCGTCGGGCATAGCCTTCACTACCACTTTCCCGCCTTTTATCATATCGGCGTCGAAGCAATGCAGAGGCTGTCCGTAGGCCATCATGATATAGTTGGTGATGTCCACGATGTTGTTGATGGGACGCAGACCTATCACACTGAGGCGCTGCTTGAGCCATTCGGGCGACTCCTTCACCTCGCAGTCCGTGAGTGTGACGCCGGCATAGCGGGGACAGGCCTCCCTGGCCTCCACCACGATGTCTATGTTGAGACTCTCGTCGTCCACCTTGAAGGCATCCACCTCTGGGCGGTGCAGCGCCGTCTTCCTGCCGTTCTGCACGAGCCATGCGTAAAGGTCGCGTGCCACACCGTAGTGCGAGCAGGCATCGGCTCTGTTGGGGGTGATGTCCACCTCGATGACGAAGTCCGATTCCAGATGGTAGTATTCGGCGGCCTTCATTCCCACGGGGGTCTCCGCCGGCAGCACGATGATACCGTCGTGGCTTGTGCCCACACCGATTTCGTCCTCTGCACATATCATACCGTTCGACTCGATACCTCTGAGTTTGCTCTTCTTGATGACAAACTCCTGGTCGCCGTCATAGAGTTTCGTACCGAGGGTGGCCACGATGACCTTCTGCCCTGCTGCCACGTTGGGGGCGCCGCACACTATCTGTTCGGGCGTCTCGCCTCCGAGGTTCACTTGGCACACGTGCATGTGGTCACTGTTGGGATGGGGCTCGCATGTGAGCACTTCACCCACCACCAGACCTTCCAGTCCGCCGCGGATGCTCTGCACCTCTTCCACGCTGCCCACTTCCAGACCGACGCTTGTCAGCGCCGCAGCCACCTCGTCGGCTGTCATGTCGAAATCGACATAGTCCTTAAGCCATTTGTAGGATATATTCATGCTTATATGTTTTGTTTCCTTTAATCTCTCAACTCTAAACTCTCAACTTTCAACTTTCAACTCTCAGAACGGAGCCGTCTCCGGCAGCGAGTCGAACGGATTCAGCGCCGTGGCAGCCGCCTCTTCCTCTGGCGTGAGCGATGATGTCACCAGTCCGCCTCCGTCGTCTCCGTAGGGGATGAAGCGGTCGTCGTCCACATCGCTGAAGCGTGCGTATTCCTTGACAAATCGCAGCAGCACGTCGCCCACGGCACCGTTTCTGTGTTTTGCGATGATAATCTCGGCCATACCTCTGAGGTCGCGTCCCTTCTCGTCCTGGAATATCTTGTAGTACTCCGGACGGTGTATGAAGCACACCATATCGGCATCCTGCTCTATGGCACCCGACTCACGCAGGTCGGCCAGCTGCGGACGCTTGCCCTCGATGCCCTCACGGCTCTCCACGCCGCGGTTGAGCTGCGAGAGGGCGATGATGGGTATGTTGAGCTCCTTGGCCAGCTGCTTGAGGCTTCGGCTGATGGTGGACACCTCTTCCTGTCGGCTATTGTACGACATGCCGCTGGCATTCATCAGCTGCAGATAGTCTATCATGATTATCTTCACGTCGTGCTCCTCCACGAGGCGGCGGGCCTTGGTGCGCAGTTCGAACACGCTCAGCGAAGGCGTGTCGTCGATGTATATGGGTGCTCCCTGCAGCAGAGTGATGCGCTTGTCCAGCTGCGACCACTCCACGCGGGTCAGCTGTCCGCTCTTGATTTTCTCGCCCGGTATCTCGCAGATGTTCACGATGAGACGGTTCACCAGCTGCACGTTGGACATCTCGAGCGAGAACATCGCCACGGGTATCTTGTGCTCCACAGCCATCTTGGCCATCATCGAGATGACGAACGCCGTCTTACCCATTGCCGGGCGGGCTGCCACGATGACGAGGTCGGAATTCTGCCAGCCGCTGGTCATCTTGTCCAGTTTGCCGAATCCGCTGGTGAGGCCCGAGAGACCGTCCTCTCTGGCCGCAGCCTTGCGCAGCAGTTCGAAGGCCTGGTCGATGACGGGGTCTATCTGCGTGTAGTCCGAGCGCATGTTCTTCCTCGAGAGTTCGAAGAGGCGTCCCTGCGCATTCTGCATCAGGTCGGCCACGTCCACTCCGGGGTCGAAAGCCTCCGTCTGCAGCATACTCGTCAGCGTGATGATTTCACGGGCCAGATACTTCTGCTGTATCACCTGGGCGTGATACTCGATATGTGCCGACGAGTTCACCGACAGCGTCAGACCTGCCACATACGGCTGTCCGCCCACTTCGGCCAGATAGCCCTTGGCATCCAGTTCCTCCACCACCGTCACCACGTCGATGGGACGCTGGCGGGCTGCCAGGTCGCGTATGGCCTCGTAGATTCTCTGGTGGCGCTTGTCATAGAAACTCTCGGGGTGCAGTATTTCCGCCACCTGGAAGTAGGCATCCTGCTCCACCATCAACGCACCCAGCACCACAGCCTCCATCTCGAGGTTCTGCGGCTGACGGTGTCCGAGATTGTCCGTGCTGGGCACCTCTACAACCTTCATTTGCGACTTACGACGACCTTCTGCCATACACGTTTTACAATTTTCCGCGCAAAAGTACAAAAAATAATTGAAGATTGAAGATTGCGGGAGCAAGTTTTTCTTTCTTCTTTATATTTTTTTCGTACATTTGCACTGCAAATCAATTCATCTAATACAGTTTATGAAACGTTTCATTTCCATTTTTGCACTTCTGCTCTGCCTCACCACCGTCTCCGCACAGTCGAAACAGCAGCAGCGCGTAGCCTACATCATCGAACAGATGAAATTCGACCGCGCCACAGCGGCAAAGGTTAAGCCCACCATCACGGAATTCGTGGAGGCTCTGCACAAGAACAAGGACAAGCACGATGAGATTCAGGACAAATATGCCGCAGCCGAGGAGAAAGGAAAACTCACGGAAGCGCAGGCAGAGGAACTGATGCAGTCGAAGTTCAAGAAGGATGCCGGCGAACTGGAGATCCGCCGCAAGTACTACGCCAGTCTGAAGGCCATCGTGGGTGCTGTAAAGGCCCGCAACATTATGGCTCTCTCCAACGACAAGCTCAGCAAGAAGAAGTGAACCGCTGGCTTCTGGCCATACGTCCGCGCACTCTCACGGGTGCCGTGGCTCCTGTGCTTGTGGGTCTGGCCGCCGCTCACCGTGCCACAGGCACTCTGCGTCCCGTGCCGGCTCTGCTCTGCCTGCTCTTTGCCGTACTCATGCAGGTCAACGCCAATCTCTTCAACGACTGGTGGGACTGCCGCAAGGGTGTGGACACCGATGTGCCCCGCATAGGGCCTCTGCGCGTCTGTGCCGCAGGTCTCGTCTCCATGAGGGCCATGCTCGCTGCCATCGTCTTCGTCACACTCATCTCCGCCGCCGTGGGTCTATGCCTGTTGTGGTGGTCTGCCGGACTTACCTCTCCCATGCCTTTCGGCCTTGAGGCACCCGTACTCATGCTCTGCGTGGGCATCTGCTGCCTTGTGGGCTTTGCGGCCTACTCCACCTTCTTCTCGCGGTGGGCCATGGGCGATGTCATGGTGGTGGTGTTCTTCGGCCTCGTACCCGTGGTGTGCACATACCTCCTGCAGGATGCCCCCTCCGGCAACGCCCTCATGTGGAACCAGAGTCTCGCCATGGGACTTGCTGCCGACGCGCTGCTCGTGGTGAACAACTACCGCGACCGCCACGGCGACCGTCTCGTGGGCAAGCACACCCTCTGCACCATTATCGGCACCCGCGCCTCCGAGACGCTCTATTTCCTGCTGGGCGTGGCTGCCACAGTGCTCTCCGTCGACTGGTGGCATATCGAAGACATGCGTGTCCTTGCCGCCTCGGTGCTGCTGCTCCCCTATCTTGCCCTCCACAACGCCACCTTCCGCAATATGGTGCGCATCAACAACGGTTCCGCCCTCAACTATGTCCTCGGCGACACCGCCCGCAACATCCTCGTGCTGGGCATCTCCGTTACCGTCATTTCCCTCCTGTCATAAGAAATAAGGATGCCACACGTGTGTGTGACACCCCTTTCTTTCAGTTGACGAGTTGTTAGTTCTGTCAAGAGTCAAGAGTCAAGAGACTGGAGGTTACTTAGATTCTTCACTCTTCACTCTTCGTTCTTCACTCTTCACTCCCAGCGGTTTATCATTCCGACGGTCCGTCGCCGTTGTCGCCGCCGCCGGTATTACCGCCGGTGCTGCCACCGGTAGATCCGCCCTGGCTTGAACCATTTGAACCACTTGAACTACTTGAACCACTGTTACCGCCGTTATCGAAGTCGGGGTCTTCGGGAGCATCCACAAGGGGACGTGCGTTGAACACGAACTCAACGGTCTTGGTGTAGTTGCCGTCCTTGATGGTCACGGAGCTGTAGTCAGCAGCCACAGAGGCGTAGCGCTTGCCGACGATGAGCGACATGAGGTTGGGGTACTGGTGCTGGGCCTTGAGAGTCTTGATGAACTTCTCCAGCTGTGCCTTGTCCTCGCTGGAGGCATCGGCTGCCTTGGCTGCGCGGAGCCATGCGCCCACACCCATGCTGATGGCACCGAACTTGTTGTTCTGGGTGATCTGGGCGTTGTTGAAGTCCTTGCCCGTGCGGGGATTGTGGAGAGTTACCGCATAGACGCGACCGGTGAGTCGGTCAACCTTGGTG
>JAGDCM010000052.1 GCA_017958545.1 Bacteroidaceae bacterium | reverse complement strand
TCACGCATCTGCTGCAAATTATTCCTACGCACTATTTCCTGTTCGCTCAATTCTGCCATATCTTGTTCTGTAATATATTATCGATTATTGTCATTGCTGCCATAGCCTCCACAACAGGCACCGCTCTGGGGAGCACACAGGCATCATGTCTTCCACGAGCCTGCAACACAGTTTCATTACCATTGACATCCACCGTCGCCTGCTCTCTCAGGAGAGTGGCAACCGGTTTGAATGCCACACGGAAATAGACATCCTGTCCGTTGGAGATGCCGCCCTGTATGCCTCCGCTGTTGTTGGTCCTTGTGGTGACACCGCTTTCCGACGGCACGAAAACATCATTCTGCTCGCTGCCGCGCTCTTCCACACCTGCAAAACCTCTGCCGTATTCAAAACCCTTGACTGCATTGATGCTTAGCATCGCAGCTCCAAGTTGGGCATGCAGTTTTCCGAAGGCCGGTTCTCCCAAACCAACGGGCAAACCCTTGATGACACACGAGATAACGCCGCCGATGGTGTCGCCCTCCCGTTTCACTTCCATAATGAGGTCTGCCATACGTTTTGCCGTCTCTTGGTCAGGACAGCGCACATCGTTTGCCTCACGTTTCGTCAAATCGTAGTCTTTGTAGTCGCCCTCCAGACAGACGTTACCCACCTGAGAGGTGTAAGCCTCCACCGTCACACCCATCTGACGCAAATAGAGCATCGCAAAAGCACCGCCCACAACACGACTGATGGTTTCTCTCGCACTGCTTCTGCCACCACCGCGATGGTCGCGGATGCCCCACTTCTCAAAGTATGTGTAGTCGGCATGCGAGGGACGGAACAAATCCCGCATATTGTCGTAGTCGCCGGAACGCTGACTCTCATTGCGAACAACGAATCCTATCGGCTGTCCTGTGGTGAGTCCTTCGAACACTCCGGAAAGTATCTCCACCTTGTCGCCTTCATTGCGCGAGGTTGTGAGAGCACTCTGACCGGGACGTCTGCGATCCAGCTGCGCCTGTATGAAATCCATATCAACCGGAATGCGGGCAGGCATGCCGTCGATGACACCGCCGATACCGGGTCCGTGGCTTTCGCCGAACGTCGTCAGCCTGAATATGCGACCGAATGTATTCATTGCTTTCTTATTTTGCGCAACTCTCGCAGTTTTCTTTGTCACAACCGCCGCCGCAACCGTTGCAACCGCCCTCCTGACTTCCGCAACCGCCACAGCCTCCGCAGCCTCCGCTCTGAGCCTGTGCTACAAGGCGGATAGCCTCCTGTATCTCATCGGGCGTTGCCTGACGGTTTTCTATCACGTCGCCCTCGAATGTAAGCGTAAAAGACACACCGGGACGGTCGAGCGTGAATGAGAATTTCTCTCCGGCAGCACGGTTCACCACCTGCTGCTCGAATTCGTCGAGTGTCATGCCAACTTCGCTCACAAAGCAAAAAGGCTCATCCTTTTTCGTTTCTTCCAAAACTGCTTCCTGTTCTCCCTCTCGTGCGGTGAGTTTGTAGCTCACAGCTATAAATTTATTGTTAAGTCCTTCCATTATCTACGCTATTTTGCGCGACAAAGATACGAAAAAGTTCTCTCTTTGTCCCTCCTCTTCCCCGTTTTTTTGGCTAATTAAAATAAATTTGCTACTTTTGCATCCGTTATGAAAAGATTTCTATCCTTATTTTTCTGCTTAGGGTGCTTGTTGAGCCTCTTTGCCCAGTCGCCGAAACGCGAGTTTCGCGGTGCGTGGATACAATGCGTCAACGGTCAGTGGCAGGGTCTCTCAAAGGAAACGATGCAAAGCACTCTTCGCTCCCAACTTGATGAATTGCAACGCTGCGGCATCAATGCCATAATGTTTCAGGTAAGAGCTGAGGGAGATGCCCTCTACGAAAGTCCATACGAACCGTGGAGCCGCTATCTCACAGGTCAGCAGGGCAAAGCTCCTTCTCCCTATTGGGACCCTCTGGCCTGGATGGTGGAAGAGTGCCACAAACGCTCTATGGAACTGCACGCATGGATTAACCCCTTCCGCGCTAAAACAAAAGGCACCACATCACTTGCCTCTTCCCACTTTGCCGTACAGCATCCCGAACTCTGTTTCAACTACGACGGGCTTCTAATTTTCGACCCCGCCTACGATGCAAACCAGGACTACATCTGCCTCGTAGCACGCGACATTGTGCGTCGCTATGATGTTGACGGACTGCATATTGACGACTATTTCTATCCCTATCCAGCAGCCGGTGTCGAGATGCACGACTATGAGGGAGTGCGCAAAGCGCAGACCAACGGTTCGCTTGCAGATATGGGCAATCGCCGCCGTGCTCATGTCAACCGTTTCATCGAGAAACTGAGCCGCGCCATCAAGGAGGAAAAACCATGGGTGAAATTCGGTGTGTCGCCCTTCGGTATCTACCACAACATGCTGACACGTTCCTCACAGGTGCCGGGCAGCATGACCAGCGGACTTCAGAACTACGACGACCTCTATGCCGACATACTTTTGTGGATGGAGCGCGGATGGCTCGACTACAACATACCGCAGATTTATTGGGAAATCGGTAACAAAGCAGCTGACTACGACACCCTCATACGCTGGTGGAGCACAGTGCATCGCGATTTGCATGCCCCCCATCCCTGTCTGCTCTATATCGGACAAGATGTGGAGCGCACAGTGAAGTTCCCCGACCTCCAGCGCCCGCAGATGCATCAGATGCCAGCCAAGTACAACTTGCAGCGCTCCCTGCCAGCCATCGACGGTTCGTGCCAATGGTATGCAAAGGCTGTATGCAACAATCCCGGCGAATACGCAACGATGCTCAAGACCGTATATCACGCCAAACCGGCCCTGCAGCCTCTTATGCCTTGGATTGACAAGAAGGCACCGAAGAAACCCACCAAACCCGCTATCATCACCACAAGCGACGGTCCCACTCTTATGTGGACCGCCCCGAAAGCCAAGACACCCATGGACGAGGCTGCCGGTTATGCCGTATATCGCTTCAACCCAAAAGAAAAGGTCAACTGCAGCGATGCCTCGCACCTCATCGCCGTCGTGCGCAATCCGTATTATGTCCTGCCGCTTGATATCACCGACAAGACAGTATTCGTTATCACAGCGCTCGACCGCCTGGGCAACGAGTCAAAACCCGTAAAAGTGAAGTTCTGAATGTCCACAGAAAGCGATTCCATCAAAATCAAAGGAGCGCGCGTCAACAACCTGAAGAATATTGACGTAGAGATACCGCGCGGCAAATTTGTGGTCATCACAGGACTGTCGGGAAGCGGTAAGTCGTCCCTTGCCTTTGACACTCTCTATGCCGAAGGACAACGGCGCTATGTGGAAAGCCTTTCTGCCTACGCACGCCAGTTCCTGGGACGTATGCAGAAACCCGAGTGCGACAGCATCACAGGTATTCCTCCCGCCATTGCCATCGAACAGAAGGTCACCTCGCGCAACCCTCGCAGCACCGTAGGCACCACCACAGAGATATATGAATACCTCCGTCTGCTCTATGCCCGCATCGGACGCACATTCAGCCCGATATCCGGCGAGGAAGTGAAAAAACAAGGTGTGGAGGATGTCATCCGCTGTCTGTCGGAATACAGCGAAGGAACAAAGTTCATGGTGATGTGCCGCCCGAAATCCAGCGTGGAGACACTGAAAGCACAAGGATTCCAGCGTTTCGAACTGGACGGGGACGACATACTTCTCGTTGTCGACCGTCTCACCGTTGCGAGCGACAAGGAATCTCTCTCCCGACTCACCGACTCCGTGGAGACTGCCTTCTACGAAGGCGGCGGCGAGATGCTGATTAAGGTTATGCCTGCCGGTATCACCCACACTTTTTCCACACGCTTTGAGGCCGACGGCATCACATTCATGCAACCCTCTGACCAGCTTTTTGCCTTCAATTCTCCCCTCGGTGCCTGCCCCGAGTGCGAGGGCTACGGACGTATCATCGGTATCGACGAGAGTCTCGTCATCCCCGACACCAGCCGCTCCGTCTACGACGGTGCTGTGATGTGCTGGCGAGGAGAAAAACTGGGTGAATGGAAAACCTGGTTCATACGTTTCAATTCCGAACGCGGATTCCCTATCCACAAACCGTACTACCAGCTCACACAGGCGGAGAAGGACTGGCTGTGGCACGGCAAACCGTCTCCCGATGTGCAATGGACGCTCTTCCCGGAAGAGAAGGAATGGGGACTGCTCTCCATCGATGCTTTCTTCGAGAGTCTGCGACAAGCGCAGTACAAGATACAGAACCGTGTGATGCTGGCCCGCTATCGCGGCAAGGCCGTCTGCCCTCGCTGCAGAGGCACACGTCTGCGTCCGGAAGCCTCCTATGTCAAGGTCGGGGGTAAAGCCATCACTGAACTGGTGGAGATGCCTGTGAGCGCACTGTTGGAATGGTTCCGCAATCTCTCGCTCACTCCCACCGAGGAACAGATAGCACAGCGCCTGCTCACAGAAATCACTTCGCGCCTGTCGTTCCTCATCGAAGTGGGACTGCCGTATCTCACGCTCTCGCGCCTGTCCAACAGCCTTTCGGGTGGCGAAAGCCAGCGCATCAATCTGGCATCCTCGCTTGGCAGCGCCCTCGTCGGTTCGCTCTATATCCTCGACGAACCGTCAATCGGTCTGCACAGTCGTGACACAGAGCGTCTGATTCACGTTCTCAAGGAGTTGCGCAACCTGGGCAACACCGTTGTCGTGGTTGAGCACGATGAAGACATTATACGCGCTGCCGACTGGGTTATCGATATTGGTCCCGAGGCCGGTCGTCTGGGCGGACAGGTGGTGTTCTGCGGCGAACCGAATGCAAAGGTGCATCCCGACACCGATGTCGTCTCACACACTCTCGACTTCCTCCTGGGGCGCGACGACATACCCGTTCCCACGAGCCGTCGTCCGTGGAACCGTTTCATCGAGATACGCGGTGCCCGTGCCAATAATCTGAAGGGTATCAACGTGCGCATTCCCCTCAATGTGATGACCTGCGTCACTGGTGTATCCGGCAGCGGCAAGTCAAGTCTTGTGCGCGATATCTTCTACAACGGCATGCGTCGCGAACTGGATCTCGTCTCCGATCGTCCCGGTGAGTTCAAGGATTTTGCGGGCGACAAGGCCTGCGTGCGTTCCATCGAGTTTGTCGACCAGAATCCCATCGGCAAGAGCACGCGCTCCAATCCCGTCACCTATGTCAAGGCGTGGGATGAGATACGTCGTCTGCTGGCCTCCCAGCCGCTCTCCGAACAGATGGAATTCACCCCTGCACATTTCTCCTTCAATGCTGAAGGCGGACGCTGTGAGGAGTGTAAGGGAGAGGGCACCATCACCGTAGAGATGCAGTTCATGGCGGACCTCGTTCTCGAGTGCGAATCGTGCCACGGAAAGCGCTTCAAACCGGACGTTCTGGAAGTGCGCTTCGAGGGCAAGAATGTGTTCGACATCCTGAATATGACAATCAATCAGGCAATCGAATTCTTCACCGCATACGGTCAGAAGAAGATTGTGCGTCTCTTACGTCCCCTGCAAGATGTCGGACTTGGATATATCAAACTGGGACAGAGCTCCTCCACCCTCTCAGGCGGTGAGAACCAGCGTGTGAAGCTCGCCTATTATCTTGGTCTTGAGAAAGTCGAACCCACAGTCTTCATCTTCGACGAACCTACCACCGGACTTCACCATCACGATATCAAGCGTCTCCTTGAAAGTTTCGATGCCTTGATACAGAAGGGTCACACCATATTGATTATCGAGCACAATATGGATGTCATCAAGACGGCCGACTGGGTTATCGACCTCGGTCCAGAGGGTGGCCGCGAGGGCGGCAATATCGTAGCTGAGGGTACTCCCGAGACTATTGCCGAAACCGAATGCAGCTACACCGGCCGCTATCTCAAGGAAAAACTTTGAGCAAAACTGCATTTTACAGGAAATCAGCAACCGCTACGATTACTTCTCCCCAACACCCCAATAGGACGAATCGTAGCCTCCGCTGAAAGTGATTCCTCCGGCAAATTGTCTGTAGGCCAAAACCGACTGAGCCATGAGTTCTGGATATTGTTTCCGATAACGCTTTTTCAGCCATTCCAATTCCGGACGATGGCGGTCGTCCTTATGACCGCCGTCTTCTTCGTGGTACAGCGAGGACCAATAGTATTGCCAAAAGCGGAGGCAGTCACATTCGGTAATATCTGAGAGAAGCCGGAGCGTCAGATCCCAACTCTGTTCCCTGTTCCCGGCTTTTGCCGAAAACGGACTGCAGACAGCGCATCCCATTCTCCCGTGAAGCGCATGCAAGAACATGTTGGGTCCGTCGGCATCAAGACGCCCCCCGATGGAGAGGTTAATCATTTTGATGCAAAACAGGGTGTCATCCAACGCCGACAGTCGGAACAAGGCCGCAATATAATTGTCGATGTTGTGCTCTTTCGAAGGATTGCACTCCAGCATCCGTTCTGTCAGGACGAACTCGTTCCAGTTACTCGGGAATGCGTTAAAATAGAGCCACTGGTTTTCTGCAGAGGAATCCGTTTTTAACACTTCATAGCTGCGACGCAGTTTTTCGAATTCTCCTTCATAACATTGGGCACAAATCTGCGTCGACAACATCAGAAAGGGTATTGTAAAGACCGTCTTTCTCAAATCCATTGTATTCACGCCTTCAATGATTTTAATTTTTCTTCAACGAGAACTGAATCGGTATCGTGTAACGCATACTGACGGGCTGACCTTTATCTTTGGCGGGAATCCATTTCGGCATGATTTCGACAACACGGAAAGCCTCATCCATGAGACGATAGTCAACATTAGATATCACTGTCGCATCTGTGATGATACCGTTGTAGCGCACCACGAATGTCACCAACACACGTCCTTCCACCTTCTGCCGCTGACAGTCAGCCGGATAACGGACGTTGTCGCGCAACCACTCCTGACAAGCGGCATCTCCGCCGGGGAACATCGCCCGCTCCTCTGGCATAAGATACACGGAATCCCTTTCGTAAAAACTGGGGTCGTTTAGCTCGAACATTACAGGAAGAACATATTCCATTTCTACCGGTTTCCCGTCTTCCAGCGCCGGCTTCCATTTCGGCATACTTCTGACAACACGCAGCGCCTCATCGTTCAAGCGCGCATCCGCAGACTTCTTGATGCGGAGATTGCTCAGGCTTCCGTCTTTCTCCACTTTGAAACCAACAACAACACGCCCTTTAATACCATTCTTTATCATCTCATCGGAATAACGTATGTTCCGACGAACGAATTCCAGACATGCCTTGTCCCCGCCGGGGAATTGGGGTGTTGGCTCATAACACATCAACTCATCATTGCTTTTCGTCAGCGCATAGCTCGCTGTGGCAAGGAAAATGGCAATCAGAGCAAAACTAATCTTTTTCATAGCGTTATTTTTAGCGTGTTCGATTTTCCTCGATATAATCCTGTATATTCTTCTTGTCGGAGATGGAAAAAGCCTTTGTCTGCTCGTCGTATTGGCGGAAATCGTCAATGAACCAGTTCTTGTCGTCACGAGCCATCACAAGCACGAAATTCTGCTGATACCCGCAATTCGTGATACACATGTATGCTTCGGCAGTATCAGGCGAAAGCACGTGGATGGAGTCGGTTTTTATGCTGAGGTTTTCCCAGTCCTGCCCCATCACCCAGTGGTCGTAATCATAGCCGGGAGGAATGTCGTCCTCGCCCTTTTCGTGAAGCTCACGGAGAATTGCACCCACCTGCGCTCCCATCATCTGCAATTCCTTGCTGAGAAACCTTTCGTCGAAATCATTCACGCTTCGGATGTCGCCTTCGTGGCTGTTGTACCAGGGTATCACGGTGTCGTATATTTCCTGCACCCTTTGGGCGACTTCCTCCTTGATGTCGGCATCGCTGCGGTTCTGCTTCGCCTGTGCATTCGTGCAGGCATTCATGCAAAAGGCAAAAGCCATAAGAGCAACCAGAGCTGATATTGTCTTTTTCATGGTGTATGTCTTTTTTTTGATTTCACTTGTTTTTAGCCCATGAGTTGGCCAGGATGGCGAATGCAATACTGGTGATTATCATAGTATGGTAATTTAGGTTTTTCGGTGCAAAGATACATATTTTTTCCGAATTTCTCCCAAAATCCCCCAAACACAAAAGTGTATTTCTGCACAGAGGAAGAAAATCAAGTATCCGATTCATTCAAAACAGTCTTTTTTTATCCACTGTTTTACTCAACACAGAAAACCAATTTCTGCAAGACTTACACTTCTCATCTATCGGGCATCTATCGGGCATCTATCGGGCATCTATCGAGGATGTATCGATGATGTATCGGAAATCTATCGGAAAATCCCGACTGATGACCGATATGTAGCCGATAGCTGATGTACCTCACTCAGGGATTTGCTGCTCACCTGTTAGAAAAAAAAAATTCCCCAGTTAAAGAAAAAGCCCTACACACAAAAAAAATCTCTATAACCGATAAATATGACCCATAACCTTTACCATTTCTGCAAAATTCCGTACCTTTGCAGCCGATTAAGAATAAAAAATTAGGGGCCGCAGTCTGCGACCCCTTTTCAACTTTCAACTTACAACTTACCAATATACGGCAACGCCAAGTTTCAGACCGAAACCGCTACCGTTGCTCCAGTCGTTGCAGCAGAGATCGGCATAGACAGAAGGCTCAACGCTGATGTAGTGGTTCAGATAGAAGCAGTAGCCCGCTTCGGGAACAAACTGGAACCAGTTGTAAGGTTCACCCTTGTGCTCATACTGCATGCCGAGACCAGTGAATATGCCGCACTTCTTGAAATAGTAGCGGGCACCCAAGTTGAGCTTGAAGGCATTGTAGCCATCAACATGCTGATAAGCTGCACCGGCACGCAGCATCCAACTGTTCTGAATGAAGTAGCCGTAGTCGCCGCCGAAACCGAAATTGAACTTATCCGTACCATTGTAGCCAATGCCGAGACCAGAGAGGTAGGTGTTGCCATACTGAGTACCCTTCTCAAACTGTGCGTTCGCATTCACGGAAGCCAACACCAGAAGCAATGCAAAAAGAACTTTTTTCATAGCAGATTAATTTTTGTTTTTTATAGTTGTTAAAGAATATTCAAATGGAACCCTTCAGGGGCAACAAGTATGTAGAGCACCGACACCACCGTCATGAAGACTGCGGGGATAAGCGCAATCCAAAAGCATTTCCCCTTACGATACAGCCACACGGTGGCCGTCCACAGCATTATCATAGCCATCGTCTGATTGGTCCACGCAAAATAGCGCCACAGCGCGTAGAAGTCCATCATCATGACAAAGGATGCTATCACAAAGAGAGGCAGGGAAAGAATGATGCGGCGCAGGAATGTGTGCTGCCTCATATGAAGGAAATCGGCCGCAATGAGACGCGCGCTGCGGAAAGCTGTATCGCCGCTGGTGATGGGAGCTGCCACAACACCCAGCACGGCAAGTACGGCACCGGCTGTACCAAGCCAGTGGGTGCAAATCGTACGAACCACCACACTTGGATTACCCATTGACATCAGTTTGAAATAGGCCGAACCCTGTCCGGGCAACGTGTCTGCGAATTTGATGGAAGCTGCAGCCCATATCATAGCTACGACGCCCTCCATTATCATGGCACCGTAGAATATCGGACGGCCGTAGCGCTCGTTCTTCAGGCAGCGCGACATGAGAGGCGACTGCGTAGCATGGAATCCGCTGATTGCACCACAGGCAATCGTCACACAAACCATTGGGAAGATGGGTACACTGAAAGGGTGGTGGTTGGCGGGATTATGGTTGACGAGAAATCCCTCAGTGATTTCCGGCGTGTGACCTGGCATTACAAAAATGCAAACCCCTACTCCGACGGCCATCAGAAGCAAGGCCAAGCCGAAGACAGGATATGCACGGCCGATAACTTTGTCTATAGGCAGGAGTGTGGCAAGAATAAAATAGGCGAAAATAATGGTAACCCAGAAGTTCGTAGAAAACCACCACCCTTGCGACGGCACGAGACTGTTGAGAAGTGCAGCAGGAGTGATAACAAACACCGTGCCAACCATCACGAGAAGCACAAGAGAAAGCACACGCATAGCCTGGCGCATGACACCGCCGAGTTCATCGCCCACGATTTCGGGCAGCGAGGCTCCACCCTTGCGCACACTGATCATGCCGCAGAGATAGTCGTGTACCGCCCCAGCGAAGATGCATCCGAAGACAATCCATACATAGGCAATAGGACCGAAAAGTATGCCCATGATTGCTCCGAAGATGGGGCCTGTACCCGCAATATTGAGGAACTGGATCAAAAACACCCTCCATGTGGGCAGCGGCATGTAATCCACACCGTCGCGTTTTGTGTCGCAGGGCATTGCGGCATCAGCTTTTGCTCCGAAAATACGCTCTACGAAAGCTCCGTAAAAGAGATAGCCCAAGAGCAGTATGACAAGAGCACCGGTAAACGTTATCATTTTCTAAACTGATATTTAAGGAACATAGCTGTGGTAAGAAGCGTGAAGGCACCACCGATTAAATAGCCCCACAGAGGTTGCATACCAAAACCGTTATCATAATCTATGAGAATAAAGCAGGCACTCACGCTGCACATGAACACCGCCGGAACGAAAGCAATCAGCCATGAATACTTGGGCAAGATACCTCCGCCGTCAGTGCGATGACGCAGCCAGTGTGCAATGGTGAAGAATGTAAAGGTGGCCAACACCTGATTGAACCAGCTGACATAGAGCCACAGCACCTTGAAACTGGACACATTCAGCATCATCACAGCCACCAGAAAGAGTGGCACCGACAATAAGATGCGACGCAGGATGGTCTTCTGCCCGTAGCCGCTGAAATCAGCCAGAATGAGACGCGCAGCACGGAAGGCACTGCCGCCTGTACTGATAGGAGCAGCCACGATGCCGAGCACGGCAAGCACGAGACCGGCCGTACCAAGCCAGTCGCGGCACATCATATCCACCACTACGGCAGGATTCACCTTCTGAGTGCCACCCGCAGACATCAGATCGTAGAGATGCTGATAACTTCCCGCATACTTTATCGATGCCGCAGCCCATATCAAAGCCACTACACCTTCTGTGACCATTGCACCATAGAAGCAGCGCAGGCCGTATTTTTCATTCTTCAGACAGCGGCCCATCATAGGCGACTGTGTGGCATGAAATCCGCTCACAGCACCGCAGGCAATGGTGATGAAGAGTCCTGGAAAGAGAGGTGTCACACCCTCGCGCACAGGGTAATGGTCGGAAAATGCCGTTGAAATCGACGGAACCGTACCGGGCTCCGTGAATATGCAGACACCGATGAGCACCGCCATCACCAGCAGAGCCACTCCGAAGACGGGATAGATATTACCCATTATCTTGCTTACGGAGAATATCGTGACGCAGAGATAGAAGGCGAACATGAGCACCGTCCAAAAGAGATTTGATGTGAGCAGAGACGAAGATGTGAACGACGACATCAGATTAGTCATCAGTCCCGCAGGAATCATGATAAACGAAGCACCTACACATACCATCAGCACGAGTGTGACAACGCGCATCACAAGGCGGCAGGAACTACCCAATTCATCGCCGATAATCTCCGGCAGAGAGGCACCGCTGCGACGGATACTTATCATGCCGGCCATATAGTCGTGCATCGCTCCTCCAAGCAGACATCCGAAAACAATCCACAAGAATGCTGCCGGACCGTAGAGAATGCCCATCAGAGCACCGAAAATGGGGCCCGTACCGGCAATATTGAGGAATTGCACCGTATATACTTTCCATGTCGGCATCGGAGTGAAGTCAATGCCGTCGCGGTGTGTGTCGCAAGGCATGGTACGTCGTTCATCCACACCGAACACTTTTTCGACAAAAGTGCCGTAGATGAAGTAGCCAGCCAGCAAAACTACCAGAGAAATGATAAAACTCGCCATTATTCTGTGACGTATTTTTCTTATTCGGGCGCAAAGATACGAATTTTTTTGTACCTTTGCCCACGTGAAAAGAATAATTCTCGCCTTATTAAGCATTTTTTCGCTCTGCGCCCATGCACAGGACGTTGAGCAGGTTCTTCCTTTCGCCCTCAACGCACCTAAGCACGAAGTGCGAGGAGTGTGGCTCACTACACTTTGGGGACTCGATTGGCCTAAAACACGCGGCACGGGAAGCGCTGTGGCAGAAAAGCAGAAAGCCGACCTGTGCAGCATACTCGACGAACTGAGCAGAGACGGCATCAACACCGTATTCCTACAGACACGCGTACGAGGCACAGTGATATATCCCTCGAAGATAGAACCCTGGGATGCCTGCTTCACAGGAACAGAAGGCAAGGCTCCGAGCTACGACCCTCTGGCTTTCGCCATAGAGGAATGCCACAAGAGAGGTATGGAACTGCATGCGTGGGTGGTGACGCTGCCGATGGGCAAGACACAGAGCGCGAAGACTGTGCGCGCAATGCGTCTGATACGCCACGAAGGAGCCTATTATATGGACCCCACCCGCCCTGAAACAGCCTATTACATCGCAAATGTCTGCCGTGAGATAGTAACAAACTACGATGTGGACGGTATACATTTCGACTACATACGTTATCCCGAGCACTTCGCCAGAAAACGCCAGAATCCCGCTCTCATCACCCATATCGTAGAGGAAAGCAACAAAGCCATCAAGGCGCTGAAACCGTGGGTGCGCTTCTCCTGTTCACCCATCGGAAAGGCAGGCGACCTGGCACGGCAGAGCGCTAAAGGATGGTCGGCAGAAGCTGTGGGACAGGAAGCAGTGAAGTGGCTTCGTACGGGACTGATGGATATGCTCTGCCCGATGATGTATTTCAAGGGCGACATCTTCTTCCCCTTTGCCGCCGACTGGCAGGAAAGGAGTCCCGAAAGAGGCATCGTTGCTCCCGGTATGGGAATATACTTCCTTTCACCGCAGGAAAAGAACTGGCCGTTGGAGGAGGTTACGCGCGAACTCTCGTTCCTGCGCCACATGGGACTGGGCGGTGCGGTATATTTCCGTGAGCGCTTCCTTGCCGACAACGTGAAGGGACTGCGCACATGGCTCCGCAACCAATACTACACGGCTCCGGCTCTCCTGCCTCCGATGGAGGCCGCAGGAGAAGCAGAAAAGCCCCATCTCATCGGCACAAGTTGGGACGGCACACAGGGCATCATCAGAGTGACTGGCGGCAGCCGTTACGTGCTCTACGCCAGCGAGAGCGACACCATAGACATCACCGATGCCTCCAACATCGTGAAGATAGTATATGCCGACAGTGACAAGTCGCACCCCACCGACATACGCTACGATATGCTCTCCGCACGGGCTTTCTCGCTGCGCTTCGCCGTCACCGCTCTCGACCGCTACGGACACGAGAGTGAGCTCGTCATGGTGGAACCGCAACGGTAAAACTACAAAAAACAACCATAAAAAACACAATATGAAGAATAATGTACTCATAAAGGGCATCTGCCTCATCGTCGCTGCTGTTGCTATATCTGTAACGGTTTCTGCAGAGATAGACATCACGAGCCGATTCCTCAAGAACTACAGTTTCGACAACCATTTCGACCACAAGTCCGGTGAGACCACTAC
Organism: Bacteroidaceae bacterium; assembly: GCA_017958545.1. Lineage (GTDB taxonomy): Bacteria > Bacteroidota > Bacteroidia > Bacteroidales > Bacteroidaceae > Physcousia. Next base: position 44,298 of record JAGDCM010000052.1, on the reverse strand, counting down.
TGTATCTCAGGAACTGAACAGCGTGAGAGGATGGACGTCGGATCTAAGTGCCAACTACACCATCCTTGGCGTATACGAATACGGCTTCAAGGGAAGAATTAACGGAACCGCAATGCCCACAAGCGGTTACGAGGAATCAACAGGCGGTGCACTGGCAGTATCAACTGGATGGGGACAGACGTTCTACCTCTATCAGGAAGTGACGCTTCCCGCAGGAGAATACACCATTTCTGTTCCTATATACAATATGAGAACAGTTGTTGGAGGCACTTCCGGACTCGCTTGGATACCCGGCACGGGCACAGCCGTAACCTCTGAACTAACATCTTATCCGTCGAAAGTGTGGACGTTGGACTGCATCAACGTCAAACTGACAAAACAAACCAAAGGTAAGATACAGATAGGCTACAAAGCTGCATCCGGGAGTTCGACAAATTCTGCCAACCTCCTTATTGACAACATAAAGATTACTACCACAAAGATGACTATCTCGGTAGCATCAAAGAGAACCATAACAACTCGCGCAAAATCGCTCTACGGAGACGGTACCGGCAACGGAGCCGAGGAACTGAAGGCTGTGTGGGATGCCACGCAAGCCACCTTCAACAACACGGAAGCAAGCGACGAGGATGTCATCACTGCATACTACAACCTGGTGGATGCCTGCGAACTGTATCGCCAGAGAAATGCATCTGAGGAAAGCCCCATCGACCAGACCAGTTATATCGTAAATCCCTCGTTTGAGACAAACGGTACAAGCGGATGGGAGATACACAATCTATCCCTGCAGAGCAACAGCGTGTTCACCAAGAAAGACGGTACTTATTATGCCGAAACGTGGGTGAATATCGGAGACCACATCGGCGAAGCATCCGCATCTCAAACTGTATACGACCTTCCTCGCGGCTACTACAAACTGACGGCTGCAGCGCTGCATATTCAACAGAGCGGCAGCGGCAGCATATCCAATAAGGGCGAACCGCAGACAGGAGCTTTCCTCTTTGCCGGAAACACAAAAGAGACTGTTACATCGATGAAACAGTATGAACTGAAGTTCGCCGTCGTGGAGGATGAGGAAGACGTCGAAATCGGTCTGAAGACGGAAAACCCCACCGGCAACTACCTCTGCGTGGACAAATTCACGCTGCAATATATCGGCATGGTGACATCCGAAGTGATTGCGGAGGAAGTGCTGCACCTCGTGAGCGAAGCAGAGGAGTATCTCGCGAAGGGTGTGCAGAATCCTGTAGCAGAAACGCTCTCCGCCGCCATCAGCGCCGCACAGACGGCTCTTTACGGCAGCGACGACGAAGCCCTGCTCTCAGCAAAAAGGGCACTCGAGGCCGCTATCGCAGATGCTAAGGCTTCGCGCGCACTCTACGATGCTCTGCAGGTGCGTATCGACTACGCAGAGAAAGTGAGGGACTGGTGGGAAGGTGTCAGTCGAAAGGCCACAAGTCATGCCAACCTCGTGACCGCCATCAACACAGCAAAAGAGAAACTCACGGACTACAGCCTCACGGCAACACAGCTTAACGCTGCCGTGAAAGCCCTCAACACACGCATCACTGCTGTTGACAAGAAGATATACTGCAGCACAAATGCCTGCGGTACGGACGAACAGTTGCAGGTGACAACAAACCAATGGTGTTACGAGCGCAGTATGCAGTCAAAGCATTGGATACTGTTCTGGGAATCCGGTTATGGGAAAGATGCGCCGTCTGCTGTACCCGGCATCCTTGAGAATGCGGACAAGATTTTCGAAATGTATGCCAACGAGCTGGAATTCATTACTATAAATAAGGGTACATCGAAAACCGACACATATAAGATGATAATACGTCTGCGCTACACCACAACGTGGGAAGCCAGCGGAAGCGGCATCGACGACCAGATAGGTCTGCTCACGCTCTCCAACGGTGCCCATACCTCACGTAGCGGACAGACAGTGGCCCACGAAATAGGTCACTGCTTCCAGTATCAGGTGCATTGCGACAACGGCAACTGGAACGGCTGGATGTACAACTGGGGCGCCTCCACGCTGAATGTCTTTTGGGAAATGTGCGCACAGTGGCAGGCCTACAAGTTCTACCCGCATATGCAGTTCGTGTGGGATTCCGGACAAGGCAACGACTGGTTTGGCGGCACCATCAACGGTCTGCACCGTCATCCGCTCTGCGTAGACCTCAGATACAACAACTACTTCATACAGGACTACTTCTGTCACAAACACGGAATGGGATTCCTGGGCACTCTCTGGAACAAATCACAATCTCCCGAAGATCCCCTGCAGGCTTACATGCGTCTCACGATGACGGGAAGCGATGAGGAGAAACTCGACCAACTGAACAACGAGATGTGGGAGTATGGTGCACGCATGACGACATTCGACATGGATCCGATACGCGACTATGGTGCTTCGCGTATCAATTTCCGCAACCAGACAGCACTCACAAAGGATGCTGAAGGATTCTGGAGTCCCAAGGCGAGCGACTGCATCGAGAATTTCGGCAACAATGCCATACGTCTCAACGTGCCCTCCGGAGCAAAGACCGTATATGCCGAACTCATCGGTGAAGCCGGTAAGGACGGATATACCGCCTACAACGTGACAAAGGCCGGATGGAAATTCGGTTTTGTAGCTCTCAAGAGCAACGGCGAGCGCATCTACGGCGACATCGCCACCGCCACATACGATGCTCCCAGTAAGTATGTTGCTTTCGACTGCCCCTCCGGATGCACATATCTATGGCTTGTAGTGAGCGGTGCACCCACAGCCTACTGGACACGCGACTGGCTCTCGTGGGACGGAGAAAGCACCGCAGAGCAGTGGCCTTATCGTGTGAAACTCCATCAGACAAACGTCTACGGTAACGCCAACAACGACACCTATCCCACTGCCGTCGTTTCACTCAAAGCCACGGACAATACGGACAAAGAGGCCTATGGCAACGTTTATTCCATCAACGGACAAATCGTGCGTCGGGGCACAACGTCATTGGAGGGACTCCCGAAGGGTCTCTACGTAGTGAACGGAAAGATTGTAAGTGTAAGATAATTTGCACAGGGGAACTCTTTACAGGGCTCCCTTGTGACGATTGGCACGGGCACGACGGATATCAGCCTTCTTGTGAGCAGAGGCACTGCCGTGAGCGCCTGTGATATACTGCTTCTTCTTGGCCTTGGTCTTCACCTTGCCCTCCTGACTCTGGGTGTTCTTCCCAGAAGTCTTACTCTTGAATGTGATACCGCCCATGATGACGGCATCAATATCGTCTCCTCCAAACTTATTCATTGTCGTCAGTATTCCAAAATTTCCAAGAAGCAAGAGCCTGTAAGCGAAGCATCTCAAGTCCGTTTTTCACCTTAGCACCTGCCGCACTTCCTTTTTTCATAAAGAGCGTCTCTGTGGGATTATACACCAAATCATACAGCAGATGACGTGGAGTGAGCATCTCATAAGGTATGCCGGGACACTCGTCCACATGCGGGAACATACCCACAGGACTGCAGTTCACAATCACTTCGTGCTCTGCCATCACCTCCTGAGTCAAATCTCCGTAAGTGAGAGCTCCCCCATCGCTGCGGCGGCTCACCTGTGTAGGTTCTATACCGAGACGCTTCAAACCCGCCCATATGGCTTTAGACGCACCGCCGCTGCCAAGAACGAGAGCACGCCTGTGATGGGATTCCAGCAAGGGACGGATACTGTCCATGAAACCGATTATGTCGCTATTGAAGCCTTTCAGGCGTCCTTCGCGAATGCGTATCACATTCACAGCGCCTATTTCCTCAGCTTCCGGAGATATCTCGTCCAGAAGAGGGATGATTGCCTGTTTGTGGGGAATGGTGCAGTTGAGACCGCGAAGCATCGGATGCTCCCTCACCACATCGAGCAACTGCTCTGCCCGCTCTATCTCAAAATTCAGGTACTCAGCCTCGATATGATGCTCCGGGAAGAATTCCTCATTGAAGAAGCGCCGGGAGAAACTGTGTCCCAGAGGATATCCTATAAGACCGTACTGCTCCATCGTTCAACGGCATGTGATGTGGAAACAGCCCTGCTTCACCTCGTATTTGATATAGCAGCGTCCGGCCATGCGCTTGTCGCGCAACACTTCGGAAAGAACATATTTCAGCGTGTCGTCACGCACCGGACGGTTTACTGCATCGTAGCGATTGTAGCAGATGTCAAAGGTTGTACCGTAACGGTGACACGACTGGGGACTCGCATTATAATTCACCTGACGCAGTTTGTGCACATCCTCTTCCGTACGCAACATACTGCTTACTATGATTCTATGCATCGGTACGCCCTTAAGTGACAATGAGTCCATGAACGCGTGTCCTATTTCACGCAAGAGTTCGTGAGCCCGGGGAACCAGATACGGGATAGACGACTTCATCCGGGGGTCCAACACATAGAACGGATCCGAACCGGCATACACCAACCCGTCCTTCATCTGCTCTGCAGAGTCCCTGTTCTCAATGGGTTTCACACCCCAATAGAGAGCTGCGTCCATATGAACGTCCTCCTTATCAGGAAAACTTATGGCATAAGACACCACCGAACGGATAGGATGCGGATTCCGGCGGGACATACGCGCTCTTCTGGCCTGAGGTACAGATTCCTTGACCGGTTCCGCCTCTACAGTCTGCACAGGTTCTTGGATTTTCTCCGGCTCTGTTATGATGACACTATCCTCTGCCGCCTCTGCCACAACTTCGTCGTCAGAGGCACCTTTGCCGATATGGTTTGTACACATTTTCACCACGCCCAAAAAGAGTACGATGAAAACGTATCCGCCCAAAAATATTTTTTTCTTAATCCTTTTCATGACGTTTACAGGTGCAAAAGTAACTATTTTTTCTGAATTACATATTTCAAGAGAGCATTTATTTTTTGCATCAACTCTTTTTTCGTACTTTTGCATCGCAAATACATATCACAAAACAATGAAAGAACTGGAACTTAAATATGGCTGCAACCCCAACCAGAAGCCATCTCGCATCTTCATGACGGAAGGAGAACTTCCACTCACTGTGCTCAACGGTCGTCCCGGCTACATCAACTTCCTGGACGCTCTCAACTCATGGCAGTTGGTCAAGGAACTGAAGGAAGCCACAGGTCTCCCTGCCGCAGCATCGTTCAAGCACGTTTCCCCCGCAGGTGCTGCAGTGGGTCTGCCGTTGTCCGACACTCTCAAGAAAATCTACTGGGTGGAAGACGCTCCCCTGCCCCTCACTCCCATAGCATGTGCTTATGCAAGAGCCCGTGGTGCCGACCGCATGTCGTCCTACGGTGACTTTATTGCATTGAGCGATGAATGCGACGAAGCCACAGCACGTCTCATCAACCGTGAAGTGTCGGACGGTGTCATTGCTCCAAGTTACAGTCCGGAGGCTCTGGAAGTGCTGAAAGCCAAGAGAAAAGGCACCTACAATGTCATCCAGATAGACCCCACATACCGTCCTGAACCCATCGAGCGCAAACAGGTGTTCGGCATTACATTTGAGCAGGGACGCAACGAGGTGAACCTTGCCGACCCCGCACTCTTCGAGAACATCCCCACCAAGAACAAAAACTTCCCCGATGATAAAAAGCGCGACCTCATCATCGCCCTTATCACATTGAAATACACACAGTCCAATTCCGTGTGCTACGTGAAGGACGGTCAGGCCATCGGTATCGGTGCAGGACAGCAGAGCCGCATCCATTGCACCCGTCTGGCCGGACAGAAAGCTGACATCTGGTGGATGCGCCAGCACCCCAAAGTGATGAATCTTCCTTTTGTGGAAGGCATACGTCGTGCAGACCGTGACAACACTATCGACCTTTACATCGGTCCCGAGAGAGATGATGTCCTGAAGGAAGGTGCCTGGCAGCAGTTCTTCACCACACGTCCCGAACCCCTCACAGAAGAAGAGACACGTGAATGGCTGGCTCAGAACAAGGGAGTGTGTCTGGGCAGCGACGCCTTCTTCCCCTTCGGTGACAATGTAGAGAGAGCCCACAAGAGCGGTGTGGAATATATCGCACAGGCCGGCGGTTCCGTACGAGACGACCATGTCATCATGACATGTGACAAATACAATATTGCAATGGCCTTTACCGGCGTAAGACTTTTCCATCATTGATGAAACATTTCCTGCTTCTGTTTTCCGTTGTCGCCGTCACGCTCTCCGCACGGGGAGAAGATAATATCGCTGTTGTTCCCGGCGAGCAATATGTGTTGCGTAATGTCGCCACCGGTTCGTATCTGCAAAAGGACGGCACCACGACTACGGATGAAAGCGAAGCGTCCAATTGGCGCGTTGTGACTAACGACACCATACGTACCACCGACAGCGAGAAATTGTATATCGTGTACAGCGATGACATGGTTATGCAGCTCACCAACGGAGGTATCACTGGATGGAAAGTCTCTTTTTCCGGCAAAGGCAACACGACATACGTTATGCCAAGCTGGACAACGGAAGGAACATTTAAATTCCGCTATCGCTATCTGACCGACACACGTTATCTCAACGTGGAAGTTGCCAACAACGGTAGCGAGAAACTCACTGCTGCCAAAACTGCATCAGCATATAACGACTGGGAATTTGTTCCCACATCGCATCCCAAGGACTATCGCTACCGTCTGATGACAATGGACCGTTCGTCCGGCAACACGAAATACACCATTGCATATCTGTCACACGACATCGCAGGAGAACCCGTATGGCTGTCCGGATGGATTGCCGTACCTACGTCATCCGAAGGCGGACCCTCCAACGCTGACCACGTGCTTTTCTCCACACACTACACGATGTGTAAAAACTCGGAGGTGCCTTCACAGAGCGACCCGTATGATGCATACGCCTTCAACCTCTCCACGAATAAACCCGTGATGATTGAACCCGACTATCTGGGCTACGGCATCTCTAAGGACCGTGAGCACCCCTACTGCGCTCCCGATATCATGGCAGAAGAGAGCGTCGATATGATACTCGTTTGTCACGATATGTTGCGTGATATGCACAACATGGACTGTTCGACGGGCGAATTTCCCACTTATGGCATCGGTTACTCACAGGGCGGTGCCATCATACTTGCCTGCCAGAGATATGTGGAGAACTCGCCAAAACTTACGGAAGAGGAACGTCAGGCTATCAAGTGGACGCGCACCTGCACAGGAGCCGGCCCATATAACTCACTTGCCACCATATCGCAATACCTGTTCCAGGACAAGCTGTCTATGCCCGTTGCGGCACCTCTGTTGGTCATGGGCATGGTGGCAGCCTATCCGGACATCTTTGGTGACATTCCTGCAGAACGTTATTTCTCCGATGCCTTCAACGAGGCTGGCATCGTAGACAAGGTGCGCAGTACCGATTACGATATCGACGAACTGAACGATGCCATCAAGAAGGCCTGCGGCAACACCATGCAGAGCATGCTCTCGGAAGAAGCCAAAGACTTCAATTCCGACCTCATGCAATTGTTGTTGAAGGCTCTCGGACGCAGCGACCTGACCCGCGACTGGAATCCCAAAGCCGAAATATGGTTCTTCCACAACACGGACGACGATGTGGTGCCCTACCTCAATACTATGTCTGCCTACAAAAGTCTGAAAGACCGTTGTCTGGGCGGCTGTTCAATGCACACCACCGGTGTCGGAATGTCTCACCTCGCTGCAGCCATTGATTTTATGGCACGCATGATACTTGGCAACTACAAATAACTATGATGCTACTCGAAGTTCTTTTCTATTGGTATTTTACCATCATAACGGCCACCACGGGCGGTAAAGTGTATGCTACGGGAGACTGGCGTATGCCGCTTTCCGACGAAGACTACGGAGACCAGATAGAAGCACGCTGGGTTATCGCAGGAGAAGAAGCGCGCTCATCGTGCTATGCCTGGGTTAAAGCCGACGAGGGCTATCATTTTGCAGGTTTCTTCAATGCCTCCAATGAACAAATCGCTTCCGGAGAGAATACCGACGAGGTACGCATCTGGACCACTACTGAAAGTGCCCAGCAGGAGGACGGTATAGTAAGCGGCAATGACCTCTATCCCACCACTCCGCAGACCTTCACTGCTGTTTTCCTGCCCGATGATGTCAATGATATCAATTCCATTCCTGAATATCTTCGCCAGCAACAGGAAGATGATGTCATCTACGACCTTGCGGGAAGAAAAATGGCCACCCCGAGGGGCGGCCAGATTATTGTGCGCAATCGCAAGAAGTTACTGCTTACTCGATGATGCGAGCCACCAAAGTGGCGTGCTTCTCAACTTCAGCCTCAGCCATATTCATGAAATGCTTCATCGAGCCTTCAAACAGCTCAGGAGCCTTGGTTGCGTGCTGCACCATGAGATATCCCATGATGACATCTGCTGCCATCTCATACAGATGACGGGATGCGAAATCAAGTATCTCTTGCTCCTCTTTCTCACGCACGGCTGCTGTAGCTGCATTGAATTTCTCCGTCATCTTAGCCAGACGCTCCACATAGATAGCGTACTCAGCACTTGCGGCTGTATTGGCAGCCATTTCCTCAATCACCTGGGCATAGAAACCGTTGGTGACATAACGGATGGCAGCCACAGTCTGTAACTGTGTCGTACCCTCATAGATACTGGTGATACGGGCATCACGGTAGATGCGCTGACAAGCATATTCCAGCATGAAACCGGAACCGCCATGCACCTGAATGCAGTCGTAACCGTTCTGGTTGGCATATTCTGAGTTCATACCCTTAGCCAATGGCGTGAAGGCATCCGCCAGACGGGAATAGCGCTTCAGTTCCGCACGCTCCTCTGCTTCCAGCTTACGCTCACGACCTATATCCTCCAGCGCCTTATAGATATCCACATAACGGGCTGTTTCGTAGAGCAAAGCACGACCTGCATCCAAACGAGCCTGGATATTGTCCAGAATCTCCCTTACAGCAGGGAACTCAATGATAGCCTTGCCAAACTGCTTACGGTCCTTTGCATAGGCCACAGCTTCACGGTATGCAGCCTCCGAAAGACCCACACTCTGTGCGGCAATACCCAGACGGGCACCGTTCATCAGGCTCATCACATAACGTATCAGACCCAGTTTGCGGTCACCACAGAGTTCACACTTTGCATTCTTGTAAACCAGTTCACACGTTGGGCTTCCGTGTATACCCAACTTATTCTCAATGCGTCGCACATCCACTCCGCCGTCTCTCTTGTCGTAGATGAACATAGACAGACCGCGACCATCTCTCGTACCGGCCTCAGAGCGTGCCAGCACCAGGTGAATATCGGAATCGCCGTTGGTGATGAAACGCTTCGAACCGTTCAGACGCCAGCACTGATTCTCCTCGTCATAGGTAGCCTTGAGCATCACGCTCTGCAGGTCACTTCCGGCATCCGGTTCTGTGAGGTCCATCGACATCGTCTCTCCCTCACACACACGGGGAATGTACTTCTGGCGCTGCTCTTCGTTGCCGAAGCAATAGAGCGTCTCGATGCAGTCCTGCAAGCTCCATATATTCTCAAAACCGGCATCACCTGTAGAGACCATCTCGTTAGCAGCCGTATAAACAGTCACGGGCAGATTGAGACCGCCGTAGCGGCGCGGCATTGTCATACCGTTCAGGCCGGCCTTCACCATAGTATCAAGGTTCTCCACTGTCTTCTCCGCGTAGCGCACGCGACCGCCCTCACAATGAGGACCTTCTGCATCCACAGCCTCAGCATTGGGTGCTATCACTTCCGCAGTCACTTCGCCTACTATGTCAAGCACTCGCTGGTAGGAATCCATCGCGTCGGCATAGTCCTCGGGGGCATAGTCATACTGACCCTTGTCTGCAAACTCCCTCTCCTTAAGACTCACGATACGAGGCATGAGCTCGTTCTGCTCCACCTCAAACCTTATCTTTTCGTTGTCGTTATAATAGTTTGCCATGACTTTTACTTGGAATTCTGTTTGTAATACTTAATCATCTTGGGCAGAACTTCTTCCACCGTTCCGTTTATCACATAGTCTGCTATCTGGTTGATAGGAGCATTCTCATCAGGGTTGATAGAGATGATGATGCCGCTCTCCTTCATACCGGCCACATGCTGTATGGCACCGGAGATACCGCAGGCTATATACACCTTGGGACGCACAGTGACACCCGTCTGTCCTATCTGCATATCGTGGTCGCAGAAACCAGCGTCAACGGCTGCACGGCTGGCACCCACCTCAGCGTGGAGCACCTTTGCCAGGTCGTAGAGCAACTGGAATCCCTCCTTCGAACCCACACCATAGCCGCCGGCCACAATGATAGGAGCTCCCTTGAGGTTATTCTTCGAAGCCTGCACATGACGCTCTATCACACGGGTCACATATTCTGTCTGGGGCACATAGTCGCTCACTTTCTCAATGATAACCTCACCCTTGTAGTTGGGATCGAACACCTCTGCCTTCATCACACCGCTGCGCACGGTAGCCATCTGCGGACGGTTCTCGGGATTTACGATGGTTGCCACGATATTTCCACCGAATGCGGGACGAATCTGGTAAAGCAGCTGGTCGTAGGTCTTACCCGTCTTCTTGTCCTCATGGGGACCTATCTCGAGAGCTGTACAGTCAGCAGTAAGACCGCTCTTCAGTGCACTCGACACACGCGGACCGAGGTCGCGACCCACAACATCGGCACCCATCAGACATATCTGAGGCTTCTCTTTCTTAAATAGGTTCACGAGAATGGCGGTATGAGGCTTCGACGTATAAGGTGACAGCCCTTTTGCATCGAAGATATGCAGCACGTCAACGCCGTAAGGCAGTATCTGCTCCTCCACCTTGCCCTTGATACCGTCACCGGCGGCAACGGCTTCCAGTTTCACACCCAATGTATTGGCGAGTTTGCGACCTTTGGTCAGCAACTCCTGACTCACTTCGGTCACTTCCTGACCTTCGAGTTCGCAATATACAAATACGCTATTCATAAATCTTCATTTTCATCCGATAGTGTGAGATGCCATCAATTCCTGTATCAGGCCGTTAATATCCTCATCACTACCTGTGAGCGACTTACTCTCTTTTGCCTTAAACACAATGTTTTCCACATTCTTCACCTTTGTGGGACTGCCGGCCAGACCGCACTGCGAGAGGTCTGCATTGACATCGGCACATGTCAGTTTGGGCACTTCCGTCTTCTTGTAGGCCATCACACGCTTTGCGTTGCGGGGTCTGCATGCTGCAGCACTGCCGTTTACCGTCAACACGCAGGGAAGAGCCGTTTCCACCGTCTCCACACCGCCGTCGATATGACGCACTACGCATATCGTCTTACCGTCACACGCCAGAACCTCCTCAGTATATGTAATCTGATTCAGTCCCAGTTTCTCTGCCACCTGCGGACCCACCTGTGCGGTGTCTCCGTCGATAGCCTGACGTCCGCCTACGATGAGATCCACATCGGGGGCGAAATGACGTATTGCCGTAGAGAGAGCATACGAAGTAGCCAACGTGTCGGCACCGGCAAAAGCTCTGTCTGTCAACAGGTAACCGCCGTCTGCACCTCTATACATAGCTTCTTTCACCACTTCGGCTGCACGGTCGGGACCCATTGTGAGCACCGTCACCGTCGTACCGGGGTTCTGCTCCTTCAGGCGCAATGCCTGTTCAAGAGCGTTCAAGTCTTCAGGATTGAAAATAGCAGGCAATGCACTACGATTCACTGTGCCTTCCGGTGTCATTGCATCAGGCCCTACATTTCTCGTGTCGGGCACCTGCTTTGCTAATACTACGATTTTCATCTTTTTTTGCACACTTCAATAAAATTTGTGCAAAAGTACAACATTTTTCGCACTTTAAGGGTATTTCGCCCTTTCTTTTTGGTAAAAAGTCGTATCTTTGCAGTCAGATGTCCCGACACACACAACAGACAGACTAACATAAAACCCAAATATGATAGAATACCTTAAAGGAGAATTGGCCGACCTGCAACCGGCAGAGGCCGTGATAGATTGCAACGGCGTTGGCTACGGCGTAGGTATCACCCTCAACACATTCAGCGCTCTGCAGGGCAAGGAAGGCATCGTAAAACTGTATATTTCAGAAAGTATACGCGAAGATGCCTATCAGCTGTGGGGCTTTGCCACCAAAGCCGAGCGCGAGATATTCCTCCTGCTCCAGACGGTGAGCGGCATCGGAGCCGCCACAGCACGTATGATACTCTCTGCCCTCTCCCCGCAGGAACTTGCAGATATCATCCTTTCGGGCAACGACAAGATGCTCAAGAGTGTGAAGGGTATCGGCCCGAAGGCTGCGCAGCGTATCATCGTCGAACTGCAAGACAAGGTGACAACGCTTGCATATCCGCAATACGAAGGAAAAAGTGCCGATTCCATCGCTAATAACGCCACCTCCAACGTGGTTATGGAAGAAGCTTCTTCAGCTCTCACCATGCTCGGTTTCTCGCCTGCCCCGGTACGCAAAGTGGTGCAGAAAATACTCTCCGAGGAACCGGATGCACCGGTGGAGCGCGTCATTAAATTGGCGTTAAAGATGCTGTAGGACACAATAAAACACATCGCGTGTGCGTTTTTTCTCCAGTGAACGCACGCGTATACATACTCGCTATACTCTTCCTGCTGCCTCTGAGCCTCATCGCCCAGAAGCGCGACACAGTCTCTACAGGCGAACCCCGTAGCGACCTCAAGGTGGAGCGGACAAAACTGCCCGATGCCGAATCCGTCATACGCGAGGTGATATACGACGAGAAGAGCGATTCCTTCGAGATAGGCACACGTCTTCGCAGCCGCAATATGACTGGCACACAGGGTCAGACCGCTGCTTCCACAACGGCAGCCGCCAACGACACCACCATACGCGGCAACATCGGTATTCCCTTCTCACAGACCGGTCCCACCGTGATGACGGCAACAAGCTATCTCACGGCTCCCACACTGATGTCGCTCGACGAATACCGCAAATGGAGTCTCCACCGCTCCATGATGTCATACTACCGTCAGCGCAATGCCGAAGCGTTTGCCACATCAGGGAAATCAAAGTTCGACTTCACCAATATGAAGTTCAACATCGGTCCGGCTGAAAAAATATTCGGTCCCGGCGGTGTGCAAATCAAGACACAGGGTTCGGCAGAACTTAAACTGGGACTCAATATGAAACACGTGGACAACCCGTCCATTGCTGTAAACAGACGTAGCACCACGGGTCTCGATTTCGACCAGAAAATCAATTTCACCATGACGGGCAAGGTGGGTGACAAACTGGCAATGAACCTCAACTACAACACCGATGCCACATTCGACTATGATGCACAGAACCTGAAGTTGAAATACGAAGGTAAAGAAGATGAGATAATTAAACTCATTGAGGGCGGTAATGTCACCTTCCCTTCCAACAACTCCCTCATTCCCGGTCTCTCATCGCTCTTCGGTCTGCGCACCGACCTGCAGTTCGGCAAGCTGAAACTCCAGACAGTCATCTCCCAGAAGAAGTCGGCCTCAAAGAGCGTCTCTACTCAGGGCGGTGCCTCGACCAACAGTTTTGAGATACAGGGCTCGGACTACGAACTCAACCGCCACTTCTATCTCTCCCACTATATGCGCGAGAACTACGGAGACTGGATGGTGACCATACCTACCGTACGCAGCGGTATCACGATAAAGCGCATCGAAGTGTGGGTTACGAACAAGACGGGAGCCACGCAGAACACCCGCAATATCGTGGCAATGGCCAATCTTGCTGAGAATTCCGACGTGCATCCCGCCAGCCAGAAAGTGAGCACCTATCCCGACAATGCTTCCGGCAATGTCTACGCCACTGTGGCCGCCCTCGACGGCGTGAGAGATATCTCCACAGCATCCCTCACCCTAGAGAGCGCCGGTTTCAAGAGCGGCACCGACTATGAGAAACTGCAGTCTGCCCGACTTCTCTCCTCTTCTGAATACTTCCTGAACACAGCCCTCGGCACAATATCGCTCAATTCCACCCTGCAACCCGACGAAATACTCGCTGTGGCTTACGAATACACTCTGAACGGAGTCACCCATCAGGTAGGTGAATTCAGCAGCGACGAGAAGGAGAATACGCGAACACTTATCGTGAAACTCATCAAGTCCTCCGCCACCACTCCTTCTTCACCCGTGTGGCGACTGATGATGAAGAATGTCTATTCGCTCGGTGCCACTACCGTGACACGAGACAAATTCAAACTGGACATCAAGTATCTCAGTGCAGGCGGCACGTATATCACCTATCTGCCCAACTCCAAGACAAAAGACACTCCTCTGTTGAGAGCTCTCGGCCTCGACCGTCTCGACCAGAACAACAAATTCCGCTACGACGGACGCTTCGACTTCGTGGAAGGCTACACCATACAGAAGGGACGTGTCTATTTCACCGTTGAAGAGCCCTTCGGCGACCAGTTGGAAAGCTTCATGCGAGAACGCAGCGTCACAGCCGACAGTATCGACTATTTCCTCTACCGCGACCTCTACGACACCACACGTGTAGCAGCCAAACAGGTGGCGGAGAAGAACAAATTCATGCTCATAGGCCGTTATTCCGGTTCGGCTGCCGGAGAGATAGACCTCGGAGTCACCAATGTGGCACCCGGTTCTGTCGTAGTTACAGCCGGTGGCGTGACACTTGTTGAGAATGAGGACTATACCGTAGACTACAACATGGGTCGCGTCACCATCATCAACCAGAGTATCCTCGATGCCGGTACATCGGTCAACGCCTCTGTGGAGAGCAACGACACATACGGTATGCAGCGCAAGACGGTGCTGGGTCTCAATCTGGACTACGAGATAAACAAGAACCTCACCGTCGGTGCCACCCTCCAGTATCTCTCCGAACAGCCCCTTACCACCAAGGTGACCATCGGCAACGAACCGCTGAAGAACCTCCTCTGGGGCGGACATATCTCATGGAAGCACGAAGCCCAGTGGCTCACCAACCTCGTCAACAAGATTCCTTTCATCCATGCCACAGCTCCCTCGCAGATTACCTTCGATGCCGAAGTGGCACAACTGGTGGCCATGCAGTCGAAGAGCGTGCAGGGCGAAGCTGCCTATATCGACGACTTCGAGGATGCAAAAAAGAAGACCTCACTGCTGGAGCCCACCCACTGGCAGCTCTGCTCCACGCCGACCTCCACATACGCCGACGATATAGCATACACTACCGATCCCGATGAGACTAACCGCTGGCGCTACGGACAGCATCGCGCTCTGCTCGCCTGGTACACCGTAGACCCCCTCTTCACCCGTCGCGGCTCCACTCTCGCACCCAGCTATATCAACGACGACTCGCTCTCCAACCACTATGTCCGTGAAATCTACGAACGCGAGCTCTATCCCAACAAGACACAGACATCCTACTCCTCTGCGAGCACCATCCCAGCCCTCAACCTCGCCTACTACCCCTCCGAACGCGGTGCCTACAACCTCACACGCGAAACCGACAGCCATGACTATCTGAACAACCCGGAAAAGAACTGGGGCGGTATGATGAGTGCCATGGCAAATACCGATTTCGAGACGCAAAACATCGAATACATCGAGTTCTGGCTCATGGACCCGTTCTTCTACGAGCGCGGCAAGACATACGACGGTCCTCTCCCCTCCGACGAATACGGCGGCAAGCTCTACATCAACCTGGGTGAGATATCGGAGGATATCCTGAAGGACGGCAGGAAGTTCTACGAGAGCGGTATGCCCACCGACGGTTCCATGAGATATCTCACACAGAGCCATTGGGGTAACATCCCCGTCACCAACTCCGTGACCTACGCCTTCGACAACTCTTCCGGAGCCCGTGCCGTGCAGGATATCGGTCTCAACGGTCTCAGCGACGCAGAGGAACGCGAATACGGCAACTACAAGCGATTCCTCGAGGAGCAGCTTCCCCGTGTGGACAATGCAGAAGTTGCTGCACGACTGCAGGAAGACCCCGCCACCGACAACTATCACTACTATCGCGGCACCGATTACGACCAGATGCGTCTCGGCATCCTCGACCGTTACAAGCGTGTAAACCTGCCGCAAGGCAACTCACCCGATGCAGCCAGTTCCCCCGAGAGCTACGAGACATCATGGAAGACCACTCCCGACGTGGAAGATATCAACGGCGACTACACACTGAATGAGACAGAACGCTATGCCGAGTATGTCATCGACATCAAACCCTCCACCCTGATAATGGGCGGCAGCAAATACGTTACCGATTCGCGCGATGCAACAGAACGTCTGCGCAACGGTCAGACGGAGATGATACGCTGGTATCTGATGCGCGTACCCCTTCGCGATGAGGACCGCAAAAATATCAACGGTTTCAACGACTTTTCTTCGGTACGTTTCATGCGTGTATACCTCTCCGAATTCTCCCATCCCGTCATATTGCGTTTGGGAAGTTTCGACCTCGTACACGGCGACTGGCGTCAGTACAACGGCAAGCTCTATCCTGATGTGCCGGCCAGTCAGACGGGCAATATGACTGTCTACTCTGTGAATATCGACGAAAACGGTGACAAGATGCCCGTCAACTATGTCCTGCCTCCCGGCATCTCACGCGTCACCGACCCCTCGCAGAGCCAGCTGGTGGAGAACAACGAGCAGTCGCTTGCACTCAACGTCACCACACTTCCACCCGGTGATGCAAAGGCCATCTACAAGAACTGCAAGTACGATATGCGCAAATACCGCCACCTGCAGATGTTCTGCCACGCCAACGCCATGGAGAACGACGACACGAACCTCATGAACGGCGAGATGACGGTGTTCCTCCGTCTGGGTTCCGACTACCAGTCCAACTACTACGAGTACGAAGTGCCCATGCAGCTCACTCCCTCGTGGATGTCACGCGGTGTGAAGTACGACAACTACAACACCTCTGACCGAGCCATTGTGTGGCCCGAGGCCAATATGTTCGACTTCGACCTGTCACGTCTCACGGCAGCCAAGAAGGAGCGCAACCGCCTCCAGAGCCTCGGACAGGCATCCGCCAGCACACGCTGCGAAAGCTACGATCCCGATCATCCCAACAACAAAATCACGGTGATGGGTAATCCCACACTGGGCGAGGTAAAGACCATCATGATTGGTGTGCGCAACAAGGGACGTGCCGACAAGAGCATCGAGGTGTGGGTCAACGAGCTACGTCTGCAGGAGTTCACCAACGACGGTGGCTGGGCAGCACGCGGTGCCCTCAATATACAGCTGTCCGACATCGGTTCGTTCTCCGCTTCCGGTCGCATCGTCACTGCCGGTTTCGGAGCTCTGGAACAGACGGCGCAGGAGCGCACCGACGAGAACACCTACGAGTATCAGTTCACCGCCTCGCTCGACCTCGGTCGTCTGCTGCCCGAGAAGGCGAAAGTCACCTTCCCCTTCTACTACTCCTACGGCAAGAACATCGTCA
This sequence comes from Bacteroidaceae bacterium, assembly GCA_017958545.1. Taxonomy (GTDB): domain Bacteria; phylum Bacteroidota; class Bacteroidia; order Bacteroidales; family Bacteroidaceae; genus Physcousia. The sequence continues at coordinate 26,893 of JAGDCM010000052.1, read as the reverse complement.
AGCCCAAATACAACACTCTCGACAGCGATATGCTTCTCTCCGATGCTCTCGACGCACTCCAGACGGAGAGTGAGAAGGACTCCCTGAGGAGCCTCGTCACACGCCGCGAAGTGACAAAGAACCTCTCCATCTCCGGAGCCAAGGTCAACATCAAGTCGCGCAAGCATCCAATGCCCTACGACCCTGCCAACTTCACCTTCAACTACGCACAGTCGTCCACCGAACGCAGCGGTGAAACCACCGTATATGAATACGACCGCAGCTGGAAGGGCGGTCTCAACTACTCGTGGTCGCCCAACTGGAAGAGCTGGGAGCCCTTCAAGAATATCAAGTCGAAATCCAAGTGGATGCAGATCATCAAGGAGCAGAACCTGGCATTCTGTCCGCAGAATATCACCTTCGCCACCGACATCTCACGCACCTACTACGAACTGCAGGAGCGCGACCTCTCCGACCTCGAGAATCCGGCCAGCATCCCCGTCACCTTCTCCTCCACCTTCCTGTGGAACCGCTCCTTCTCCCTCAAGTGGGACATCTTCAAGTCCCTCCATTTTACATGGCAGAGCGGCACACAGGCGGAAATCGAGGGTGCTCAGAATATCCGCGCCATCAACCCCGACCTCTATCCCGACGACTACGAGCGCTGGAAGGACAGCATCAAGATATCGCTCGCCAAATTCGGCCGCCCGCTCAGCTACAACCAGCAGGTGTCCCTCTCCTACAAGCTGCCCATCAACAAGCTGCCCATCTTCGACTGGGTCACTGCCGACGGCACCTACACCAGCAATTATTCCTGGCGTCGCGGTCTGGAGGATATCAACGGCAACAACCTGGGTCACACCATCAACACGCAGCGCAACATCAACGTCAACGGCAAGTTCGCGATGGAGACTCTCTACAACCACTCCGACTTCCTCAAGGAGGTGAACAAGAAGTTCTCAGCATCCAACGTGAAGAACGAGGCGAACAAGAAGAAGACCATCAAGAAGCAGGAGAACGACCTCAAGAAGACGCGCAAGATAGCCGAAGAGCAGGCACGTGCAGAGGCCGAGGAGGAGAGCAAGAAGACCGGCATACCCGTCGACTCCATCATGCGCCGCAAGATGCCCGCACAGAACAAGAACGCCACCGCCGCTCGCAACCAGACGAAGAAGTCCTCCAAACGGGGCTTCGCACAGGAAGTGACTCTCCTGCCCGACACCGTGATGGAAATCAACCACGCCCAGAAGTCCAAGCGCCTCATCGTGAAAGCAGTCGACTTGAAGGGACGCGAAGTGAAGGTGCGCTTCAAGAAGATAGACGAGAACAAGATTGCCATCCACACCTCGGAGGCCGACACAGGCAAGATACGTCTCAACGTCGTTGCCAAGACGCCGCTCGAGGATGAGAAGTGGTACAAGTGGGCGCAGGCCGGTTCTCGCTTCCTCATGATGCTGCGCAATGTCTCCATTTCCTATCGCAACACCTACAACCTCAACATACCCGGTTTCCATGAAGCCATCGGAGGAATGCTGGGTCAGCGAGGCACCGATTTCGGTCTCACTCCGGGCATCGGTTTCGGTCTGGGTCTCGTGGACGACAGCTATATCGACACTGCCCGCGAGCGAGGATGGCTCATGAGCGACACCACGCTCTCCTCGCCTGCCACCTCTGCCACCACACAGGATGTGCAAATCAAGGCCACTCTCGAACCCTTCACCGACCTCAAGATAGACCTTAATATGTCGCACACGCGCAACGACAGCAAGAGCATACAGTATATGTTCCCGGGCAGGATGCCGACCTACTCCGGTTCGTTCAATATGACCACCATCACCATCTCCACCGCCTTCTCTTCAATGGGCAATGCCGACAACGGCTACCACAGCAAGGTCTTCGAGCGCTTCGTCAACAACCTGGATGTGATGCAGCAGCGCGTGCAGTCCAAATACATGGGTACGTACTATCCCTCCGGCATGCCCGGCCACAGCGGTCTCTACAATCCCCAGAAGACTCCCGTCAGCCGCTACTCTGCCGATGTCATGATACCCGCCTTCCTCGCTGCCTATCAGGGACGCGACGCCAGTTCGTCCAGCACCGACATCTTCCCCACGCTGCTGCGTATGCTGCCCAACTGGAGCCTCTCCTACAAGGGTCTGGGCAATCTCCCCTGGGTGCGCGACCACTTCAAGAGCGTCACTCTCACCCACGCCTACAAGAGCATCTACAGCATCGGTTCCTACAATTCCTACAGCAACTATATCAGGAGCATTGGCGGCGAGGATATGGGCTATGCCGGCACTGCTACGGCTGGTGTCTACAACGCCTCTTCCATGTACGACATCTCCACGGTGTCCATCAACGAGACATTCTCTCCCCTCATCGGTCTCAACCTGACGTTCAACAACAATATGACGCTCAAGGCCGAGTACCGCACCACCCGCGTCTCCACGCTGTCCATCACGTCGGCTCAGATCAACGAGACCAGCAGTAAGGACTTCGTCATCGGCTGGGGCTGGAAGATAAACGACTTCCGTCTCTCCTCGCTCTTTGGCGGCAAGGCATCGCGCAAGGCAGCCAAGGCCAACCGCAGCAGCAAGGGACGCGCCAAGTCAAATGCCAATGCAGCAGCCAATGCCAAGAACACGCAGACATCCTCCAAGTCGTCGTCGAGCAACAAGAAGTCCTTTGCCCACGACCTCAACCTGCGTTTCGACTTCTCCCTGCGCAATCAGGCAGCCATCCGTCGCGACATACAGTCGGGCCTGTGCGAAGCCACCAGCGGCCAGCTCGCCATCAAGACATCCGCCCAGATCGACTACACCATGTCGCGCTACATCACGATGAGCCTCTACTACGACCGCCAGCGCTCCCAGCCTCTGCTCTCCTCCTCGTCCTACCCCACCGTCACCCAGGACTTCGGCATGACGATGAAGGTCTCCCTCACAAGGTAGTTGACGATCTTGTCAGAAAATATTACCCCAAAGACTGCGAACGATTTTCTGAAAGCCTAGAAAAACCAACGCTGATTATCAGCAGGTTGCGATATGCAAAAGGCCGTTTTGGAACTTTTCCTCCCCGCCGCAGAGTGGCCTCAGAGTGGCCACAGCGCCTACAAAATTGAGGAAGAAGCCTATTTTCATGTAAAAATAAAAGAGTAGTCTGGTCGAGATAACAACCCTCCAACAACAGACAAAAAGAAGCCGCCACCCCCGTCGTTTCTGAGTCAAGGTTCAGTCGTTTCTAAGCGACAGTTCGCTCCTTGCGGACTGGCAGTTCGGTCGTTGCGGACCAAGAGTCCGCTCACTTCGAACTAAACCTATGACAGTCCTTCGATATTGCCGTCGACAATGGTGATGCGTTCGGCCTGGGGACTGCGGGGCAAACCCGGCATGCGCAGCATATCGCCAGCAATAGCAACAATCATCTCACTGCCGCAGTTCACAATGATGTCGCGGATGCGGATGGTGAAACCCTCGGGACAGCCGTAGCGCGTGGAGTCGGCAGAGAAGGAGAACTGCGTCTTGGCAATGCACACAGGATAGCGGGCCACCGTCTTATCGCCAGCAAACAGAGCCTTGACAGCCTCCAAACGCTTGGCACCCGTCTTGGTGTATTCCACTGCGGCTGCACCGTAGATACGCTTGCACACCTTCTCTATCTTGCCCTCGATGCTGTCGTTGTCGGGGTAGACATAGTGCAGGGGCAGAGGCTTGATGTTCTCGATAGTGTCCACCACCTTCTGAGCCAGGTCTACGGCACCTTCCCCACCCTTGAGGAACGCCTCGTTGACAGCAAAGCCCACACCCTGATCCTCGCAGTTGCGGCGCACGAGGTCTATCTCCTCGTCGAGGTCGGTGTCGTGACGGTTGAGCGTCACCACAACGGGCTGACCGAAGCCCTGCATATTATTGATATGGCGGTTGAGGTTCTTTAGGCCCTCGCGCAGTCCCTTAGCATTTGGTTCGTTGATGTCGGCAAGGTCCACACCGCCGTGCATCTTGAGGCCCTGCGTAGTGGCTACGATGACAACCAAGCGGGGTTGCAGACCCGTCTTGCGACACTTGATGTCGAAGAACTTCTCCGCACCCAGGTCGGCACCGAAGCCGGCCTCCGTCACCACATAGTCGGCAAAGGTCATAGCCATCTTGGTGGCGAGCACGCTGGAGCATCCGTGGGCGATATTGGCAAAGGGACCGCCGTGGATGAAGGCAGGTGTCTGCTCTGTGGTCTGCACGAGGTTGGGGTTCAGGGCATCACGTAGCAGCACAGTGATGGCTCCGGCCACACCGAGGTCGCGCACACGGAAGGGTTTGCCGTCGGAGGTGATGCCCAGCAGTATGTTCTCAATGCGCTGCTGCAGGTCTGCCTCACTGGAGGCAAGGCAGAGGATAGCCATCAGTTCGGATGCCGAAGTGATATCGAAACCCGTCTCCGACACCACTCCATCGCCCCGCAGACCCGTCACCACATTGCGCAGGGCACGGTCGTTGACATCGAGCACACGCTTCCAGAATATCTCACGCAGAGAGAAACCCTCCTTGCGGTGCTGGTAGATATAGTTGTCGAGCATTGCGCTGATGGTATTGTGGGCTGAAGTGACAGCATGGAAATCACCGGTGAAATGGAGGTTTATCTTCTCCATCGGCAGCACCTGCGAATAGCCTCCGCCGGCAGCACCTCCCTTCATGCCGAAGCAGGGACCCAGCGAGGGTTCGCGCAACGCCACTGCAGCACGCTTGCCTATCTTATTGAGACCGAGAGTAAGTCCGATGCTCACCGTCGTCTTGCCGATACCGGCCTTCGTAGGGCTGATGGCTGTCACGAGGATGAGACGGCTCTTCTTCACCTTACTCTCATCGATGAGCGAGATGGGCACCTTGGCCATGTAACGTCCATAGGGTTCTATCTCCTCCGTGGGTATTCCCATGCGGGAAGCTATCTCACTGATGTGCTCCAAAGGGCACTCACGCGCAATCTGTATGTCTGTCTTCATGCTTTTTACTGTTTTTATGGCACAAAGGTAATAAAAATAGTTGACGAGTAGACAAGTTGACAAGTAGACAAGTAGTTTGTTTTTAGTGTTTGGCTATTTTTTAGGCTAGCAAAGCCGTTGTTTTTGTAAAAAAAATCACTCATTTTTGAAAAAGTAGCTACTTGTCAACTCGTCAACTCGTTAACTTGTCAACTAAAATTACTATCTTTGCCATGCAAAACGGAAGAAGATACCATGAAAAGGATATTTCTCATCATTCTGTGTGCACTGCTGCATTCTGCCGGAAAGGCTCAGCAGATAATGACCATCCGGGGCAAAGCGTCGTACTATGCCGACAAGTTTCACGGCAGGAGGACAGCCAATGGAGAGATATACCACAAAGACAGCATGACATGTGCACATCTGCGCTTCCCGTTCGGCACGAGACTGCTCGTGAGGCATCTGGGAACCGGAAAGGAAGTGGTGGTGAGAGTGAACGACAGAGGTCCCTACTCCCGTTACATCATAGACCTGTCGAAATCGGCGGCAAAGGAACTGGGCATACTGCAACACGGGCATGCCGATGTGGAACTGTCGCTCTACGACATTGTGGTACCTTACAAAAAACCGGAAGAGCGGCTTGAGTTGCCGCCCTTCCAAGAATATCCTGACAGTCTTCCTCTGTTTATTCAGATACCAGACGACCTGCTGCCCTGAGATAGGCCACAGAGGAGAGGTAGCGCTGGAACTGCGCCTCGATGCTGCGCTGCCATGCCTGCTGCCACAGAGCCTGAGCCTCGAGGAGGTCGGTGAGTGTCTCACGGCCCACCTCATACTGACGCTCGGATAGCTGACGGTTGAGCGTAGCCTGCTCCAAGGCTTTCTCCGTGAGCGACACCTCAAGGGAGCTTTCTTCCAGACGATTGCCCTCCTGAGCCAGTTGCAGCTGCATCATCTCGACAAGATTATCACGGTCCACCTCTGCCTGAAGGGCACGCGCCTTGGCTGCCTTCACCTTGTTAACCTCCACACCGAAGTGGTATATGGGTATGGAGAGTGTCACACCGCCCATAAAGCCCCAACTGTCGATGAGTTTGCGACCATTGATATTGACACCGTTGGTGTAGCCGTAGTTGGCAAGGAGAGCCAGTTGAGGCAGATATCCGGCACGGGCACTTTTCACTTCCTGATGAGCCACCTGCACCTTAGCCTCAAGAAGAGCATACTCAGGACGATTCATCACATCTGCCCCCTGCAGCATCAAGGCATCGTCAACACGGGGATAATCGCCCGTCACCGATACGCGAGAACGGAGAGGGAGTCCTGTGACGTGGCACAGATTCATCGTGGCAAGACGTATGGCATTGTCGGCCTGCGTGAGTTGGAGACGCACCTCGTCGAGCTTCACCTGCACCTTGAGACGATCGTTCTGCAGTTTCATTCCGTTGCGCACGGCACTCTCCACATTGCGGTCGAGAGCCTCCAGAAGGAGGACATACTGCTGGGCAACACGACGCAGCTCCACAGCCTTGACGACATTGGCGTAGGCCTGATCGGCCTCCTCGATAACCTCAGCCTTGGTCTTGCGCTCATTGTGACGAGCCGCCTCCAAGGCGTATTTCGACATGCGGTAGCCTGCAAATATCTTACCGCCCATGAAAAGGGGCTGACGAAGCATCACACCAGCGGTGTACATCCACCCCATCTCATAGTCCACCACATTGAATTTGTCGGGCAGAGAGGAAGCGATACGGGAGAGAACGGCCTGCTGACTTGGCGTGAGCGAAGCCATCGCGCCACTTAAGAGTGCAGTAGCCGTGCCACGCAAATCAAGGCCAAAGCCTCCGGACGAATTGGAATATCCGGCCGCACCGTTGATTGATATGTTGGGGAAGAAAAGCCCCCAGGTGCTGCGCTTGGTGTAATAGGCTGCTTCGGTGGAAAGGGCAGCCGACTGTATCGACTTGTTGTGCTCCAGAGCCATCGCACGGCACTGCTCAATGGAAAGCGCGAGAGTATCCTCCTGCGCAAGAGCTGAGCATGAAATAAAAAGTATGAGAGAAAAAACAAGATGTCTCATTGCTTATTTTGTTTTAACGCCAAAGAACATGGCATAGAGAACCGGAACAAAGATAAGGGTGATGAACGTGCCGAAGAGCAGACCGCCCATAATAGTGGCGGCCATGCTGCCGAACATGGCATCGGTGAGAAGAGGTATCATACCAAGAATCGTGGTCATGGAAGCCATCATCACAGGGCGTAGACGCGACTGCGAAGAACGGATGAGAGCCTCCTTCGGAGCTTTGCCCTCGGAAAGCTGGAGGTCGATTTCATCCATCAGGACAATACCGTTTTTCACCACCATACCTATCAGTCCCAATGCACCTACAATGGCACAGAAGGTGAAGGTCATCTGGGACACGAGCATGGTTCCCACCACTCCCACGAATACTAAAGGTATTGTCAGGAAGATGATAGCCGGCTTCTTGGCATCACCAAAGAGCATGATGAGGATGGCTATCATGAGGATGACTGCAAGGGGGAAGTTGGCGAAGAGATACTTCATGGAGCGGTCGCTGGCCTGCTTCTCGCCCATCCATTCGCAACGATAACCGGGAGGGAGCGTCATTTTGTCTATCTTCCCCGCAACGGCTTTACGCGCCCTCTCCGTTTCAAGTCCTTCTATAGGAGAACATTGCACACGCTGCTGACGCACGCCGTTGTAGCGCGGGATGATGGGATCCTCCCAGCACACATCGACGGAACGCGACACCTGACGCAGGGGCGTTGTGCCCATGATGCCGGAAAGGAGCTGGGCTTTGTCCAATTTACCTGTGCGCAGACGCATGAGATTCTCCTCCGTCAGCAGTCCCATCAGCGAGGGCATGATGGGGAACACCTGCATGTTCTGCAGATTGTCGATATTTTCGCCCTGTTCGTCCGTTATCTTGACATATATGTTATTAGAGTAGATTCCATCGTAGAAATCGCCAACAGGGATCCCGCCTCCCGCCGTCATGAGCGAGAGAGAGAGGTCGCTGCGCGAGAGACCGATGGCACGGGCAGCCTCCTGGTCGTAGTCCACTGAGATGAGAGGCACCTTGGGTTCCCAGTTGGTGGTGATGAGACGCACCTTGCCCGTCTCCTCCATGAAGGCCTGTGCAGTATCCGCAAGGGCATGGAGCACAGCGGGGTCGGGACCGGAGAACTGCACCTCGATGGGATACTTCTTGAACATCAGGTTGTAGAGCTTTATCTTGGCGTAAGCCTGCGGGAACTCGCGGTTGAGATACGTCTGTATCTCCTCCAGATTCTCCACCAGAGCTTCAGGGCTCTCGAAGTCGATGATGAGTTCGCCGTATGCCAAAGAAGGCGTAGCGATGGTGCGCACCAGATTGTAGCGACCCGGCGTACCGCCGATGCTGGCCGTGATATGCTTCACGGGATAGTGCTCACGCAAGTACGCCTGCATCTTCTCCAGATCCTTCTCCACCTGAGTGGAATTGGCACCCTCCGGGAGCTTGTACTCCAGATAGCACTGGTCGTAGACCATATCGGGGAAGAAGCCCTGATGCATGAAAGGATAACCGATGCCGGCCAGAATCACCATGACGACCATGCTGAAGGCCATCGTCTTGCGATGCTTCAGACAGAACTCCATGACGCGGCGCTGCAGCCTGTAGACTTTACCGCCATAGGGGTCGGTGACAGGTTGCGCTTTCTTGGAAGCCTCCGTGAACATGCGGTCGGCCATCAGGGGTACGTGCACGAGAGCCAGTATCCAGCTCAGAAGCAGCGATACGGCAAGGATGATGAAGAGGTCGCGCACGTAGATACCTGCCGTGTCGGGCGAAAGGAAGATGGGGAAGAACGACAAGATTGCTATTATCGTCGCACCAAGCAAAGGCATTGCTGTGCGTCGCCCGATTTCTGTAAGAGCCTCCATACGGGGCTTATGGGCCTTGAGGTCGACAAGGATGCCGTCGATGATGACGATGGCGTTGTCGACAAGCATACCCATCGCCAGGATGAAGGCAGCAAGGGACACACGCTGCATCGTGCCGTCAAGAGCACCTAGGAGCAGGAAACTGCCCACAACGATGACACACAGCGAGGTGCCGATGATGACACCGCTCTTGATGCCCATGAAGAACATGAGGATGACAACAACGATGATGACACTCTCAATGAGGTTGATGACAAAGGTGCTGAGCGACTCCTTAACGCGGTCGGGCTGGTAGAACACCTTGTGCACCTCGACACCGGTCGGGAAACGCGTCTTACGCAGTTCCTCCAGACGTTCCTCCACCTCTACACCCACCTTGGTAATGTCGGCTTTCGAAGAGGCTGACAACAAGATACCGAGAGCACGGTTGCCGTCGTAGGTCATTGCGTTGCGCACGGGTTTCTCTATACTCCTCTCCACCTCAGCAATATCGGATATGCGGAGCTGGTCCTTCTCGTGACCCTGAATCAACATACGACGGATGTCGGCCACCTTCTGGAACTTGTCCGTGACGGTGACACGCACACGCTGGTCACCGTTGTCGTAGTAACCTGCGTAGGATGTCTTGTTCTGTCCACTCAAAGTGGAAAGCACCTCTGCCGGCATCACACCCAGTGCAGAGAGTTTGTCCTGAAGCAGACGTATCTCGATGCAGTCGTGCTGGGCGCCATAGACCTCTACCCTCTCAACGGCCTCGATACTGCCGAGTTCGTTCTTCAGTAGGTCGCTGTATTTGATGAGTTCCCTCTCTGAAAGGCCGTCAGCAGTGAGAGCATAGAACATACCGTAGACAGCAGAGAAATCCTCCTTGGTAACGGACGTGCCAGCACCGGCAGGGAGTTTTGCCTGGGCATCGTATACCTTGCGGCGCAGACGGTCCCAGCACTGTTCCACCTCGTCGTTGGCAATAGTGGAACGCAACTCCACCTGAATAATGCTAAGGTCGTTGAAACTGCTCGACTCGATGTTGTCGATATCCCCCATGGTGCGAATCTCCTTCTCCAGAACATCCGTCACCTCCATCTCCACCTGATGGGCAGAAGCACCCGGATAGGTGGTGACGACCATGGCTATCTTCACCTTCACCTCGGGGTCTTCAAGTTTGGGCATCTCGTAAATGGAGAGCATACCGCCCACCACGAGAACCCCCACCATGAAGTATACGAGGAGCTTGTTGGAAAAAGCCCACTTACCGATATTCATCATAGCAGACCTCCGATATTTGTTTCACTTATGGGGGGCAACGGAGTCACCTTGTCGCCCGACTTGATATGGTTAACACCCGTGCTGACAACAATGTTGCCGGGCAGAAGGCTGCCGGACACAACAGCTGTGCCGTCCGTGTGCAGACGAATCATCTTGACCTGACTGCGACGCACCGTCTGACTCTTGCTGTCGTAGAGATATACATGGCTCTCGCCCTTGTCCTCCACGATAGCCGTAGTGGGAACGCGCACCTCAGAGGCCTCGGAACCGTTTTTCGACATAATGCTCACCCATGCCGACATACCGGGAGCAACACCCTTGGCATCTCCTTCAATGGTGAGACGCATGGTGTAGAGCTGATTGGCATTGGCTTTTGGCGCAACATTCAGGAACTTGAGAGGAACCACCTCACCCGGGAGTACATCAAACTGGGCGCTATAACCCGTGAATGCAGAACGGCGCATATAAGTGGTGGCAGGGAGGTTTATTTCTATCTCAGGCTTGGAAAGCGACACCAACATCAGCACCGGCATACCTGCAGATACATTCTCACCCTCGAAGAACAGACGTCTCTGGATAGCTCCTGAGAAGGGTGCGTAGAGCTTACAGTAGGCCACCTGATCATGGTGGTTCTTCAGTTTTGCCTCCATCTGCTGCAAGCCGAAACGCGCCTTGTCGTAGTCGCTGGCTGTAGCAGCGCCTTCCTTGTAGAGCGCAATCACACGCTCTGCTTCCGCCTTGACACGGGCGTATTCTGCTTCCGTAGCGGAAAGTTGTACTTTATAATCCTTGGCATCCATCTCGGCAAGAAGCTGACCGGTCTGAACACGGCTGCCCTCGTCGACATAGATACGCGCTATCGTGCCGGACGTCTTAAAACTCAGATTGGCATCCTTGCTGCTCACTACACGACCGGGAAACTGAAGCATAGCATCGGCATTCGCCACCTGTACTGTGTCCAAACGCACCGTTGCCACGGAATCCTCCGACGTCTTCTTTTCCCCGCAAGAGGTTATTAACAGAGCCAACACGAAGGCTGCATACACTCCTATTCTGTTCATATTATTTTAAAATATTACGTTTCGCGCGCAAAGGTACGACTTTTTGTTCACTTAAAGCCTATTGGGCCACAAAAAAAGCCCCTCATCTGTAAGATGAAGGGCATTTTTAAAGTATTGTGACAATAAGTTACTCTGCAGCCTGCTCAGCGGCCTCTGCAGCAGGAGCTTCTTCAGCCTGCTCTGCAGCGGGTGCTTCAGCAGCGGGTGCTTCAGCAACAGGAGCCTCAGCGGACTTCTTGCCGGAACGGCGTGTGCGCTTGGTCTTCTTAGCTGTCTTAGCCATGTTATCATCAAAGTCAACCAACTCGATGAAGCACATGGGAGCATTGTCGCTGGCACGGAAGCCGGTCTTGATGATACGAGTGTAGCCACCCTGACGGTCACCTACCTTGGCGCTGACGGTAGAGAAGAGCTCTGTGATAGCGGCCTTGTCCTGCAGCTTGCTGAACACTACGCGACGAGCGTTGGTGGTATCCTCCTTGGAGCGTGTAATCATCGGCTCCACATACTTCTTGAGCGCTTTGGCCTTGGCCAGAGTCGTAGTGATTCTTTTGTGCATGATCAGGCTCACTGCCATATTGCTCAGCATGGCAGCCCTGTGGGATGCAGTACGACTCAAATGGTTAAATTTCTTATTGTGTCTCATAGGACTTCTTTAATCTTTATCAAGTTTATATTTTTTGATATCAGTTCCAAACGACAGATTCATACTCTCGAGCAAATCATCAAGCTCCGTGAGCGATTTCTTACCAAAGTTGCGGAACTTCAGGAGGTCGGTCTTGTTGTACTGTACCAAATCGCCAAGGGTCTCCACATTGGCAGCCTTGAGGCAATTCAGTGCACGAACAGAAAGATCGAGGTCAACAAGGCGAGTCTTCAGCTTCTGACGCATATGCAGCATCTCCTCGTCGAACTCCTCAGCGGTCTCACCATCCATGTTGTCAAGCGTAATCTTCTCGTCGGAGAAGAGCATGAAGTGATGGATGAGGATACGGGCAGCCTCTTTCAAAGCATCTTTGGGGTGAATGGAACCGTCGGTGGTGATTTCGAGAATCAACTTCTCGTAGTCCGTCTTCTGCTCCACGCGGAAGTTCTCAACGGAATACTTGACGTTGCGAATGGGAGTGTAGATGGAGTCGATGGGAATTACGTTCACATCAGTGCAGAACACACGGTTCTCCTCTGCGGGAACATAGCCACGACCCTTGTTTACACTAATGGTGATTGTCATAGATGCACGGCTCTCAAGATGGCAAATAACCAACTCGGGATTGAGCACCTCAAAGCTCGTAAGAACCTTATTCAAATCACCGGCCTTGAATTCTGTCACGCCCTCTATTTTGAGCGTCACCTTCTCTGTATCGTAATCATCCACCAACTGCTTGAAGCGCACCTGCTTCAAGTTGAGAATAATGTTGGTGACATCCTCCTTCACACCCTGAATAGAGGCAAACTCATGCTCAACACCCTCAATAGAGATTGTGTTGATTGCGTAGCCGTCCAAGGACGAGAGAAGAATGCGGCGAAGAGCATTACCAATGGTAGTACCGAAGCCACCTTCCAGAGGACGAAATTCGAACTTGCCGACATAATCGTCCGCCTCCAACATTATTACCTTATCGGGTTTTTGAAATGCTAAAATCGCCATTATTAATAATTTAATTTTTATTTAGAGTACAACTCAACAATCAACTGCTCCTTGATATTCTCGGGAATGTCTGCACGGTCGGGACGATGCAACAGCTTACCTGCCTTCTTGCTCTCATCCCACTCCAGCCAAGGATACTTAGCGTGATTGAAACCAGCCAAAGCGGCAGCAATCACCTCCAGAGACTTGGCACGCTCACGCACACCGACAATCTGACCGGGCTTCACTGCGTAAGAAGCGATACCAACCACCTTACCGTCAACGGTAATGTGCTTGTGGTTCACAAGCTGACGAGCTGCTGCACGAGTGGGAGCAATGCCCAGACGATACACGATATTGTCGAGACGGCACTCGAGGTTCTGCAAAAGAATCTCACCGGTGATGCCACTGGTACGGGCAGCCTTCTCAAACATATTGCGGAACTGCTTCTCCAATACACCGTAAGTGTACTTTGCCTTCTGCTTCTCTGCGAGCATGATACCATACTCAGAGGTCTTGCGACGACGGTTGTTACCGTGCTGGCCAGGAGGGAAATTGCGCTTTGCCAGTACTTTGTCATCACCAAAGATTGCCTCACCGAAACGGCGGGAAATTCTTGACTTAGGTCCAATATATCTTGCCATAATTCTACTTATTTTAATGGGTTAGGTTAGACTCTTCTTCTCTTCGGAGGACGGCAACCATTGTGAGGAAGTGGAGTAACGTCGATAATCTCTACCACCTCAATGCCAGCGCCATGACAGGTGCGGATAGCACTCTCACGGCCATTGCCGGGACCCTTGACATAAGCCTTCACCTTGCGCAGACCCAAGTCATAAGCGGTCTTTGCACAATCCTGTGCTGCCATCTGGGCGGCGTAAGGAGTATTCTTCTTACTGCCACGGAAGCCCATCTTGCCGGCGGAAGACCAAGAAATCACCTGACCCTCACTGTTGGCCAAAGACACGATGATATTGTTAAAGGAACTGTGAACATGCAGCTGACCCATTGCGTCAACCTTCACTGTTCTTTTCTTTGTTGCAACTGCTTTCTTTGCCATATTGCTATTATTTCTATTTCGTTTGCGCTAATTACTTCGTAGCCTTCTTCTTGTTGGCAACGGTCTTCTTCTTACCCTTACGTGTGCGAGCGTTGTTCTTAGTACTCTGACCGCGAACAGGCAGGCCGTTACGATGACGGACACCACGGTAGCAACCAATATCCATCAGACGCTTGATATTCATAGCGATCTCACTGCGAAGATCACCCTCTACCTTGCACTCAGCAGCAATCACCTCACGGATCTTACCGGCTTCTTCATCAGTCCAGTCGCAGACCTTCTTATCCTTGTCTACACCGGCCTTTTCCAAAATCTTTGCTGAGCTACTACGACCGATGCCATAGACATAGGTCAAAGCGATTTCCCCTCTCTTGTTCTGGGGTAAATCAACACCAACAATTCTTATTGCCATATACTTGTATTATTCTGTTTGTTGCGGATGTTAACCCTGACGCATCTTGTACTTGGGGTTCTTCTTGTTAATCACATAAAGACGTCCTTTTCTGCGGACAATCTTGCACTCGGGAGTGCGTTTCTTTAATGAAGCTCGTGTTTTCATATTTCTTATCTTTCTTATTTGTATCTGAACACTATACGGCCTTTTGTGAGGTCATAAGGACTCATCTCCACTTTGACCTTGTCTCCAGGTAGGATCTTAATGTAGTGCATACGCATTTTGCCCGAGATGTTGCAAATAATCTTTGCTCCAATCTCCAACTCAACACGAAACATGGCATTGGAAAGTGATTCCAAAATAACGCCATCCTGCTCTATAACTGCCTGTTTTGCCATTTAATTCTTTTAATATTGGTTCTCTATCTTTTCTATTTCTTCAAACGAGGAAAGAATCTCCGTCTTACCTTGGTGCACCGCTATCGTGTGCTCGTAGTGAGCTGCCATACCTCCGTCGCGTGTGACTATCGTCCACTTGTCCGGCAACATCCATATCTGCGGGCTTCCGCTGACAATCATCGGTTCAATAGCTATGCACAAACCGTTTTTAATCATCTTGCCGTCGCCGCGCTTTCCGTAGTTGGGCACCTGAGGTTCCTCGTGCATATCACGACCGATGCCGTGACCTACGAATTCTCTCACCACTCCGTAGCCGTTGCTCTCCACGTGCTGCTGCACTGCATACCCTATATCACCGATACGTCTTCCGACGCGGGCGGCCTCGATACCGAGGTACAATGCCTCCTTGGTGACCTTGAGCAGCCGGTTGGTCTCTTCGCTGACCTCACCAACACGAAACGTGTAGCAAGAATCACCATTGAAACCGTCCAGAAGAGCGCCGCAGTCCACAGATACTATATCACCGTCCTTCAACGGTTCGTCTGAGGGTATCCCGTGCACCACCTGTCCGTTTACCGATGTACAGATGCTTGCAGGGAAGGGCTCACCGCTCGGATTGGGGAATCCCAAGAATGTCGGTATCCCACCGTGGTCGCGGATAAATTCCTCTGCCACCTTGTCAAGCTGTCGGGTTGTCACACCCGGAGTCACAATCTTTCCGACCTCTGTCAGAGTCTTTGCAACCAGCTGGTTGGCGGCTCGCATTAAGTCAATTTCGTCCTCAGTCTTGAGAAATATCATAGAGATAGTTTCGAGACTCCTTAGGACATTCCGTTTCTTCCGTGGATTCTACCACTGGAAAGAAGACCATCATAGTGACGCATCAAGAGATGACTCTCTATCTGCTGTAGTGTATCGAGCACAACACCTACAAGGATCAACAAACTCGTACCGCCGAAGAACTGAGCGAACTCAGGTGTCACATTCAGCAGGCCTGCGAAAGCCGGCATACATGCGATGGCAGCCAAGAACAGTGAACCGGGGAGGGTGATGTGGGACATTATCTGGTCTATAAACTCAGCTGTGTCACGACCTGGACGCACACCGGGAATGAAACCGTTGTTGCGCTTCATGTCTTCCGCCATCTGAGTGGGGTTGAGGGTAATTGCCGTGTAGAAATACGTGAAGGCCACTATCAGGAGAGCGAACACCACATTGTAAGCAACGCTCGTGTGGTCGCTCAACATGATAAGTATCGCACTGGGATTCTCACCGCCAGCTACCATATTCAAGAGCGTGATGGGGATGAACATGATGGCCTGAGCGAAGATGATAGGCATCACGTTTGCAGCAAACACCTTGAGAGGAATGTACTGACGCACGCCACCAACCTGCTGGCCACCCATCATACGCTTTGCATACTGTACAGGAATCTTGCGAGTGCCCTGAACCAGAAGGATTGCGGCACAGATAACCACCAACAGGAGTATCAACTCTATGGCGAACATTATCATACCACCACCGTTCAGGTTGTTCAGACGGTTCACAAACTCCTGAGAGAATGCCTGAGGCAGACGGGCAATAATACCAAGCATGATAATCAGTGAAACACCGTTACCGATACCCTTGTCTGTGATACGCTCACCCAGCCAGAGAATAAACATCGAACCTGCAGCCAAGATAATGGTACTTGAAATGAGGAACAATGTCCAGTCCACCTGGAGTGCGCCAACAGCCAAACCCTTGAATGTATAAACCAAATAACCTGGAGCCTGGAATAACAGAATGAGGATGGTCAGATAGCGGGTGTACTGATTCATCTTACGACGACCGCTCTCTCCCTCACGCTGCATCTTCTGGAAATACGGTACCACAAATGCAAACAACTGAATCACGATGGATGCAGAAATGTAAGGCATGATACCCAACGCAAAGATTGATGCGTTGGAGAAGGCACCGCCCGAGAACATATTCAGCAGAGACATCAAGCCTGTGCTAGTCTGCTCACGAAGTGCAGACAATGCCTCGGGATTAACACCAGGAAGCACTACGAATGAACCGAAACGGTACATTGCAGCAAAACCCAGCGTGATGAGGATTCGCGTGCGCAAATCCTCAACGCTCCAAATATTCTTTAATGTTTCAAAGAACTTTTTCATTTGTCCTTAGAGTTTGGTAACAGTACCTCCTGCAGCAGTGATACCCTCCTCTGCACTCTTGGAGAATGCATTGGCAGACACCTCTACCTTGGCAGTAAGCTTGCCATTACCCAGAACCTTGACCATCTGGCCTTTCTTTGCAATACCTGCATTCACGAACTCCTCGAGGCCGATCTTCACGATACCCTTCTCGGCCATAGCCTGAAGAGCTGCGAGGTTAACAGCCTGATACTCCACGTGGTTAACGTTCTTGAAACCAAACTTGGGAAGTCTGCGCTGCAAAGGCATCTGTCCACCTTCGAAGCCAACCTTGCTCTTGTAACCGGAACGAGCCTTGGCACCCTTGTGACCACGGGTAGAAGTACCACCGAGACCACTGCCGGGACCGCGACCGAGGCGGCGACGTGAGTGGGTGGAACCTGCTGCGGGTTTGAGATTATTTAATTTCATATTGATTGTACGTTTTCGAATTATACTTCAATTGTTTAATCGAGCACCTTCACCAAATGGTGTACGGCCTGGATGAGACCACGTGTGGAGGCGTTGTCCTCCAACTCAACAACCTGGTTGAGCTTCTTCAGTCCCATTGTGTCCAACGTAGCCTTTTGTCTCTTAGGAGCGTGGATACGGCTCTTCACTTGCTGTACTTTAATCGTTGCCATAATACTTATTCTCCTTTAAGATTAACCATTGAATACTTTGCTCATGCTCACACCACGCATCTTGGCTACCTGACGAGCGTCACGCATAGAAGTCAGGGCTGCGATTGTTGCCTTCACCAGATTGTGAGGGTTGGAACTACCTCTGCTCTTAGCCAGACAGTCCTTCACACCTACACTCTCCAATACGGCACGCATAGCGCCGCCGGCAACCACACCGGTACCAGTGCTGGCAGGCATAATGAATACGTCTGCACCACCGAACTTAGCCTTTGCCTCATGAGGCACAGTACCCTTGAGCACAGGTACCTGAACGAGGTTCTTCTTTGCGGCCTCGACAGCCTTGGCAATAGCTGCAGTTACTTCGCCTGCCTTACCAAGACCCCAGCCGATAACACCATTTTCGTTACCGACAACAACAATAGCTGCGAACGTGAAAGTACGACCACCCTTGGTCACCTTGGTAACACGGTTGATGGCTACCAAGCGGTCCTTCAATTCCTCGCTGTTGATATTGATATTCTTAATTGCCATAGTTCATCAGAATTTAAGTCCACCATTACGTGCGGCATCAGCCACTTCCTTCACTCTTCCGTGGTACAGATAACCATTGCGATCAAACACCACCGTGGTGATACCCGACTCTATGGCCTTCTTGGCAATCAACTCACCAACCTTGGCAGCCTGCTCCTTCTTGGGGCAAGCCTCCAGTCCGAGGCTAGAAGCAGAAGCCAGTGTAGCACCGGTCAAATCGTTGATGATTTGCACGTAAATCTGCTTGTTACTGCGGAACACGCTCATACGAGGACGCTCTGCCGTACCAGAAATCTTATTACGAACTCTGTATTTAATCTTGATTCGTCTTTCCAATTTTGTAGTCATAATCTTACTCCTTTTAACGGTTACTTAGCACCAGCTGATTTACCTGACTTCCTACGAATCTGCTCGCCAACGAACAGAACACCCTTGCCCTTGTAAGGTTCGGGCTTACGGAACGAACGAATCTTGGCACAAACCTGACCCAGGAGCTGCTTGTCGCAACTCTCGAGAATGATCTGCGGGTTCTGGTTTCTTTCACTTTTGGTCTCAACCTTAATCTCAGCGGGAAGCTGGATGAAGATGCTGTGAGTGTAGCCCAGTGAGAACTCAACGATGTTGCCCTGGTTGCTGACACGATAGCCCACACCTACCAGTTCCATCTGCTTCTTGTAACCCTCACTTACACCTACGACCATATTGTTTATGAGAGAACGATAGAGACCGTGGAAAGCCTGCTTCTGCTTAACGTCGATGTCAGCCTGCTCGTCGATCTCGAAAGTAACCTCCTTCTCACTCACATTTACCTTGATAGCGGGGTTCACTGCCTGGGTCAGTTCACCTTTCTTACCTTTAACGGTAACAACATTATCAGCATTCACTGTCACGGTAACACCTGCAGGAATGATAATGGGCATTTTACCTATTCTAGACATTCTAGTGTTCCTCCTATCATTAATATACGTAGCAAAGAACCTCGCCTCCGATCTTCTCTTCGGCAGCTTCCTTGTTCGTCATAACACCCTTAGACGTGGAAATCAAAGCGACACCCAGTCCATTAATAACTCTTGGCATATCTTTGTAGCCTGTATACTTACGCATACCGGGCTTAGATACGCGAATCAACTTCTGAATTGCATTCTTACGAGTCTCTGCATCGTACTTCAATGCAATCTTGATGGTACCCTGAGGTCCGTCCTCGACGAACTTGTAGTTCAGGATATAACCTTTTTCAAAGAGAATCTTTGTGATCTCTTTTTTCAAATTTGACGCTGGGCACTCCACCACCCTGTGTTTTGCTTGGATGGCGTTGCGCAGGCGAGTCAAATAATCTGCAATAGGATCTGTCATATCTTTTTTGGTTTAATTGATCGGGACTCCCCGACAATATTAAAAACTCTGTTTCTTCTGTTGGAACGCTAAACTTACCAACTTGCCTTCTTCACACCGGGGATAAGACCCTGAGAGGCCATCTCGCGGAACTGAATACGGCTGAGGCCGAACAAACGGATATAGCCCTTTGGACGTCCCGTAATCTTACAGCGATTGTGCAAACGGATAGGGTTTGCGTTACGGGGAATAGCCTGAAGCTTCTGAGCAGCTTCGTAAGCAGCAGCGGGATCCGAGTTGGGATCGTTCACAATCTTCTTCAGTGCTGCACGCTTTTCGGCATACTGGGCTACCAGTTTGGCACGCTTTACCTCACGCGCTTTCATTGATTCTTTTGCCATACTTATTGCTTAGTTTTTAGCGTTCTTAAAAGGAAGACCGAATTCCTTCAACAGTGCATAACCCTCTTCGTCGGTCTTGGCAGTGGTAACGAACGTGATGTTCATACCCAAGATGCGATCGATGGCATCAATGTTGATTTCGGGGAAAATAATCTGCTCCTCAATACCCAAGGTGTAGTTACCGCGACCGTCGAACTTGCTCTGAATACCCTTGAAGTCACGGATACGGGGCAGTGCCACGCGAACCAGCTTCTCCAGGAACTCATACATACGCTCACGACGCAATGTCA
This sequence comes from Bacteroidaceae bacterium, assembly GCA_017958545.1. GTDB lineage: Bacteria > Bacteroidota > Bacteroidia > Bacteroidales > Bacteroidaceae > Physcousia. The sequence goes on along the minus strand of JAGDCM010000052.1, from coordinate 6,812 downwards.
CCATCACACCGATAGGCATCTTCTTACGCAGCTTGAACTGAGCCACGTCCTTCTTACTAACGGTAGCAACTGCCTTCTGACCGGTGATAGCGGTAATTTCGTTTACTGCAACCTCGATAATCTTCTTGTCAGCAGTGGCCATACCCAAACCCTGATTGATAACAATCTTCTTCAGAACGGGAATCTGCATGGCAGAGGAGTAGCCGAACTGCTTCTTCAGAGCAGGAGCGATCCTCTCTTTGTATTCTTGCTTTAGACTTGCTGTATTTGCCATACCTTAAATCTCCTCTCCTGATTTTTTTGCATAACGGACCAACTTGCCCTCTGCATTCAACTTTCTACCAACGCGAGTGGCCTTGCCGGTCTTGGGGTCAACGGGGTTCAGATTGGAAATCTGGATGGGAGCCTCCATCTCCACGATGCCACCCTGAGGGTTCTTGGCACTGGGCTTCTGGCTCTTCTTCACCTTATTGACACCTTCAACCAAGGCGCGCTGCTCCTTGACGAACACCTTCAACACCTTACCGCTCTGGCCTTTGGACTCTCCAGCGTTTACGATAACGGTGTCGCCTTTCTTAATATGTAACTTACTCATTGTTCTTTATTTTTCTTTTAGGATAGATTAAAGAACCTCAGGTGCCAGAGATACGACCTTCATGTTTGTGGCACGAAGCTCACGGGCAACAGGACCGAAGATACGACTTCCGCGAAGCTCACCGGCATTGTTCAGGAGAACACATGCGTTGTCATCAAAGCGGATGTAAGAGCCGTCTGGACGACGAACCTCTTTCTTTGTACGTACGATCAGGGCCTTTGATACGGCACCTTTCTTGACATCACTGGTGGGAATTGCGCTCTTTACGGAAACGACAATCACGTCACCAACAGACGCATAGCGACGGCGAGTACCGCCCAACACACGGATGCACAATGCCTCCTTGGCACCGCTGTTGTCTGCTACGACCAATCTAGATTCTGCTTGTATCATTTTTACTTAGCTCTTTCAACGATTTCTACTACTCTCCATCTCTTAGTCTTGCTCAAGGGGCGAGTCTCCATGATGAGCACGGTGTCGCCTTTGTGGCAATCGTTCTTCTCATCGTGAGCATGGTACTTCTTTGTCTTAGCAACGAACTTACCATAGATGGGGTGCTTCTCCTTGAACATGGTAGCAACGACAATGGTCTTGTCCATCTTATCGCTAACTACTACGCCCGTACGGGTTTTTCTCAAATTTCTTGCTTCCATATCTGAAGTACCTTATTTATTCAACTCTTTTTGGCGGAGCACCGTCTTCATGCGAGCGATGTTACGACGAGCAATCTTGATCTGAGAGTTGTTCTCCAGAGGAGCAACGGCATGGTTGAGCTTCAACTGATTGTAACTTGCAACCTCAGCCTCGATGCGCTCAGCGAGATCCTGAACGGACATCTCATTAATTTCAACTGTCTTCATCTTTAAGCGTTCTTATCGTAATCGCGTCTAACAATAAACTTAGTGGTCACGGGCAATTTCTGAGCAGCCAGGCGAAGTGCTTCCTTGGCAACCTCATAGCTCACGCCTTCAATCTCGAAAATAATGCGACCCGGAGTGATGGGGAACACGTATCCTACGGGATCACCCTTACCTTTACCCATACGCACGTCAGCGGGCTTCTTGGTAATAGGCTTATCGGGGAATATTCTAATCCAGCTCTGACCCTCACGCTGCATGTAGCGGGTCATAGCAATACGTGCTGCCTCAATCTGGCGGGCAGTGATCCAGTGTGTATCAAGCGACTTGATGCCAAAGGATCCGAAAGCCAGCTGATTGCCGCGCATGGCATTACCCTTGCAACGGCCTTTTTGCGGCCTTCTGTATTTGGTTCTTTTGGGCTGTAACATGACTTTATTATTCTTTCAGATTAGTGTTTAACGATTTCCAGCCTTCTTACGACGGAAGTTTCTGCGATCACCGCCCTCACGGTTGAAACCGCCGCGAGCGTTGTCCTTCTGCTGCTGGAAGTTAGGAGTCAAATCCTTCTTGCCGTAAACCTCACCACGGCAAATCCACACCTTGATGCCCAGAAGACCTACCTTCGTCAATGCCTCAGCCTGACAGAAGTCGATATCGGCGCGAAGTGTGTGCAGGGGAGTACGACCCTCCTTGAACATTTCGCTACGTGCGATTTCAGCACCGTTGAGACGACCGCTGATCTGCACCTTGATACCTTCTGCACCTGCGCGCATCGTGTTGGCGATAGCCATCTTGATAGCACGACGGTATGCAATCTTGCCTTCCACTTGACGGGCGATGTTGTTGCCAACGATGTTGGCATCCAACTCAGGACGCTTCACCTCAAAGATATTGATTTGAATCTCCTTGTCCGTAATCTTCTTCAGCTCCTCTTTGAGCTTATCCACATTTTCACCACCACGGCCAATAATCAGACCTGGACGAGCGGAGCAGACGGTGATGGTCACCATCTTCAGAGTGCGCTCGATGACAATGCGACTGATGCTGGCATCACCCAGACGAGCCATCAAATACTTGCGGATCTTAGAGTCCTCAAGGATGGTGTCGCCATAGTTATTGCCACCAAACCAGTTGGAGTCCCAACCGCGGACGATACCCAGACGGTTGCTTATCGGATTAACTTTCTGTCCCATGTCTTTTAATCTTTCTTAGTGTCAACGAAGAGGGTGACGTGGTTAGAACGCTTACGGATTCTATAGCCGCGACCCTGAGGAGCCGGTCTCATACGCTTGAGGGTAGCACCCTCGTCAACAAAAATCTTGGTGATGAACAATTCACCATCTTCAGCCTTACGCTCGTTCTTCTGTTCCCAGTTAGCAATGGCGCTACGCAGAACTTTCTCTACATCAGCACTTGCAGCCTTGGCACAGAACTTCAGCGTGCCGAGAGCACGATTCACCTCCATGCCGCGAACCAAGTCCACAACGTATCGCATCTTGCGGGGAGAAGAGGGCACATTCTGAGCCTTCGCGAAGCTCATAGCCTTACGAGCCTCTTTTCTTGCATCAGCTGCTAATTTCTTTCTTTTTCCCATTATCTTATTTTTCTTATTTTAAGTTTGGAATGCCCATCTTACTTCTTCTTCTGACCGGCGTGACCACCAAACTTACGTGTGGGAGCGAACTCTCCCAGCTTGTGGCCTACCATATTCTCAGTTACGTAGACGGGAATAAACTTGTTGCCGTTGTGAACTCCTATTGTATGTCCCACAAAATCGGGAGAAATCATAGAAGCACGAGACCAAGTCTTGACTACGGTCTTCTTGCCACTCTCATTCATGGCCAGAATCTTCTTCTCAAGACTCACCTCAATATACGGACCTTTCTTTAATGAACGACTCATATTATGTATTTGTCTTTAAAGTCTGTTATTACTTCTTGTTAGCTCTCTCAATGATGTACTTGTTGGACTGCTTCTTCGGAGCGCGAGTCTTGAGACCCTTAGCGTACAAGCCCTTGCGTGAACGCGGGTGACCACCGCTCTGACGACCTTCACCACCACCCATGGGATGATCATGAGGATTCATCACGACGCCACGGTTGTGAGGACGACGACCCAACCAGCGGGTGCGACCGGCCTTACCGCTACTCTCAAGAGCATGATCGCTGTTACCTACGCTACCGACAGTAGCCTTGCAGGCAGAAAGAATCTGACGTGTCTCTCCAGAAGGCAACTTGATGACGCAGTAGCGACCTTCGCGGCTGGTGAGCTGAGCGAAGTTGCCGGCGCTGCGCACAAGCAGAGCACCCTGACCGGGACGCAGTTCAATGTTGTGAATCACTGTACCTACAGGGATATTCTGCAGAGGAAGAGCGTTACCTACCTCGGGAGCTGCTTCAGCACCACTCATAAGAGTGCTGCCTACCTTCAGACCGTTGGGAGCGATAATATAACGCTTTTCACCATCAGCATAATAAAGCAGAGCGATACGAGCTGAACGATTGGGATCGTACTCAATGCTCTTAACGACTGCTGGAACACCATCCTTCTCACGCTTGAAATCAATGAAGCGGAACTTCTGCTTGTGACCACCGCCGATGTAGCGCATGGTCATCTTGCCCGTAGCATTACGGCCACCAGTAGAACGCTTGCCGCAAACGAGAGACTTCTCAGGTACCGATGCAGTAATCTCTTCGAAGGTACCTATAATCTTGTGTCTTTGGCCCGGAGTTGTGGGCTTAAATTTACGTACTGCCATTCTCTATTAAATATTGCTATAGAAATCAATTACATCGCCTTCCTTGAGGGTAACAATAGCCTTCTTGAAAGCATTGGTACGACCCTTAATGAGGCCAGAGCGGGTGTAACGGCTCTTGTTCTTACCGGCATAGCGGCAAGTGTTGATGTCCGTTACGGTCACGCCATACTTCTGCTCGATCTCCTTCTTCAGTTCGATCTTGCCAGCCTCAGGACGCACGATGAAGCCGAACTTGTTCTGCTTCTCTGTGATAGAGGTCATCTTCTCAGTGACCAGAGGTTTGATGATATTTGACATAACTCTTCAGCTCCTTTTTACTTGTTTAAGTTACCCTCAATCACCGCAAGCGCGCTCTCTGCAATGACCATCACATCTGCATCCATCACCTTGTAGGTATTGAGCGCAGAAGCAGCCATCACAGCAGTACGCTGCAGGTTACGGGCCGACAAATATACGGCTTTATCCGCACCTGGGGTAACGAAGAGAACCTTCTTGTCGCTGACTTTAAGATTATTTAACACTTCAATCATGCTCTTTGTCTTGGGAGCCTCGAAAGTGAAGTCCTCAACAACGATAATTGCATTCTCTTTGGCCTTGTAGGAAAGAGCGCTCTTACGAGCCAATTGACGCTGCTTCAGATTCAGTTTGAAACCGTAGTCACGAGGCGTGGGACCGAAGACTCTGGCACCACCTACCAGCACGGGGCTGTTGATGTCACCGCGACGTGCACCGCCACCACCTTTCTGGCGACCGAGCTTACGTGTTGAGCCACTGATTTCGCTTCTCTCTTTAGACTTTGCCGTACCCTGACGCTGATTAGCCATGATGAGCTTCACGTCGAGATAGATGGCGTGGTCGTTGGGTTCGATGGCATAGATAGCATCGTTGAGAACAGCCTTCTTGGCGGTCTCCTTACCCTGAATATTCAGTACACTAACTTCCATCTTACTTGATTACGCTAACGATTGAACCTTTGTAACCGGGAACACTACCCTTGATAAGAAGCAGGTTGTGCTCGGGAATTACCTTTAATACTTGCAGGTTGTGTGTGGTCACACGCTGTGCGCCCATCTGGCCGCCCATACGCATACCCTTGAACACCTTCGCGGGATACGAGCAGGCACCGATAGAACCCGGCTTTCTCTGACGGTCGTCCTGACCATGAGTGATCTGACCTACGCCACCGAAACCGTGACGCTTCACAACACCCTGGAAACCGCGACCCTTGCTCGTGGCGATAACGTCCACGAACGCCGTGTCGGCAAACATCTCTACAGTGAGTTCCTGACCCAGAGTCAGCTCACCTTCAAAACCTGTGAACTCGGCCAAGTGTCTCTTGGCGGTGGTTCCTGCCTTCTTGAAGTGACCCATCATAGGAGCAGAAGTGTTCTTCTCCTTAGCCTCTTCAAAACCAAGCTGAACAGCCTCGTAACCGTCTTTTTCAACGTTCTTCAGCTGAGTAACCACGCAAGGACCCAATTCGATAACAGTGCACGGCACATTCTTGCCGTCGGCACTGAAAACGGAAGTCATTCCGATTTTCTTTCCTAATAATCCTGGCATTTCAGTTTGAATTTATTTATTGTTTTAAACTATTCTAGGTTTTCCAGGAAATCCTAGGCATTCCTAGGACATCCTAGATAAATCTCATTTATTAGACCTTGATTTCAACCTCAACGCCGCTGGGCAACTGAAGCTTCATGAGGGCGTCAACGGTCTTCTCGTTGCTGTTGAAGATGTCAATCAGACGCTTGTAGGCGCTGAGCTGGAACTGCTCACGGCTCTTCTTGTTGACGAAGGTGGAACGGTTCACGGTGAAGATACGCTTGTGTGTGGGCAAGGGAATAGGACCGCTCACAATAGCACCCGTGATCTTCACGGTCTTTACGATCTGCTCTGCAGACTTGTCGACGAGCATGTGATCGTAGCTCTTCAACTTGATACGAATCTTTGGCTGATTCTGACTCATAATCTTTTTCTTTTTACTGTTTTTACTGTTTTCCTTTATCTCCTAAATCCGTAAGAGTCATTTGCTACGGATTTACACTAGGTCTACTCTACCCTTCATCTCCTCCAGTACGCTCTTGGCGATGCTGCTGGAAACGGGGGCGTGATGATCGTATGTCATGCTGCTGGTGGCACGGCCGGAGGTGATGGTACGAAGAGCGGTTACATAACCGAACATCTCTGCCAGAGGCACCATAGCCTTCACCAGACGGGCACCGGTACGAGTGGTATCCATACCCTCTACCTGACCGCGACGCTTGTTCAAGTCGCCGATGACGTCACCCATGTTCTCCTCGGGAGTAACAACCTCGAGACGCATGATGGGCTCCATCAGTACGGGCTTGGCCTTTGCGCAGCAAGCCTTGTATGCCAGCTGGGCTGCAATTTCGAACGAAAGCTGGTCGGAGTCAACGGGGTGGAACGAACCGTCAACGAGCTCTACCTTCAGGCTGTCGAGAGGGAAGCCGCCGAGCACACCATTCTTCATGGCTGCCTCGAAGCCCTTCTGCACACTGGGGATGAACTCCTTGGGAATGTTACCGCCGGTGACGCTGTTGATAAACTGGAGAGGAGTCTCCTTATAGTCTTCGTC
>JAGDCM010000051.1 GCA_017958545.1 Bacteroidaceae bacterium | reverse complement strand
GAATTGACGTATTTCTGATTCACACCCTTTGTGGCTGCATCAAGAACGCGTCCGCCAAATCCCACCACTTTGCCAGAGACGCTGCGTATGGGGAAGATAACTCGTCCGGCATATCTGTCATATAGTGTACCGTCGTCACGTTTAATGGTGAGTCCCGTCTTCACCAGGAAATCTTCTTGATATCCCTCTCTCAAAGCGGCTCGTGCCATGGCATCGCGACTTTTCGGTGCGAAGCCCACGCGGTAGTCTTTCATTACGTCGTCCCTAAAACCGCGTCCTCTGAAATATGCAAGACCCACGGCTCGTCCGTCGGCAGTTTCGTACATCTGGGTCTCAAACCAATTTATGGCCCATTCGTTCACGGCAAAGAGTGAATCGCGTTCTGTTTCCTGCGCTTTTTCCTCCGGAGTCAGTTCCTTCTCCACTACGGGGATTCCATATCGCTTCGCAAGCCATTTCAAGGCATCAGGGTAGGATATCTGTTCGTGCTTCATCAGGAAAGTGACAGGTCCGCCTCCTTCTCCGCACGCCCAGCAGCGACATGTGTTTCTTGCCGGTGACACCGTGAATGATGGGGAACGGTCATCGTGGAAAGGGCACAGTCCCTTCCATCCTGCACCTGACTTTTTCAGGTTTACAAATTCCGAGACGACATCGTATATCTGTGCCGCCTCGTTAATTTTCGCTATGGTAGCGCGATCAATCATATGGTCTTTCCTGCTTTATTCGAACCTTCTTCCGTTTATGTCGTATGTCGCGTTGTTTTTCACGATGAAGAGACGTCCGTTGCGGAGAAACTTACCGTCCTTCTTTACACTCTTGGAATTTGTGGGGAGAGTGAGAGCCACATCCGTAGGGTCGTCGCCAAGCCGTATAAGACGGAAGTTTGTGAAAATGGTCCAGTCGTCGTTTATCTTACTTTCCTTCTCAATACCGATTTCTACATCCTGGTTTTCTTCCACTTCGAATTCCACGGTGTTGCCGTCATAGAGCGCGGTGCAGAAATACTGGGATGCCTGTTCCATATTGTTGGGCACATAGCCGAGTGAGGTGTTTGCACCAAGAATTCCCATCTTGCCAGCTTCTGTGAAGATGCTCTGCAGCGGTTGTGAGACCTTTGTCTTTCCGCTCGGCTGAGCATAGAGTGAAGCATTGAGTGCTTCCGTCCCGGCTGTGCGTGAACTTGCTGCTGCAACATATCCGCCGGCACGGTAGTATCCTTGGCACGACAGACGATAGCGACCGGCTGGGAGACCTTTTACGGTTTGCTTTAGAGAGAAACTGCTGTTGTTCCAGAATTCCTGCTCGTTGTAACTGGTGGCTTCGTTATAGTCGGCCTTCGTCAATGTCCAACCGTTTTTCGAATTGCCCTGAAACTTAGGGTTTACGATGTAGCCGGTCATATCGGTGTCCTCTTTGTAGTCGGGTTTAAAGGGACTGGCAGACTCCTTGGTGATACCGTCGTCGGTAAGAATCACCTTTATAGTTTCTCCGGCTGTGAGTGTCGCGTTAATCATACGCTTTGCATAATTGCCCTGCATCCCGTAGATTGTTATCGTGACATCTTGTGTCGCCGTGATATATGCAGTATTGAGGTCTTCCAGCTGTGCTTTAACGTGAGAACCCTTCACGAAAATCTTCATCGGAGTGGCGAAACTGTTGTTCTGCTGCAGCGTGAGATTTATTTTTGCCTTATTGTTTTCAATCGTTGTTTCCGTCTTGAAAATAGGAGCGGCATAGTTCTTTATCGTGATTCCGTCGATTGTGGCTGATGAGCTGCCGCGGAAATTTGATATCAGGCAATAGTACACACCGGACGGGTCTGGAGTTATAATGCCGTTCCATCCTTCAGGTACGAGTTCTTTCAGATTCTCCACCTGTTCGGAAGTGGCCTTTGTGTCTTCGGCATTGATGTCACTGTAATAGATAAGATGGCGGGCATCCACCACTTCGCCGGCAGCTACTGTGCGGTTGCTGTTTGAATACATGGGATAGAGTTTTGAGGTGTAGATGCTGTTGTTGGCACCGCGATCTGCAAATGCCATCTTCTTTCCGCCAGGACCTACGATACCCAGTTCGTTGTCAATATTCACCCAATCTGAGGTGAACGTCAGTTGTGTGCTGCCGTCTCTCTGCTTCCATGTGATGTCGTTGCCGTCTGCATAGTACAATGTACGCTGCAACTTGGTGAACTCGTCTGTAGAGATAGCCAGCAGTCCGCCTTTTTCTGCCGTGATGGTGCACGCGGTGTTGGCCTTTACGTGGTCGAGATAGATGAACGCATTGCCCGGAGTGGAGTAGAGTGCAAAACGGTTATTCAAAGCACCGTCGTTCACAGACAGTTCGCCGTTCATCACCCAGGCATCCCCGTCAAGTTGATAGATGCCGGATACCACCGGAGTGGCGTTCGTGCCCTTTCCGCTTACCTCATACCAACCTGTGATATTGCCGGAATTGTTGGCGCGATAAGGCACCACAATCTTGTTCTTGTCTGCCTTGTCGGCAGCAAAGTATCCGGTGTAGCTCTTGAGACCGTCACTCCATGAGAAGCAGGTGAAGCGACTGGGAGTGTAGCCTCTCACGACATTCTGGCAAGGGAATATCATTGCCTTGGAGTGCGCATTGCGGAAATCATCCCACGAGGTGGGCTGGAGGTCTGCCGTGGACATCATCTTGTGCATGAGATATGTCATCATCACGCGATGTGCCTCTACACCCATTCGGCGTGCAGCCACGTCGGGACGCAGCAGCCACGAACCGTCTGTCGTTGTTGTCTGGCGGGCTTTTATCTGCTTGTACGCAAGATTCTCCAACAGAAGAGCGTCGGGATCTCTCTGGAAGCAGGCCTGTGTGCTGTACGAGGTAATCTGGTCGTAGAGGAAGAGGCTCCAGTCGTTACCGTTCGGCATAGCCAGTTCACCGTCGGCCAGAGCCAGCCAGTTGAGCACATTGTCCATCACTTCCTGATTGCCGTGCTGTAGTGCGTTGGATTTCCATGTCTCTGTCCCGCCTTGGAACATCTTGAGGGCCAGCGCAGCTTCACCGATTTCCTGCATCACCACGTTCTGATACGAAGTGTGGAAGAGATTGTGATTCTGCAGCGTCCAGTCGCTGTAGAGGTTGTTGCCCTTATAGAGATCGCTCCACGTGGTGTTGTTGTATGTGGGGTCTACGGCTCCGGAGTTTGTTGCATCGTTGCTGTGCGAGTAGCTGTTTGCCGCAAAGAGACGCATCCTCTCAAACCATTGTGGAGCCAGCTCGTCGTTGGGGAAGAGTCCCAGCGTTGCTGCCAACACGTCGGCTTCCCATCCGTTCTCTTCTGCCTTGGTGTCACCGGCATAGCCTGTCGGTACGGAACGGTAGAGCTCGTAGTTGCACTCGGCTTTCAGCATGGCATAGATATATCCCTTTTGAGCGTCGGAGAGCTTGTCCCACTGGAAGAAAGCGGAGTATGCCACACTCATGGCCCACAGACTCGACTCCCACACGGCATCTGAGGTGGAAGTGGAACCCCAGTAGGTGCCTCCGGAGCATACTTTCAGTTTGTTGGCTTTGTGGGTGGAATAGGCATAAACGAGACTCTTGATAGCATATTCTTCAAGCAGGTCGTAGGTGATACCGTCCGGCAGGGCGATTCCTTCGGGCTTTGCATATTTCACCAGGAAGGCAGCTATCATTGAGAGGTCGGCATTCGGTCTGACACCTTTTTCTCCGTTGGGACATGAGGGTGATGTTCCGTTCTCCGTATTGTAGAAGAATCCGCAACTCTCATTGATGCTGTTGGGATTTTCACACTGGAACCAGTAGTTCTTCATGTAAGGTGTGAAGCGTGCCAGCATCCTCAGCAGGTCGGTCATCATTTCCGCTTCGCCGACGAAGGTGTTGTCTATCTTTCCCTCTGTCGGGGAATCAACATCCTCCTCTGTCGGGTCTGGAACGACGGGTTCGTCACTTATGTCATAAAGTCGTACGTTGTCCAGGAGGAAACTGGCACCGGCGCTGCTAACCCATGTGAATTCAAAGCCGATTGTCACGGACTTCTCTTCCGTCAGTGTGAATTCCACGCTGACAGGGCTCCACGTAGACGGGATGCTGCCCTGATTCATCGTGATGGTAGTATTTTCTCCGGCAGCCACCAGTTTACCGCTGCTTTGGGTACCTGCGTGAGCACTCTTGCTGTCCACCGTGAAACGGTATTTGGCTGCGGGCAGCGTGATTGTCTGTTTCACAGACGCCGTTCCCTTATTCCAGGCGTTGCGTATGTAGTACATCTGGGTGCCGTCGGAAGGAGTACCGGGAGCTCCCATATCGTTGTCTGTGGCTGTTGCTGCAGATGTCATGATATCCGATACACCGTAGGTTCCGCTCACAGTCCATCCGGTCAGGGCCGTTCCCACATTATAGGCTCCTCGTGTTGCGTCCACGCTGAGTGTTGAGGCGACAGGCTGCTCAAAAGATGCGTTCGTCACATATTTGCCCGTTACATCTGTCTGTGCAGAGACGAGTGCGATGCCCATCCATATGCTGAGTAGAAGGAGTGCTTGCTTTTTCATAGCATTATGATATTACGTTTCTCTGGACAAAGGTACAAAAATATAATGAGATTGAACGCATATGTGCGCAAAACGATACTGTGAAACACAAAAAAACGAAAAAAAACTCCTAATTTTTGCTGTTTCGTTGTATTAAAATGGAGATTATTCATATATTTGTGGCGAGAAAACTGACAAAATAAGTTCTAACCTAAATAATTACTACTATGAAGAAAATGAAATTCTGGATTTTGGCTCTCTTCGTGATGATGTTGTCTGCATCGACAGATGCCCGTGACAGAGTTATTAAGGTTAAGGACTTGCCTGCACCAGCCCGCTCTCTGGTGAAGAATCATTTCAAGGGCAGGATGATAGTGAAGGCGGAGAAGGAGTCAAATCTCAACGGAGTGTCATACGAGGTGACTCTCAGCAACGGCGACGAAATAAAGTTCAACTGTAAAGGCGGTTGGATGGAAATAGACTGCAAGACGGATGCTGTGCCGGTTTCCGTTGTGCCGAATGCCATTGCCGTTTATGTCAAGAAGAATTACCACAACGTCAAAATCAATAAGATTGAACGCGGACGTTTGAGTTATGAGGTAGAATTGTCAAATGGTGTGGATATACATTTCGACAAGACCACCTACAAGGTGATTCGCACCGACGTAGACGATTGAAATAATCCTTTTCTTAAGATAGAGGGAATGCACTACTTCTTCAGCAGACGGAGCATCGTCTGAGCATATCGTCTTCCCATTTCGCGATAACCGGCAGCATCAAAATGCAGGTTGTCTGGGCCGCTTGTGCATCCATAGGATGAAATGATGTGTGCTGTGGGAATCGTCTCGGGCAGACGGTCGATTTGTTTGTTCATATCGATGAACACACCTTTCCCGTCGGCCTGCACCACTTCGCCTGCAAGCAGGGGGACATCCTCGGCCTTCATGTTCAGGTCCTTGAGTATCCGTGTGTACACCTTCTTTACTTTCTTCGCCCATTTCTTGTCGCCTGTGTTCGATTCTCCCTGGTGCATCAGTATACCTTTGATTACTCCGTCGTTCTGTGCTTTGCGTGCGAGTGTAATTAGGCGCTCGTAAGGGTCGTTGTCATAGTAGGTAAGTGCAGTTTTTATCCACTTGTGTGCTGTTTTGCGATACTTTCCCAGTTTATCCTGCATATAACCCTCGATGTGGATACCGCCGATAGCCACGTGTATGACACCGATGCGTATATTCTCGGGCAGAGAGTCTACGAGAGTGCGACCGAACCAGTCTGCTGGATTCAGCCCGGAATGGGGCCGGCAGAGCGGGGGCGTGGCTTCACACCATTCTCCTATCTTGCGTCCGCGCTGCTCATCGTTTACGGCAGGCATCAGCAGGAAACGGGGGCCGGGACTTACTGTGTCCTCGGCTTCGGGTTGTGCGGCTCCTTCCATGTTCGACTGCCCGATACAGAGGAAGATGTAGAAATTCTCATCTACGGCAAATGCCGCCATCGCGCTTGCCAGCAACAATGCCCCGAGAATGATGATTTTACGCATTTATTTCTTGTTTTCGTTGTTTGCTTTTGTGCTAAGATAGTCGGACGGTATCTGTACATCGATATCGTTGCGATGGGCAAAGATATGCGGCGACATGATTTCCACGCCTTCCTCGAAGAAGCGTTTCAGCAGATTCTGATGCAGGGCGGAGTAGATAGCCGGAAGTTTCACGTCGTTTTTCGTGACGGCATTAATCTCGTATTCCACATAGAAGTCGTTGAGAGCCGTTATCATCATGAAAGGTGCCGGAGTGTGCTGAATACCAGGCGTCTCGAGTGCCGCGCTTTCCATTATTTTCTTTATCTTCTGCCAGGGGACATCGTATCCGATGGTGACTTTCGTATGAACGATGATGCCGTAGTTGTGTGCCGCCACGGTGAAGTTGCTCGTCTGCGAACCCAGCAGGCTGGAGTTCTGTATTGTCACCACCTCATTTTTGCGTGTGCGTATGCGTGTCACGAGCATCGTCTTCTCTATCACTTCGCCGGTGGTGTCACCCACCTGGATATAATCTCCGATGCGGAAGGGACGCATGTATGTCATCACCATTCCTGCCATGATATTACCGATGATGGAGGTGGAACCCAGCGACACAACAATACCGATGAAGACTGAAACGCCTTGGAAAATCTGCGAATTGCTGTTTGGGAGCAGAGGCCATATCATCACAAACATGAGAGAATAGAGCAGCACACGCAGAATATAGAACGTGGGCTGTGCCCAGTCGGGATAGAAACCGTTTATCTTCAATCTGCCGTTTTCTATTTCGCCTGCAAAATATCTTATCAGTTTGATGACATAGTAGAAACACATCCAGATGATGATTATCTGCAGGATATTGGGCAGATATCCCAGGAAAGAGAGTATGATGCCCTTTACGGGTTCCCACACATATTCCAGCACATGCAGT
>JAGDCM010000050.1 GCA_017958545.1 Bacteroidaceae bacterium | reverse complement strand
TTGCGTTATGCAGAGATACACCTGCATCATCCGCATGACCTGATGCACAAGGCGGTGGGTTGGATGTTACGAGAAATGGGCAAACGATGTTCAATGGAACTTCTACGTGAATTCCTGCATCAGCATGCCCACGAGATGCCTCGCACCATGTTGCGATATGCCATCGAGAAGATGCCGGAGCAGGAACGACAGTATTGGATGAAGCTATGACCTCGTATCTCAATACAGAAAATATAGCCCGAAGCAAAGGCGGTGTAGAGTACCATCCGCTGCGACCTTTCCTGCCCGAGAATGCGAAGGTGCTGTTCCTGGGGAGTTTTCCGCCCCAGCGCAAACGGTGGTGCATGGACTTCTATTACCCGAACTTTATCAACGACCACTGGCGCATCGAAGGACAGATATTCTTTGGTGACAAGAACCATTTTGTGAACCTCGAAGCCAAGCGTTTCAAAATTGACGAGATTATTGCTTTCTGCCAGAAAAAAGGTCTTGCTTTCTTCGATACCTCCACTGCTATCCGTCGTCTGCAGGACAATGCTTCGGATAAATTTCTTGAAGTGGTAGAACCTACTGATATTCGCGCTCTACTTCAGCAATTACCCCATCTCCGTGCCATTGTCACCACAGGCGAGAAAGCCACAGAAACCATATGCGCTTCGCTCGGCATTGCTGTCATCCCCAAGGTGAATACGTGTGTTGAGGTTAGTGGCGGCTTGTTTCTATATAGATTGCCCAGCAGTTCCCGAGCCTACCCATTGTCCTTCGACAAAAAGGTGGAGGCCTATCAAAAGATGTTCGAGCAAATACGATGACGTATCATTAGCAGATGAAGTATTATCCAGATAAGATGACTGCTGAACAGGCTCGGGCATTTCGTGATGATGTGCTGGATATTGTAGGGCAGATTCCACGAGGTCGAGTGATGACGTACGGTCTCATCGCGACTTTGGCAGGTTGGCCGAGTCATGCCCGTATGGTAGGACGTACACTGCGTTATACCCCAGGAGCGGAGAAACTGCCTTGTCATAGGGTTGTCAACGTAGAAGGGCGAACAGCACCGGGATGGAAACGGCAGCGTTTGCTCTTGGAAGACGAAGGGGTCACATTCAAGTCCAACGGTCATGTGGATCTGAGTCGTCATCTGTGGGAACCGGTGTAGTGATGATGCTGCCCGCAGAAACAAAAGAAGCACCCCCACAAAGGGATGCTTCTTTTTATGCTTCGTAAGGAACGTCGGGTGCTGTTATTTTATCACCTCAAGGAGTTCCACGGTGAAGATAAGCATGGAGTAGGGTGGGATCTTCTGCTGCTCGCGGTCGCCGTAAGCCAACTCCTGGGGAATATAGAGCTCCCACTTGCTACCTACGGACATGAGTTGCAAAGCCTCCGTCCAACCCTTGATGACCTGATTGACACCAAAGGTAGCGGGTTCGCCACGCTTATAACTGCTGTCGAAGACGGTGCCATCGAGAAGGCGCCCTTCGTAGTTTACCTTGACACGATCGGTGGATGCGGGTTTGTCGCCCGTGCCGGCAACAAGTACCTTATACTGCAGGCCGCTGGCTGTGGTCTGCACACTGTCCTTCTTGGCATTGGCCTTGAGGAAGTCCTCGCCAGCCTTGCGGTTGGCACCATATTTCTTCTCCATCATGACACCATGCCAGTATTTGAACTGCTTGTCGATAACCTTCATTGCACTGTCCTGAGAGATGGCCAGAGGAGTGCCGCGAAGAGCGTCAGCGAAACCTGTGATGAAGTCATCATCGGAAAGTACTTTCACAGAGTCGTTGAGCTGCTGTGAGATACCGGGCAGGATGCGTGTCTCCACGTCCTTGCGTATCTCTGTACCAACGATGCGTGCCTGAGCGGCCTTGTCCTCGGGAGTGAGTTCCTTCACAGCGAAACCGTCGAGGAACTGTGCCATATAAGTGGTGTCAACACCCTTCTGCTGCACGAGGTAGGGCTTCAGGCCCTGAGTGTTGACGTAGCCCAGAAGATAGGCGAAGGTGCGTGAGTCTACGGTGTCCACCTTCTCCACCTCTGCCTTCTTGCTTTTCTTGCTCTTTTTCGCAGCCTGAGTGCCGAGACACAGGAGGGCGCAAAAGAGAATGAGAACGGATTTTTTCATATCTTACTTCTCAATGCTCAGCAGTTCAACAGTGAATATGAGTGCAGAATAGGGCTTGATTTTGCCAGTGTTGGCAGAACCGTAAGCCTGCTCCTGAGGGATGTAGAGTGTCCACTTGCTGCCTACGGGCATAGCCATAAGAGCCTTTGTCCATCCAGGGATAACGGCACTGACGGGGAATGTTGTGGGTTCACCACGCTTGTAGCTGCTGTCGAATTCTGTGCCGTCGATGAGTTTACCCTCGTAGTTTACCTTCACCTTGCTGTCTGCAGCGGGCACCTCGCCCTTGCCTTCAGTCTCAATGGTGTAGTAGATACCCTCACCGAGAGCGAGGATGCCGTCCTTCTTGGCAATGTTTGCCATATACTCCTCATTCTGGGTCTTCCACTCTCCGAACTCTTTTTCAATCTGCTTCTGGCGATAGCTCTGGAACATTACCAAAGCGGTGCTGTCAGCCTCTTGGAGAGTCATCAGACCGCCCTTTTCCGTGACACCTGCAACGAAACCTGCGAGGAAGTTATCAACACTTACGGTGTTTACGCTGTCCTCGGGACCGAAGATCTGGTAGTTGATGCTGCGGATAATCTGGTTGGAAATCTGCTGACCTATCTGCACACCGGCATAGTAAGCCTTGCTCTTTGGGCTGTCGCTGGCTTTTGCTGCCTCGTTGAGACCCTTGATGAACTCGTCCATGTAGGTGGTATCCACACCCATCTGCACAGCGAGATAGTTCTTGAGACCCTGGGACTGAGTCATGCCGGCAGCATAGCTCAAAGTGTCCAACTCCTCCTGAAGGTTGGCCTTAGGTGTGCCGTTGCCGCAGGATGACATGATAGCAGCCACTGCGAGGGCTGCGAGAAAAGAAAACTTTTTCATGACAATCTATTTTATAATACCTTTATCAATTCAACATCAAAAACAAGTGTGGCATAGGGAGGAATGCTGGAACCGGCACCGCTCTCACCGTAAGCGAGCATGTAGGGAATGGTGAAGCGGAACTTGGCACCTTCCTTCATCAGCTGCACACCCTCTGTCCATCCGGCAATCACCTGATTGAGTCCGAAGTCGGCAGGTTCGCCTCGCTGATAACTGCTGTCGAAGATGCTGCCGTCGAGAAGACGACCCTCATAGTGGCAGCGCACCGTGTCGGTAGCTTTGGGAGAACGGCCTGTGCCTTCCTGGAGCACCTCGTACTGGAGACCGCTCTTTGTGGTGATGACACCTGCCTTCTTGGCATTCTCTGCAAGATATGCCTTACCCTCGTCCTTTGCCTTGCCTGCCTGTGCGGCCTGCTGCTTGGTGAAATAGTCGTTGAGCATTACCTGAGCCTCTCGGGCGCTCATGTCGGTGGGACGGCCAGACATCACATCGCTGATGCTGCGCGAAAACTCCTCAATGGAGAAGCCCTCGATATTCATACTTTTGAGTTGCTGGCCAATGCCCAACCCCAGTGCATAACTGATTTTATTCATCTTTTTACGTTACTTTTTGCGATTATCGGGCGCAAAGATACGGCTTTTTTTCCAAACAATGCTGATTTTTTGTTATTTTTGCATTTAGAAACAATCATTAAACAAATATGACCAAGACAGAACAGCATAAACGACGCTGTAAAGAGGAACAGTCAAGGTGGCAGGACGTGCTAGGTGTCCGTACTGTGGAAGACCTGAATCAGGCTATCGTGGAAGGGCGTGCCAGGGACATCATTAATGTGAGCGAAGCATTTCAGGACAAGAAGTTGTGCGAGATAGCCGATGCCATAATCGCCAAGAAGGCACGACTGGTGTTGCTGGCCGGTCCCTCCAGCAGCGGTAAGACCACGACATGCAAGCGCCTCTCCATCACACTGACAGCCTGCGGCCTGCGCACTCACACCATCTCTACGGATGATTTCTTCGTGAACCGTGAAGACACACCGCTGGACGAGAACGGAGAGTACGACTTCGAGTCGCTCAACTGTGTGGATACCAAACTCTTCGGACAGACGATGGCTGACCTGCTGGCAGGCAAGGAGGTAAGGCTGCCGCGTTTCAACTTCGCAGAGGGCAGGCGCGAGTGGAGGGAGAAGACAATGCAGATATCACACCATGATATGCTACTGATAGAAGGCACTCATGCCTTGAATCCGCTGCTTTCGGAACTGGTGGAGGAGCGTTACAAATTCCGCATCTATGTTTCGCCAGTGACCACCATATCGCTGGACGGCACCAACTATCTCTCCACGAAAGACCTGCGACTGATGCGACGCCTCATACGCGACTCCAAGTTCAGGGGACAGAATGCATCGGAGATACTGCATCGCTTCCCAAGCGTCAAGAGAGGTGAAGAAAAATGGATACTTCCCTACCGCGATGAGGCGGATGTCTTCTTCAATTCGTCTCTGCTTTACGAGATTTCCGTGATACGCACACAGGCCCTGCCGCTGGTGGAGACGGTGAAACCGGATGACGAGGAATACGAAGAAGCGTGCAGGCTGAAAAGCATCATGCAGCACTTCCGTAAGTTACCGTCAGCACAGGTGCCGATGGTGTCGCTGCTGAGGGAATTTGCAGGGGGCAGTGCCTTCGACTACAGTTGACGCAAGTCGTTCTCAATGAATGCCATCAGACGCTCTACGGCCTCTTCCTCGGGAATATTTTTTTCAACGCATTGCTTCCCTTTGTAGAGGGAAATTTTACCGCGTGCAGCTCCCACGTAACCGTAGTCGGCATCGGCCATCTCACCCGGACCGTTGACGATGCATCCCATGATGCCTATCTTGAGGAATACACGTTCACCGGCTGCATTAACAAAAGGATGGTCGGACTTTTCGCGCTCCGACACAGCGGTACGTATGCGGGCAATGGTGTCCTGAAGACCGTATAGCGTGCGACCGCAACCCGGGCAGGAGATATATTCTGTCTTCACAAACTTCACACGGGCAGCCTGTAGGATGTTGTCGGCAAGACTCTGCAGACAATCCTCTTCAAATCCCTCGCACACGATGCGCAGAGCGGAGGCTTTCCTGTCGATGAGCAGAGCACCAGCTGCCATTGCAGCTTTAAGTTGCAAATCCTCAAGGCTGTCAGCAGTGAGTGTAAGAGTGATGGTGTCGTCTTCGATTGATTGTTCTACTGCTGCGCGCAAACGGGTGCATTCATCGATAAAAGCGACCAATTTACGTGCTACGGGGATTTCACATTCGGGTTCTTCGGAAAGTGACACACGTATGGTGTCCCCAATACCCTCTGTGAGAAGTGCACCTATACCAACGGCACTCTTGATGCGACCATCCTCACCTTCACCGGCTTCTGTGACACCAAGGTGCAGGGGGAAGTCCATACCTTCCCGCTCCATCTCACGAACGAGGAGACGTACGCTTTGCACCATCACCACCGTGTTGGAGGCCTTGATACTGATGACCACATCCATGAAACGGTGCTTCACACAGATGCGCAGGAACTCCATGCACGATTCCACAATGCCCTCAGGGGTGTCTCCATAGCGTGACATGATGCGATCGGAGAGACTTCCGTGGTTCACACCGATGCGTATTGCTGTGTGGTGTTCACGACAGGTGTTGAGAAACGGTACGAGGCGGGCCTCTATCTTGGCGAGTTCCTCGGCATACTCCTCATCGGTATACTCCAGATGCTTGAACTGACGGGCGGCATCCACATAGTTGCCCGGATTGATGCGCACCTTCTC
>JAGDCM010000049.1 GCA_017958545.1 Bacteroidaceae bacterium | reverse complement strand
CTTTAGGAACCTGTGGGAAATTCCGAATCTGTATCTGAGGAAATTTGAGGGAGAGACGTTCACCGACACTCTTCATCTGATTATCACGGCAACAGACGAAAGTCAGCAATCAGGCTTCGTTGTGATGGGGCGCGACTACTGCCGCCTTTCCGCTGAACTGCAGGGTGATGCCTTTGTGCTGAAATATATCACTTGCAGGGATGCAGACCGGGATGGCACAGAAGAGTCCACCGTCATAGGGCGTATCGAAGCGCGTTCCTACAATGCCGGTGCAAAAAACAATTATGAATGCCGCCTTAGCGTTCGCATACAGTGCGATAAGGGAGCTCTCTGTCACTTGTCCTACAGCACGGACAGCAGCCGGTTTACACCGATTGCTATTCCTTTCCAAGCTCGCGCGGGCAAATGGATAGGTGCGAAGTACGGGGTATTCAGCATCACACGCGACACAAAATCCAAAGGATGGGTGGAACTTATGGGTACAACGTAGGGTTAAAGTTGAGGAATGTCCGTGGCCGCTACATCCGCATCCCCCATCTCTTCGAGGTTGACCTTTCCGGCGACAAACTCGTCGTGAGACCGTAGGCTGACTCTGAAAACGCGTGTCTTGAGTAGGCACAAAAAATCGTGAGTCCCAAAGTCCCAAAGTCTCATTTTTCCGTACATTTGTCGCGGAAATGGGATTGAAAGGTCCCGTCACTTGACTGAATATTAACCTCTCTAATCCCATTTGAGGCGCTTCTCCAGTCTCGGACAAGTGTAGTTTGGGACTTTGGGATTTTGGGACTCACGTTTTTTGTGTGTACGAAATCATCTCATCTGAGATAGTCTCATTAAGGCTTCCAGATAATAGTAGTCGGCATAGATGATGCTGGCATCAATCTCCGAACCGGCAGGACGGTGACCTGTGGAGTGCATGAGCAGTGCCACATTATTGTCGCGGCTCTGATAGCGGTCGCTGCTCAGGTCTTTCAGCATGTCCTCTGCTGCGGAGAGATATCTCAAGCGCTTCTCTGCATCAACATATTGGGAAAGTTCCAGCAAAGCGCTTGCCACCACACATGCAGCAGATGCATCTTTTAATTTACAGTTTACAGATTTACTATTTACAATTTCGGGGTCGTCCATATCCCAGAAAGGGATGCAGTCATCACTCGTCTCTTTCAGGCGTTTCAAATAGATGTCAGTGACTTTCTGGGCATGATCGAGGAAACGTTTGTCCTTCGTGAAGCGATAGACCATCGTGTAGCCGTAGATGGCCCACGACTGACCGCGGCTCCACATGGAATTGTCGGCATAGCCCTGATGAGTCACACCTTTGATGAAGTGACCGTCGAGCGTGTCATAAACTGCCACGTGATAGCACGAACCGTCGGGACGGAAATGGTGCTTCATCGTTGTTTCGGCATGGCGGATGGCTATATCCTTCAGCTGCAGATCTCCGCCGTTCTCTGCTGCCCAAAAGAGCAGTTCGAGATTCATCATATTGTCCATGATGGTGTTGTGACCTCCGTAGTCCTTGACATGGCGCGGCCAGGAGAGCAGGGTGCCCACCTTCTCGTTGAAGAGTGTGGCGAGAGAATCGGCAGCACGCAATGCGGCACTGCGATAACGCGGCTCCTTGCTCACCTCGTAACCCTTCAGCATGGAGTTGATGGTGATGAAACCGAGGTCATGGTCGTAGACGGGTGCTTCCACAACGGGAATCAGGGCATCAGTGTAGCCTGCGGCGGCCTTACCGACGGCCTCGCTTTTGTTGTACGCAAAGTCCATCCACAGTATGCCGGGCCAGAAACCGGAGCACCACTCTTGGGGCGAAGCTTTGCGGAGGTTCCAAGTCAGCTCGCCATTCAGGATGTTCCTAGGCATCATCGTGAAGTCGTAGGGACGCAGTGCCTCCAGGGCACGATCCACCTGCGACGAACAGTAGCTCAGGGACTGGCTGACCATTGTGCTTCGGCTGTCCTTGCTGAAGACGACGTTCTCCACATGGTTGCCCACGTACATGGGGAAGTAGTCGGCGGTGGAATACCATGCGGGTTTGCCCTCCATCTTGTCGTGCAGCAGTCGTCCGTTGATCTTGATACCCTCGAAAGTGATGCCCTTCACCTTGCGCTCGCTGTCGTAACCGTTGATGATGGAGAGGTAAGGTGTAGTGCCTTTGTAGCGGATATTGCGGAAAGTGATATCTTCAACGCCGCGACCCGGAGCAGCGCAGTACTTCTGGTTGTAGCCGACCTTCACCTGCAGCAGACAGCCCTGGTGTATCTGTTCCACACGTATGTTGTCGAAGGTGACGTTGCGTACGAGATTGTTGTCGCCGCAGTTGATGGCCATGCACCCCTGATAATCCACCTGCGGTTCGCTCTGACAGAGTATGTCGATGTTCTCGTAGCGCAGATTCTCGATGGTGTCGCCACGCTCCGCATTGCCGTGTATGCCGATGAAGATGGGGTGTGCCACGTCGGCCCAAAGGGTAGAGTTGCGCATGGTGACATTGCGGCAGTTGCCGGAGAAACCCTTGCGAGTGGCGTAGGCAGTGGTACAGTCATCGGAGTTGCGGCAGAATACGCGGTCGAAGAGCACATTTTCCGAGGCGAAGACATTAAGACCGTCGCCCCAGCCGGGGTGGGAGATACTGCGAACATCGCGCAGCGTCACACCGTCCGAGCCGCCCACGGGACAGGTGTTCAGCGTCAGTCCCTCGATGAGCACATTCCTGGAGCGATAGACATGGCAACCCTCATAGCCGCTCTGCGGACGTACAATGCCGCGCCCCAGGATGCTCACATTCTCGGCATCTTCGATGGCGAAGGTACCGGTGAAATAGCTGCCGCCATCCAGATAGACAGTCGTGTTACTCTTTAATTGATAATTGATAATTGACAATTGAGAATTGTTTTCGTCGCTATAGTATCCTGCGGGAATATAGATGAAGGTGCGTCCTTGTGCCTTGGCTTCTTTCTCGGCCTGTTGTTTCGTGACGGGCGGTTTTGAGGTGAAGAGCAGGAGGTTGTCGGTGATGTTGCCGTCGAACTCTACACTCACGTTTTCCGGCTGGAAGAGCAGGAACTCCGTTGTGGAGTCGTTGGGCGTGCGGGCAATCACACCGCGATAGTCGGGACGCACGCGCACGTCCTTGTATTTCCTGTTCTTGCAGACCACACGCACAAAGACATCGCCCGTGAAGTCGAACTGTGCAAAGCTGATTTCCGATATCTTATGTCTGCTGTCACCCACCGGCGCATTCACCTTGGCCATGTAGGTGTCTATCCTTGTCCACTCCTTGCTGCCGCGCGGTTGTACGAAGACGTCGTAGTCGTGCTTCAGCGGAGCACCTTCGGGAGCGGGATATGTGAATACCTGGTGCAGCCGCGTTCCCTCTTTCACACCTTTCACCGTGAATGTCCGTGCCTCCATTCCTTCGGCGATTTCTCCCCGCTGCTCTGCTTTCCGCTGCAGTTCGAGGAGACGCTTCGTATATGGCATCTTCTGATGCTTCACCTTTGTATAGTGCTCGTAGGCTTTGTCGTAGATGCAGCGTATGTGTCCGCGCTCCATAGCACCCGGTTCTGTCCAGTTGCAATAAAGTCCGGTGCAATCCTGCCAAGTCTTGAACGGTACGTCGTAGCCCAGATTGTAGCGGGCAGAGTATTCCAAGCCTTTCATCAGACGGTTGTCAAAGGCTCCCCAGAGGTCGTCACCCTGTTCCCATGCCATCTCGCAGATGTCGCACATGGTGCCGAGTCCCAGTTGTGCGTGTGCCTGATCGCGTCCGCTTTCCTGACATTGTCCCGTTTCATCGATATAATTCGGCAGCGCCCCGTTGTCGTTGGCATTCATGAAATAGTCGATGCTACTCTGATAAAGTGCGCTGTCCTCAAGGAATATACCGCAGGCCATGCGCAGGCGGTTCACGATGGCTCCCCAGTTGCCGTTGGCATACGGACTGTCGGCTTCGAACTTGTCGATGGTCGGAATCATGGCGCGACGAATCATTGCCTTGGCGGCATTATATTCTTCACTCTTCACTCTTAACTCTTCACTGCAAAGCGTCATCGCGCGCACCAGCCAATAGCCCTGTATGGCGCACAGCGGTGCATCGTGTCCGTCGAAGCGTTGCAGCGTTGCGGCGTAGGCATTGATAATCTCCAATGCCGTTTTTTTGTCGCCACTTTGTGCCGACTGCCATGCGGTGTACATATCGCGTTCGCTGCCGACCTTGGTATTGGCATATTGTCCGTCGCGAGCCACCACCTCGTAGGGCCCCGCAATCTTATACTCCGTCTGGGCAGACACAGCGCTTACCCACAAGATAATCGTTGAGAATAGAAGTTTTCGTATCATAGATGAAGTTGTTTTTATGGAATAGTTGCCGTAAGGAAGGATGCGTTGCCGAAGATGTAGAGTACGTTCTCGCAGGCAGGCACGAGGATTGTCTCGCCCTGACGTATGCTGATGCCGTTGATGTTGGCTTTGCCCCACAGACACATCACCACCACGAACGAGTCGCAGTGGAAGTCCACCTGCGATGCTACCTGTACCACCACGCGATGCACCACAAAATGCGGACAGTTTACGAGTTGTGAGATGGGTGTGGTGCTGTCGTAGCTGCTGCGGTATTCCGGCCACACGCGATAGTCGATGGCATCGCGTGCCTGCTCGATATGCAGTTCACGGGGCTGTCCGTGGGCATCTTTGCGCCCGAAATCATAGACACGATACGTGATATCGCTGGTCTCTTGTATCTCTGCAAGGAAATTGCCCGCACCGATGGCATGCAGACGCCCGGCAGGCAGGAAGAAAAGGTCGCCGTCGTGAGCCTCGTGAGTGGCTATCAAATCCTGCATGGGTGAATGGCCGTTCACTGGTTCGGCAGTAGCCAGTTGCTCGTAGTCATCGGGGGTGATGCTCTTTTTCAGTCCGGCATATATCTTTGACCCGACATCGCTTTTGATGACATACCACATCTCCGTCTTGCCGGGACAGCCGTGGCGCTCCATTGCCAGCTTGTCGTCGGGATGCACCTGCACGCTGAGGTCTTGGCGCGAGTCGATGAACTTCACCAGCAGGGGAAACCTGTTGCCGTACTTCTTATATACTTTCTGACCGATGAGCAGTCCCATGTATTTGTCAATGAGTTGTGTCAGTGTCAGTCCGACATCAACATCGTCTACGAGTCCGCGTTCGACGGCAACACTCTCGTGTCCGGGTACACCGCTCACTTCCCAACTCTCACCGATATTGGGCTGTGCGGTGGAAATGCCCTTGAAAGGAGCAATACGGTAGCCGCCCCAAAGGGTTGTCTTCAGGTATGGTTCAAATTTATATGGCTTCATACTATTTTACAGTCTTTATTCCGAAAGCACAGTAGGCGAGATAAGCGGCACAGAGCAGCAGCACGCACACACCGGCGGTGATAGTACCGGCAGCATCCGTGGCAAGTCCTATGAGCGGAGTGGCAGCACCGCCACCGGCAACAGCTGTTATCATGAGGCCCGAGATGAGATTTGCCTTGTCGGGCTTATTCTGCACAGCCATGGAATAGATGATGGGGAAGATGCACGAGCAGAGGAATCCGACAGCGCCTATCTGAGCCAAAGCCCAGATTTCAGGTAGGCGTACGAATGCCAGCGAAAGGATGACGAGTATGCACACCCCAATATTGATGCGGAAATAGTACATGTCGGATATCTTTGTCATGAGGAACATGCCAAGGAAGGCTCCGACGGTACGACAAATAAAATACACCTGCGGAGCAATGCCGGCCTCCTCAAGACTCCAGCCATAGCGAATAATCATGACCTTCGACGATACGAAGTTGGTGCCTACATCGATAGCTACGGCAAAGAAGATGCCAAAGAAGAGCAACAATATTGCAGGATTGCGCAACAGGGCAAATGTTCCCCCGACAGTTACTTCCGTGTCTTCAACAGGTTCGCGCTCGATGGGTGAAAGGATGAGCCACAGGGCAGACAGCAGAGTGATGGCCCCGAGCACGGGGAATGCCAGATACCACTGCTGCTTATCACCTCCACCGAGAATATTAACGGCAAAGAGCATTATGAAGGGACCGCAGAAGGAAGATACGGCTTTCACTACCTGTCCTGCAGTCAGCGAGCTGGTAAGAATCTTCTCGTCCGTCACAACATTCTTGATGAGGGGATTCTCCGACACCTGCAGAATGGCGTTGCCTATTCCCAGAGCTGCATAGCCCACCAGACATGCCCACGAAGCACCGATGAGCGGCACTATCATACCGACAATGGTGACGGCCATTCCGATTAGTACGGTGTTTTTGCGTCCCCATCGATTCATCTGTATGCCTACAGGCACACCGAGAAAGAGGAACCAGACAAAAACCATAGAGGGTAGCAGACCGGCCATTGTCTGGCTCCAGCCGAAAGCCTCACGGGCATAGTCACTCGAGATGCCCACAATATCGCAGAACCCCATCACGAAGAACGAGAAGAGTACCGCACCGATACATGATAACTGTTTTGCCTTCATTCTTGTGTCTGTTTTCTTGGGATTTTTATCTCGAATGCTTTCGTCTCATCTAACGTATGCTTTTCTGCCCGTCGATAATATAGATATTTCCTTTGCGCAGAGTGTTCACACGGCGCCCCGTGATGTCGTAGACTTCGCCCGTCTTCTCACTGCGGTCACTTGCCCTCAGAGTGCTGATGGCGGTGTATTCATCCACGGGAACAATCTCAAAGGGGAATCCCGTGCGCTCAGTCTCCGGACCCACTTGCAGTGACTGAGTGTCCGACATCTGCCAGTATTTTGTGCTTGTGGCGGCGCAGATGCTTGCGTAGGGTTCGGAGGCGAGGAATGTCATGAGGTGGCTGGCGGTGCGGTTGTTCAGTGTTCCTGTGGTGGATATATATTTCCCGTCCTGATTCTTCACGGTGCACCTTCCTGTCGTCGACGTTGTGATGGTCCATTGTTGCGAGGCATCCACCTGTTCGCCGTCCATAACAGCCTGTGCGAAATACGCTGAGGTGCCCGATGTGAGAAGTAGTCCGCTCTCTCGGTGACGGATGACGTAGTTGCCGGAGAGCTCGCGGTCGTTTTCTATCGCAGTGACGGAGAAGGTGTACCGCTTCTCTTCTCCTCCGATGTTGCATGTCAGCGTGTGTTCCTGCGACTTGTCAATGCCGGCCATCACGTATGAATATCCCGTGGTTCCGTCTTCCCAAGCGGCTGTGCCCTGCAGCGCCGAAGGTACGTTGAGCGAGAAGGTGACGTTGCTGCCTTTTTCCACCTCCACCGATGCTGTGTCGGTGAGCGTCACATCGTCCACGGTGATTTCCTGTCTTGATTTCCTGACATCGATGTGGAATGTCACAGTTGTCTTGCATCCGCCCTGATTGGTCACAGTGCACGTGATGTCCTGCGGACTTTTCACTGAAGTGAGTGTGATGCTCGTACCTGTCTTGCTGTTGCTCCAGGCATAGGTGCCGAAGCCCTGTGTGTCGGAGGCGGAGAGTGTCACCGTTTCACCGTAGAACACGGTGATGTCGGTACCTTCGACGGTTTCATCGTTGTATGTGATATACGGTGTGACAACGGTGGGAGTGCAGTCGCCCAGCGCAGCGATGGAGAAGGCTATCTGGCTCTGCACGCCGTTCTGGTTGGTGTATGTGGCGCGATATACGTAGCTGTGGTCGGTATTCACCGTGATGCTGCGCGTGGTTTCTCCTGTGTTCCACTGCCAGAGTCCTGTGTCGCTTTCGCCGTCGGGCAGTTGCGGTGTCAGCGTCACGGTCTGTCCCGTGGGCACACCCGTCTTATTGTTCACGGTGAAGGTGTTCACAAGTCCTCCGAGTTCGTTGTTGTATATCGTCTTACTAACCACGTGTCCGAGTGCGCGTTCCACAGAGAGGCTGGGGATGAGGTTGCTGTTGACACTGCCGCTGTAGTCCATACGTGGAGAGAGCGGGGTGGGACGCTTGTCGGCAGGGCAGAGCTGCTCGGCGCGTGTGTTCATCAGCACGCTGTAGCCCAGTTGGTCGTAACCGCCGCTCGTACCTCCTGCGCCTCCGCCGTCGATACCCATCAAGGAGAGCACCTGTTCGGAGTAGGGCATCACGACGCCCTTCACACCCTCGTAGTGTCCGATTACGGTACCCCAGCACGGACGTATCTGCACACCCAGACAAGGTTCCGTCATTGTCCAGCAGCGGGAGTCGGTGTAGTATATGCCGTTGGTGCCGTAGCTGTAGTTCGTCCAAGGCAGACCCTCTACACTCAACACCTGTGCTGCGATGTATTCTATGCCGGCAGCGAGGCGGTGATCCATGTAGCTGAAGAGGTCGTTGCCCTGGTTCCACATCAATTGCGCGATGTCCACAGCCAGACCGAGTGCCATTGCGGGATGTCCCGTGTCGCGTCCGCTCTCGTTCATCTGTCCGAGTGCTCCGTAGGCTCCGGTCTCCAGCGCGCTCTGAGATGTTGTCACCACGAGGTTGCCCAGATATTCTGTCAGTCCGTCATTGAGTATGGGATTTGCTGTGCGCGGATTGGTGAACGTACCCACCTGGTCGTATTTCATGAACGATAGTCCCTGGTTGTAGATGAACACATCGTCGCACAGGATACCGATCGACAGCACGCACATGGCGTTGCACAGTCCCCAGTTCGACCAGTAGTGTCCCGGAGCCTGCCACCATTTACCCACATTCTCCCACGTGCCGTTGCGCACTCTCAGGAAACTTATGGCACCGGGATACCACACCGTGAGCATCCACTGCTTGAATATCTCAAAATCCTCTGGAGCCCAACCCTCGTAGTCGCGCACGAGTTCTGCCGCCTGTGCGAACTGGTAGCCGTAGAGACCGCGGGCGAGACACTGGTCGGAGGTTCCCGTGACGTATTTCGTGGTGCGAGCCCACTGCATTAAGACGTCCACTGCGTGCGCGGCGCAGGCCTTGTTACCTTCTATCTTCCAGCGCAGTGCGTTCTGATATGCTATCGTGGCACCGCGTGCTGCGTTGATATAGTTCTCTCCCGAACCGCCTCTCACGATACTCTCGCTGGGGTATGTGGCTGCGCTACTCTGTGCATAGGCTGCGGTCTTCAGCACGTTGTAGGCCTGCGTCACGGTTTCGTTGCCCTCTGCCAAGAGTGCCTTCACGCGGTCGAAGTCTGCCTGAGTGTGCAGTCCGCCGGGATGGATGAAACCGCGCTCCTGAGCAGAGAGAGTTAAAAATGAAGAGTTAAAAGTGAAGAATAACAAGATGCCGATGATGGTGAGATTTTTCTTCATTGCGGTATGTGTTTTAGTGATTTCTGCTGCAAAAGTATAATATTTTTTATAATAACAGCTGTCTGTTTCGTCCAAATATTATGTTTGAAACGTTTAGACATCAAAATATACGTTTGAGACATACTTTTTTGGACGTTTCGCGCACTTGTCACAGCAATTATCGGTGGGATAGGCTCACGTTTTTTCTGTCCGGAGAGCAATAAAAACGGAAAATTCCGTTTTATTATAATAAAGAGAACGGGAAAAAACAGATGAAAAAACAGCTATTGTGGGCAGTAGTCCTAATTATGAGCGCCGTGTGTCACGCAGAGGATATCACGGTTTCTTATAAAGGTGCGACGGCAAAGGTGACGGGGCAGAGCGGAGACAGCGTGAAGGTGACTGTCGACGGAGCAAAGGTCTGCATCAAAAGTCTGTATAAAAGTCATAAACTTACACTTAGGTTGACCGGTAAGAGCTCTGACGGACAACTGGTGTTGATTACTGCCGGCAAGGCCAAGGTGAAACTCGACGGACTGACGCTGACCAGCCAGGAAGGGGCACCGCTGTGGCTGAAGAACAAGAAGAAGGTGGAAATAGTAGCCGTGAAGGACACTTGGAATACGCTCACCGTCACAGCCTGCAACGATACTGCTAATCACAAAGGAGCCGTCATCTGGGCAAAGGACAAGGTGCTGTTCTCTGGCAAGGGTGTGCTCAACGTCATTGCCACGGGCGACGGTTGCCGGGGCATCAAGACCAAGAAGGATATCACCGTCGAAGAACTCACTCTCAATGCGACCACATCCGGCAATCATCTCGGTGAGAAGCCCTTCAGCTTCGGTCCTCCGGGAGAATTCCCTCTATTTGGAAACGACAGCATCCGGCGCGACGGTTTTCCCGCGCCTCCCGGCGGTTTCCCGCAGTTCGGGGGCGATAGCATCAAACGGGAAGGAATGCCTCCTTTTGGTGGCGAAAAACCTGACTTTGGCGGTGAAATGCCCGATTTTGGCGGTGGATTCGCAGGAAAACATAAATACTACGCCTCTGCCAAGGGTATTGCATCCAAGGGCAGAATCATCGTCAACAGCGGCAGTGTGACTGTCAGAACGGCAACAGCGGGAGCCGAGGGTATCGAGGGTAAGCAGGGCGTAGCCTTCAACGGCGGTCGTGTCGATATACTTTCTCCCGATGATGCGGTTAATTCAGGCGGCACTATCGAGTTCAACGGTGCCGATGTCACAGCCCGAAGTACGGGTAACGACGCTGTGGATGCCAATCCCAAAACAGGTTTCTTCACGCCCTTTGGCGGCAATAACAACACCGACAGTCAGGAGGCAGATACGGCCATCGTGATTCGTGGCGGCACCGTTTATGCATGGAGTCAGGTGGGTTCGCCGGAAGAGGGACTCGATTGCGATTTCTCCCCTATTGTAATAGAGGGCGGCACGGTCTTCTCTGTGGGTGGCGGTATGGGCGAGATGCCCTCTGTGCCAACCAATAACACGGCCAAACAACCCACAGTGCTGCTTATCGGTATCGGCATAGAGAAAGACGAAGCCGTCAGCATACTCGATGCCGACGGCAAGACGGTTCATAGCGTCACCGTTCCCTTCTCTCTGCGTCGCAGCGCCAGCCTCGTCAGCAGTTCTGCTTTCAAGCTTGGCAGCACCTATACCGTAAAGACAAAGGACTACGAAAAAACCTTCACCCTCAGCGAACCGTTCACTGTGGTACGCTGATAATCTCTTCTTGCAGTTTTTTCAGGAAGCGTGCGGCCTGCCTGCCGTCCATCTGGGCGTGGTGGAACTGGAAGGAGATGGGCAAGGTCGTCTTCAGCCAGCCTTTGCGATAGCGACCCCATGCCAGGAAGGGGTTGTTGAAGATGCCGCTGTACTGATTTATTACGCTGTCAAGTTCCGTCTCAACTATCGCTGATGTGCCTCCTGTTTCATTTTTTTCGTTGTTCGTTTCGACACAGAAGTGTGACTGTGGCAGTGGGCAATGGTTTCGCGGCCTTGACAGAGAGCTGCACCTTACCTTTTGTCTTACTGCTGCGGACAGCCAACAGTGCGCGTCCCTTCCACGTTTTTACACGAGGCGAGGTGTATGGCTCAGTGTCCTTCAGGTCGGCAGAGGCGAAGGCCAGCAGCGTGCCTGCTCCCTTGACTGTAGCCTCGCAGGCAACGGCTGCGTCGGGACATACGCGTCCCTTGCTGTCGATGACCTCAACGGTGACGAATATCAGGTCCTGACCATCTGCTTGCATCACCGTCTTGTCGGCAGTGAGACGCAAACTGGCAGGTTCGTCAGCGGTACTCAGGCCAACGGTCTTGCCGCCGGCTTCGGCACGGAGTTCGCCCGGCTCGTAGTTTACCGTAAACACGGCCTTGTATTCCGTCTCGCGGCTCACCTGTTTCGTGCCGATGAGTTTGTCGTTGAGATAGAGTTTCACTTCGGGCAGCTTGGTATATACTTCCACCTCTATGGGCTTGCCTTCCCATCCGGGCCAGTTCCATGATTCCCACGTGGGCCACACGCTCCATGATGTTTCGCGAATCTTGCCGTAATATCCGTCCGGTTCCTTCACAGCAAGGTAAACGACCCCCTCCACACTTCCCCAAGGGGAGGCTTCTACGTCCCCCTTGGGGGACCACAGGGGGGTCTGCCACAGGATTTCACGATAGTGGCTGATGGGTTTGCGCCAGCCTGTGATATCGACATCGCCGCAGTAGGCTCCGTGCCAGTCGGGCTGTCCGCCTTCAACGTAGTGTTCGCCGGGGCGTTCGCCCTGATAGTAGTATCTCCCGATGCCCGATTCGCCCAGATAGTCGAGACCCGTCCACACGATATCGCCCACAATGTAGGGATAGTCCTGCACAAGGGCCCAGTTCCTGAAGGCATCACGCGGATAGCTCTCCGTCTGCCAGATGATGCGCTTGGGGTCGCGCTCGTGGTCACCGGCATGCTTGTGAATCATGTAGTTGTAGCCCACCACGTCGAGCACTTCGGCATGCGGGTCGTATATTTCCCAGTCGCTGTCCCATGAGCAGAGAGCCTCGGTCACGGGGCGTGTTGTGTCTATTTCGTGGATGGCCTTCTTCATCTGTCGGGCGGTATAGACTACGCGGATGTCTTTGCGCTCCATCACCTCGTTGCCGATGCTCCATGAGATGACGCTGGGGTGGTTGCGGTCGCGCATCACCATTGCGTGGATATCCTCACGATAGCACGAGTCAATGAGCGTCGAGTAGTCGTAGGGATTCTTCTCCTGTCGCCAGCCGTCGAATGCCTCGTCGATGACGAGCATACCCAGTGAGTCGCAGGCATCAAGGAAGGCGCGGGTGGTGGGGTTGTGCGAGGTGCGGATGAGATTGAAGCCGGCCTCCTTCATCTGCCTTACCTTTCGTATCTCTGCTGCATCGAACGCCATAGCACCCAGCACACCGTCATCGTGGTGCACGCAGGCTCCGCTGATGAGCACCTTCTTGCCGTTGAGAACAAAACCATTTTCAGCATCGAACGAGAAAGAGCGGATGCCGAATTTAGCGGAGATGTTAGAGGTGAGAGGTGAGAGGTGAGGGGTTAGTGTTGCATGCGTCTCGTACAGGTATGGCGACTCTGGCGACCACAGCCGGGGATTGTCGATGGTGTAGGTAAAACTGACGGTTTTGCTCTCATCGGCTTTCAGCGACACTTCTTGATGCCTGCCTTCCACCACAACGATACCCTTTTGGTCATTGTCGCTCTCGTTCTGCACCGTTACCTCCACCTTTACCGTTGCTTTGTCGGCCGACACCTCGGGTGTAGTGACAAACACGCCGTTCTCTGCAATGTGCAGCGTGGGCATCGTCTCCAGCCATACGTGGCGGTAGATGCCCGAGCCTGAGTACCAACGGCAGTTGGGCTGCTCGGAGTTGTTCACCTTCACCACCACCTCGTTCTGTCGCTTGTCCTTATACACAAAGGGCGTGATGTCCACGGTGAAAGGCGTGTATCCGTATGCATGCCGCCCTGCCAGTTGTCCGTTGATATAGACCTCGGCCTTCTGGTACACACCCTCGAAGTGGAGCTTCACGAGTTTATCTCTCCACTCTAAACTCTCCACTCTAAACTGTTTACGGTATTCTCCCTTGCCGGCCTCGAACCATCCTCCTCCAGTGCCCGTAGCACCTTTTCCGGAATTGGGACCTTCGTAGATGTCCCAGTCGTGGGGCAAGTTCACTTGGGTGGTTTTACCGTCTTGGCTGAATGTCCATCCGTCGTCGAACAGCGTCCGTTGGCCTTGTGCTGCGAGCCCTGTTGTCAGCAGCAACGCGCAAATGCTTGCTTTTCTCACCAAGTAGGTGAACCCCACTTCGCAAAGCCCTGCAGTAATCAAGATAATCCAATTCATAGATGAAATAATCCTATTCAGTCCGCAAAGAACTCCTTTCGGCGAGTTATGGGAATATATACGAAGATGATACAAAACGCTATGACAAAAGCAAGCAAGAAGGCATAATATTCAATAGAGTAGTAGCCGCCCAGAAACACTTTATCCTTGAAACTGTCATAGTAGAATTTCTCATCATCCGTGTCGAAATGGGTAGCCTTTTCTTTGTAAACGCGCTCGTACAAATCCTTGTCGGTTTCCACCCAGTAGGTCTTTCCTTTTACATCCAATATGAGATAATACGTATAGGTTTCGTCGGTATAACTCTTACCGTCATCATCAACTTCCTTAGATGTTTCCAAATCGTAATCTCTTCCTGTAATGGTGTACTCTGTGAGCGGTTCTTCGTGATGTGAAATCCAGAAATGACGGAAATGTTGAATAAAAAACAAACCGACAATTACAAAAATGCCACAATAGACGGCAAACCCTATCAAGTACATTTTTACGTGATACCAAAGAGACTTCTTTACTTCTTTACTGTTGTTTTTTT
The DNA here is from genome assembly GCA_017958545.1 of Bacteroidaceae bacterium. Classification (GTDB taxonomy): domain Bacteria; phylum Bacteroidota; class Bacteroidia; order Bacteroidales; family Bacteroidaceae; genus Physcousia. The sequence continues at coordinate 1,319 of JAGDCM010000049.1, read as the reverse complement.
CTTCCATAGTCGTTAGGTTTTAAGTTAATCCGGGTGTAAATATATGGAAAAATTCCCATATCGCCGTCATAATGCCATGGGATTTAATGATAATTAATAGATAATGGTTACAGGTTATAGGTTATAGGTTATTGAATTCCACAGCGGGACACTCTATTTGGAAGATGCAGAGTAGCCTCGCTCCCCTTCTCGCGGGACAATAAAAGAACAGGCATCCGAAAGGGTGCCTGTTTTTTTTAGAGTAGACAAGTTGTTAGTTTTGGTTTTCGTTTTGGTTTTCGTTAAACAGTAAACAGTAAACTAATTGTCAATTGTGCAATTGTCAATTATCAATTATCAATTATCAATTATCAATTATTCACCCCTTCGGCAGTGGGGGGAATGTTGCGAATGCGACCGTTGGCGTCGTAGCTCATGGGTTCGGCAATGATGCTGCGGCTGTAGCTGCCGCCGTCGCCAAGACCGCCGTTGTGAGAGAAGAACAGCCACTGACCCTTGAACTCGACAATGGCGGGATGCGTGGTGTTAGAGTTACCTGCTCTCGAACTCATGCTTCAGCACGTAGCCCCACTTCTGCTGCAGACGCTCCAGTTCGTCGGCTGTGACCGACATCACCGTGCCGTGACGGGGGAAGAAGTTCTTGCGGAACGACTCCGGTTCCTTCGTGAAGGTCTTCAGGTCCTTCGACCGCTGGAACTCATATCTGCCGGAGCTGTAGAGGTCGTACATAAGGATGTATTCGTCCCTTCCGTTCAACTTAAACACTCCGCTACCCTCCACATTCGTCCTCGTACCGGCGTAAGCGTCGATGTATTCGAAGTTTTCCTTATACGGGCCCGTCAGTTTCTTGGATGTTGCCTGCTGGATACCGTTGTTGATTTCCTTGCCGTTGGCGTCCTTGGTGTTGCCTTTGTAGAAGAGATGATACACGCCGTCCTTCTCGATGATGTCAGCGTCGATGCTGCCGTATTTGGCAGAGAACAGCACCTTGGGTTCGCTCTCGAAGGCGGTGAAGTCCTTGTTGGCGTAGGCGTAGTAAGTGATGAGCGTCTTGCGGTCGTTGCGCTGCAGCGTGAAATATATCATGTACTTCCGAGCCTTGCGGTCGTAAATGGTCTGCGGCGCCCACACCCAGTAGGCATCGCCGAAATGCTCGCTCCAGTCCTTTGAGAGATTGATTTTAGCGTGCGTCCAGTTCACCAGGTCAGTGGACTTCAGCATCACGATGCCAGGGTTTGCGCCCCAGCCCTGTTTCGGGTCGTAGGTGTGCATATCCGTTGCCACGATGTAGTAGCAGCCTTCCTCGCCGCGCAGGATGT
>JAGDCM010000048.1 GCA_017958545.1 Bacteroidaceae bacterium | reverse complement strand
CTCCACAGGGAGCGCACGAAAGACTGGCTTCCGCTGGTGAAGCGCGGACGTCAGGACAAGGTCTTCGGCGGTGATATGCTCTATGTGGTGTGGCATGCGATGCAGGGCTCCCTGCCGGACGAGTATTGGCGCAATGACTCTTTGCTTTCCATGGAACGTCTGATAGCTTTCTACAGGGAACGTGAAATGAAAGAGGCTGTTCATTGGCTCACATGGGAGCGCGATGATTCCATCTCGAAACTCACTCCGTTGCTCAATGCCAACGTGGCACAGACGGTGTATCCGGGAAAGGATATCCGTGTGGCGCTAAGTTTGCGTAATATGAAGGAGGTGACATTTAAGTTGATGTCGGGCAAGAAGACGGTGCGCAAGTTCCGCTTCCCCCTTGCTCAGCATCCTGCCACGGAGCGGTGGCACGACACTATATCGCTCGGCACATTGCCCCCGGGTCGCTACAAACTCATCATGGACGGTAAGGCCGCAACACGTCTTCTGCGTCGTCCCAAGTGCACGGAGGCAACCTTTGATGTCTGTCCGCAGAAAGTCTTCACGATGGGACTGCCCGACGGTTCCGTGCGTCTGTGGAAAGTGGATGCCATGACAGGTGCTCCGATGGATACGCTCCTTGTCGACACTTCGGAGATGTATAGTCATTACCAATACACACCTCCCTCAATGTCGGAGCAGCGGCGCACGTCAATATTCACCGACCGCCCCATCTACCGTCCCGGACAGCAGGTGCAGGTGGGCGGTGTTATCTATTCGCAGCGTCACTGGGATGCGCGTGTGGTGAGCAACCTGAATATACCCGTTGTGCTGCACGATGCCCGCAACCGTGCTATCGACACAGTGTGGGTGCAGACCGACACGATGGGTGTTTTCTCCTGCAGTTTCACTCTCCCGGAGAGCGGTCGCACGGGTTCCTTCTCCCTACGTGCCGCTGGCGGCTACCGGGCGTTTCGTGTGGAGGAATACCGTCGTCCCACGTTCTACGTATCACTCTCGATGGACAGCACTCTCGTGCAGGGTGTTGTCATGGGATATAACGGTGTCCCCGTGCGCCATGCCCGTGTCACCGGCACCGCTTCGCGTCTTGCTTGCTGGTGGTATCACGGCAAGATGTCGCCTCATCAGCTCGATACGGTTTACACCGATTCCGAGGGACGCTTCTCCTACACGCTCCCCTCCAAACTCATCGACAGACGTGAGAGCTATTTCCCCCGTCTGAGGGTGAAGGCAGTGGTGCAGAGCGAGACAGGCGAGGTGCAGGAGGCCAGTGCTTTCCAGCGCCTCTTTCCCGACCCTCCGCAGCCTGAGGAGGAGAATCCCTGGGCGCGTTCCCTTTCCGATACATTGTATATATACGAAACGCTCATTGCCGGCAACCATTTGCTGCGCGACACGATGTGGACAGCTACCGACACCCTGTTCCTTCCCGCCACTCCCTACGAGGAGCGCTATGGCGAGGGAGCTGTCATTACATGGACTTATGTGAAGGACGGCGAGCTCTATCGTGAGCAGCGCAACATACCGCGTCCTCTTCCGCAGGACACTCTCCGATATCGCTGGGACACTTTCCGCGACCGCGTGCGTCCCGGCAGCAAGGAGCGCTGGTCGCTCACCGTCACGCGCAAGGACGGCACTCCAGTCTCCGCCAACGTGATGCTCACGCTCTACGATGCATCCCTCGATGCTCTCGCCTCCCAGCCCTGGTCGTTGCGGGTAACGCGTTATCGTAGTCTCCCGTGGGCGAGCTTTGATGAGCGCAACAATTTCTCTCCCTTCTCCCAGTGGCTATCCGTCTGGATGACACATTGGGCCCGGAACGGGAAACTGACCGACTTCTCACATTTCGACGACCTTTACTTCACTTCGCGTTATGAACGTGCCCTTCCGCTGCTGTATCACGGTTTAAAGCCGGTGAGGGTTAGTGCAAGGAAAAGTGCAAGAGCCGTTAATGACTATGCTGTGTTGTCGACGAGCAATGGTAAGATTAGCGGCTTAGCAATGGCAGAAACTGCTTTTGGGGCACAGGAAGGAGCAGTTGAAGAGGAAGAATCCCTCGAGGGCAAGGCTCTGCGCAGCGACTTCTCTGAGACCTCGTTCTTCTATCCGTCATTGCGCACCGACAGTCGGGGACGCGTTGCTGTGGTGTTCACTCTCCCTGAGAGCCTCACGTCATGGCATCTGCGCGGACTCACTCATACAGCAACGCTTGAGTCGCTCTCTTTCAGCGACACCGTAATAGCACAGAAACCTCTCATGGCGGAACTCCAGCTCCCGCGTTTCCTGCGTGTGGGCGACGAGGTGACTGTCACTGCCACCGTGAGCAATATCTCCGATGAGGCTCTCTCCGGTCGTGCAGTTCTAGAGGTACTAAATGCGGAAACCCAGCGTGTGATGCGTCGCGAACGCGTGCTTTTCTCGCTGGCTTCCAATACAGATACCGTCTACACCTTCCGTCTCAGTGCGAACGGTGCCCCCGAACTGATATGCCGTTGGCAGGCAGAGGGCAGTGATGCAAGCGACGGCGAGCAGCGTTCCATCCCCGTGCTTTCCGACATAGAGCATATCACCAGCAGCGAAGCTCTCACATGCACTCCTGAGGAATTGGAGCGTATGTCCTTCGACCACCTCTTCCCGGAGGGTTCCACCAACCGCCAGTTGCGTAAGGTGGTCACAGACCCCGTCACCGCCGCCAAGGAGGCTTTGCCACAGCTTATGCTGCCGCGCCACAGCGATGTGTGGTCGCTCCTGGGCAACTACTACGCACAGACCCTCCTCCAGGCAATGCGTTCCCCAAAGGCTACCGTCTACGGACGTGAGTACTGTCTCTCGCAGCTTGCCCGTCTGCAGTGCGCTGACGGACATTTCACGTGGTTCCCCGGCATGAAACCCAATGAGTGGATTACACGTGAAGTGGTGCGTCAGTTGCGCCGTCTCAACCGTCTGATGCTCTACAGCGGAGAAGACCCCTCATCATCGCTCTTCACCCTCCATGCCGCTCTTCTTCGCAAGGCGGAGGCGCTGGTGGGCAAGACTCTCGATGAGGAGCACGCTCTGGCTCTCAAGGACGCTCCTAACGTGAAGCGACGCCTCACTCATCCCGACGGCTATTATCTGAGTTTTCCGGGTGGATTCTCCAACAGTGTCGACGAACGTCTGGCACGCAATGTGGAAGCTCTCGAACTGATGCTTGAGGCCTATCCCAAGGACACTCTCATGCATCGCGGCATACGTCGCTGGATACTCGATCAGCGCCGCACCGAAGGGTGGAAGAATCCCTGGCTCACGGTATGTGCCGTCTACGCTCTGCTCTGCGACAGCAGTGTGGCTGGGCGCGAGCAGTGGGTGGGAGTGATGGCCGACTACGACTTGCCGATGCAGCGTGTTCGCTCTGAGGCGACGGGTATCGCGTTGCAGGTGTCCCACGACGTTTCCGACGTGCAGCGCATCACCATTCAGGCTACACGCAATTTCAACTACGTGCATCTCACCGTACCCCGTTCCTCTCTTGCCGAACCCCTCTCACAGCGTTCCGGTTACGGATGGAAGGACGGTTTCCTGTACTACCGCGAGGTGCATGACGACCGCACAGAATACTTCATCGAACAGCTTCCCCAGGGCACCTATGTCTTCGAGGAGAAGCAGCGTCTTACACGTAGCGGCAGCGTCTCCACGGGTGTGGCTAAGATAGAGTGCCTCTACGCTCCCGAGTTCCGCGCTCACACATCCAGTCAAAGCCTTAAATACCAAAGAAAATGATACGCACCCTCTTCACATTTCTGTCCTCATTCTCCGTTCTCTTCGCTTTCGGGGCATTTCCCGTGGTAGACCAGGAGATACGTCATGTGGGTGAGGTGCTCTGGCAGGAGCCCTGTACGGCGCAGTTCACGCTGACAAATAAGGACAAGACTCCCATGCGTATCGTCTCTTTGCGGGCTTCGTGCGGCTGTCTGCAGGCAAAGGCTTCTGCGGAAGTGATACCGTCTGGCGGCAGTGCCACAGTGACGCTCACCTATGATGCCCGTCAGATGGGTACTTTCCGCAAGGAGGTGGCCGTGTATATTCAGGGCGAGAAGACACCTCTGTGGCTTGCCATGGAGGGACGTGTGGTGAGGGAACGCTTTACGGTGGATACCGACCTTCCCGTAGATATGGGTAATGTGCGACTCTCCACCGGCAGCATCGAATTCGAACAGGTGAACCGCGGCGACCGTCCTGTGGCGGAAATAGAGATTGTCAATGCCGAACGCGGCAACTACAAGCCTTCTCTCATGCATCTGCCTTCCTATCTCACGGCAGAGTATGTGCCGGAGGTGCTGCGAGGTGGCGAGCGCGGCATCATACGTCTCACACTCGACAGCGAACTTCTGCCCGACTACGGACTCAATCAAACCAGCATATATCTCTCGCGCTATCCGGGTGAACGTGTCAGCGACGACAATGAACTGCCTGTGTCAGCTGTGATGCTTCCTTCCTTCAGCCATCTCAGCGGCTCGCAACTGTCCCGTGCGCCCCGTATGCAGCTCTCCGAGGAGAATGTGGTGATGGAGGGCATCGACCTCAAGAAGAAACTGAAGGCCGTTGTAGTTATAAGCAATGTAGGTGAATCGCCCCTGTCCATCAAGCAGCTTCAGGTGTCGCACCGTTCTGTGGGTGTCGCTCTGGCAAACCGCACCATAGCTCCGGGTAGTTCCACCAAACTCAAGATAACACTCACTCCGTCGATGCTGAAGACTTCCAAGGTGCGTCCCCGCATCCTTCTTATCTCCGACGATCCCGCTCATGCAGCACAAATCATCAATATCATACCCAAATGACACATCCCGAAAACAGTGAAGAATATCAGGGCCTCGTTGTCAACGACGGCGTGGAGCAACCTGCCAAGGTGAATCCTTATCTCGACCGTCAGCGCTTTGCCCGTCGCCAGATGTCGGTGTCCGACTATGTGGAAGGTATACTCAAGGGCAACACCTCCGTGCTCGGTCAGGCTGTGACACTCATCGAGAGTACCAGTCCCGCCCATCAGCAGATGGCGCAGGAGGTCATCGAGAAGTGCCTGCCCCACAGCGGCAACAGCATCCGTGTGGGTATCAGCGGTGTGCCGGGAGCCGGTAAGAGCACCAGTATCGACGAGTTTGGCATCCATGTGCTCAAGAAGTATGGCGGCAAGCTTGCCGTACTGGCCATCGACCCCTCCAGCGAGAAGACCAAAGGCAGTATCCTCGGTGACAAGACGCGTATGGAAAAACTCTCCGTACATCCCGATTCCTTCATACGCCCCAGTCCCTCGGCAGGCAGTCTGGGTGGTGTGGCGCGTAAGACACGCGAAACCATCATCCTGTGTGAGGCAGCCGGCTACGACAAGATATTCGTGGAAACCGTGGGTGTGGGTCAGAGCGAGACGGCATGTCATTCCATGGTGGATTTCTTTATGCTCATTCAGCTGGCTGGTACTGGTGACGAACTGCAGGGCATCAAACGCGGCATCATGGAGATGGCCGACGGTATTGTCATCAACAAGTGCGACGGCAGCAATGTAGAGCGTTCGCAGCTCGCAGCATCCCATTTCCGCAATGCTCTCCAGCTGTTTCCCCCTCCAGAGAGCGGTTGGACTCCCGAGGTGCTCTGCTATAGCGGTTTCTATGCCCTCGGCATTGAGGAGGTGTGGGATATGGTGTATCGCTATGTCGATTTCGTGAGGCAGAACGGCTATTTCGAGCACCGCCGTGCCGAGCAGTCGCGCTACTGGATGTATGAGACCATCAACGAGCGTCTGCGTCAGTCCTTCTATCAGAACCCCACCATCGAGGATATGCTCGTGGCAGAAGAACGGGCCGTCCTCGAGGGTCGTAAGACTTCCTTCGTCGCCGCACAGCAGCTCATCGACTCCTACTTCCGCCTTCTCTCGGTTTGACTTTTTGGGATAAGTTCAAAGCCCCTTCCTTCGCCTTTCCTTCGCTCTACCCACGTCCTACCCACGCTCATATAGCATGGATGGGTATGGCTCGGGCGAAGGAAGGACGTGGGTAAGGCGTCTCAGCGCTCTGTTTCCAGATTACTTATTACAAGGTTGCGGACACTAATTTATGTGTGTCCCCAATGTTTTTTTATGCGGCCAGCATTGAATCATGATATGTGTTTTTGCTTTAGCCTGCTTCCAGGATCCTTTTCCTCGGTCTTCTCTCGCCTTTGGCAAGCCTTTGGCAAGGGGATGGCAAACTCAAACAGCTTGCCTGGGCTTGCGAAATCCTTGCCAACACCTTGCCTGGAGTATGGGAAAAGTGTGAGGGTAGGGCAAAAAGCGTCAAAATAGAGGTTTAGATGAAGTTTTTACATGGATTTTGGCTGCTTTGTTTCCAAAAATCACTATATTTGCAGAGTTTTAGAAACAAAACGACGTATTATGGACTTCCTGGCATTCAGAGAACGTATGTATCCGATGGGGTGTTTCCACATCAATCAAGTGCTGCTGTGGGAGAAGAATTTCGACCGCAACAACCTGACGCGCTGGTGCGGAAGAGGCTTGCTGCTGAAACTGAGAAACCAGTATTATGCTTTCCCCGAATATCTGCAGATGCCCGACTTCTCGCGCTACGTAGCCAACCGCATCTACAGCCCTTCGTACATCAGTCTGCACAGTGCCCTCTCATTTTACGGAATGATACCCGAAGAAGTGGTGCAGTTGACCAGCGTGACCACGCTGAAGACAGCCCGGTTTGAGAACCGCTTCGGCACGTTCCACTATCAGAACGTGAAGACGTCCCTCTATTTCGGCTACGAGATAAAGACCATGCAAAACGGACGCGGCCTGTTGTTCGCCACCCCGGAGAAGGCGCTGCTGGACACGCTCTATCTAAACCCGTATTACAAGACGGAGCAGGATATGGAGGAGCTTCGGCTGGACGAGGATTTTATGCAAACGGAGTTCAATGGGGCGCGCTTCGCCGACTATCTGGCACGAATGGAAAACAAGGCGCTGGAGCGAAGAGCTCGTCGCCTGATAAAAGTATATGGATTATGATTGACCTCGAACAGATTAAGAGCTTTTTCCCTCCGACTATAGCGCGCGAGAGCCGTTTCGGCCGCTATATGTTGAAGGAGTATCTGCAGCTGCTGATGCTTGACCATTTGGCCACCACGCCTTATGTCAACAAACTGACATTCATCGGGGGCACAAACCTCAGGCTCATACACGGTATTGACCGATTTTCCGAAGACCTGGACTTTGACTGCAAGGAACTGAGCGAGCAGGAATTCATGGCGATGACGGATGACTTGGTGCAGTACCTGAGGCAGAATAATTTCGAGGTGGAGACGCGTGACAAAGCCAATCCGCGTCTAACGGCCTATCGACGTAACCTGTATTTCCCACAAATGCTGTTTAATCTGGGATTGACAGGCCATCGGGAAGAGCGTTTCCTGCTGAAGGTGGAGGCGCAGGATCAGGGGATGCAATATCAGCCCGAGGTGGCGAGTGTCAACAAGATGGGGTTCTTCTTCAATATTCAGGTGCCGCCACCGGATGTGTTGTGTGCCATGAAGTTTTGCGCCATCATGTCCCGTCAGAAGGGGCGTGACTTCTATGACGCCATCTTTCTGCTCTCCAAAACTAAACCCAATATGGATTTTTTGAAGGTCCGGACGGGAATATCATCCATGGAAGAGCTGAAGGCGGCTGTAGCAGAAAAGTTGCGGGAAGTCGACATGGAGATGAAGTGTCGCGACTTCGTACATTTGCTGTTCAACGAGAGGAATGCGGACAGGATACGTCAGTTCCCTGAGGTCGTGGCTG
>JAGDCM010000047.1 GCA_017958545.1 Bacteroidaceae bacterium | reverse complement strand
TCATCACATCCTGGGGCTGAAGTAGGTCCCAAGTGTTCGGCTCTTAGCCGATTAAAGTGGTACGCGAGCTGGGTTCAGAAAGACGTGAGACAGTTCGGTCTCTATCTATCGTGGGCGTAGGAGATTTGCGCGGATCTGACACTAGTACGAGAGGACCGTGTTGGACAGACCTCTGGTTTACCAGTTGTATCGCCAGGTGCACTGCTGGGTATCTAAGTCTGGATCGGATAAGTGCTGAAAGCATCTAAGCACGAAGCCGGCCGCAAGATGAGATCTCCTTTGAGGGTCGTTCTAGACGAGGACGTTGATAGGAGGCAGGTGTAAAGGCAGTGATGTCAAAGCCGAGCCTTACTAATTGCCCGAAACTTTCGCTTTGCTTAAGGTTGTTTATCCTTTTAGCTGACTTTACGTTTTGTTAATATGTCACCTTTTACAGTGAAGAGTGAAAAGTGAAGAGTGAAGAATTCAATAATCTTTTAACTTTTAATTTTTAACTTTACACTGCGAAGCCTTAAGGTGGTTATAGTGGCGGGGTTCCACCTCTTCCCATTCCGAACAGAGAAGTTAAGCCCGCCCGCGCCGATGGTACTGCACACCCGTGGGAGAGTAGGTAGCCGCCGTTTTAACAAAGAAGCCTTTGAGATTTTTCTCGAAGGCTTTTTTGTTTTGTATGTGACTGCTCTCCCACGGGTGAGTGGGCGAAGAGCAGTGACTCCTGTCAGTTATTCACTTCGTTGGTGAGAGTGATGGAAAGCGTATCACCAAGAGTGCGGATGCATTCGAAGAGACCAATGAAATCCGTATCGTCCTTGGAACGCACCATGAAATTAATTGTGGTGACCCCTTGAGTGTAGTCGTAGCGGAGGAATTCGTCCGAGATGTGCACACGGAATTTGCTGAAGCACTGCCTGTAAGGTGTACCGTCGGTGACAATCTTGTCTATCTTGATACGCACGATTTTCTGTTCCGCACTCTTGAGGAATATCTTCTCTATCTGTTCAAGTATGCGGTAAACAACGAGAATCAGTATGCATGCCACCGATGCTGTCAGATACATACCGGAACCCACTGCCAAACCCAGACAAGCTGTCATCCATATACCGGCGGCGGTGGTGAGGCCGCGCACCGAACCCTTCATCTGAATGATGGCACCGGCACCAAGAAAACCGATACCGGATATCACCTGTGCAGCAATACGACCCGGGTCACCGTTCTTCAGTCCGAGATACTCCTGCGGGATATATATGCTCACAATCATAGCCAGAGTGGCTCCCATCGCTATCAGGGAAAAGGTGCGCATGCCGGCAACCTGCCCTTTCTGCCTTCGCTCGAAACCTACAACGGCACCCAGCACGAGGCTCAGGAAAAGTTTGAAGATGGAACTGATAAAAGTGACGTCCGTTGAGTTTATGGCTTCATACAACTGATTCATAAGCATGTTCTAATACATTACCACTCGTTGATGGATTCTCCCTTGCCGTCGGGTGTGAGGAAGAAGAGGGGAGCGGGATTGGTCTGTTCGGTGGAATAGTAGTGGAGGCCGGAATCGTTGGTGCGCGGATACCAGTGCTTGAGAAGCTCTATCATTTCAGCAGCAGCCCAGAGCATAGGGCCGTAGCCGTGTGCTGCAGCACTGGAAACGGGGCGATAGTAGTAGAATGCGGGGTCGAATGCCATACCGGTACCCACGCAGGTGCCGAGCACACGTCCCTTCTCGTCCACTTTGGTAGAGAGAGCGTGCCATGCGAGTTGTGCCACACCGCCATAAGTGATACCCTCAATCCATCCATTATTAATACCGCGCGCGATGCAATAGCAGTAGATGGCGGTGCAGGAAGTTTCAAGATAGGAGTCGTTGCGGTCGAGAAGCTGATGCCAGAGACCTTCGGAGCTCTGCAGGTCGCAAAGTCCCTTCAAGTGTTTGCGGTACTGCTCCAGAAGAGCGCCGCGCATGGGATGGTCGGCGGGCACCATGTCGAGCAGCTCGGTGTTGGTGAGCAGTGCCCATCCGTTGGCTCTGCCCCACGAGTAGGTGGGTTGCTGTGCAAGACCCTCCACATAGCCGTGACGGTAGATATTCTTCTCGGGGCGCCACATGCGTTCTACGAAATGGAAGAACATAGTGACAGCCTCGTCTATCTTCTTGCTGTCACCGGCCCAGATAGCGTATTCTGCCATTGCAGGTATACCCATATAGATGTCGTCGAGCCATATGGTGTTGAACTGCGGGCGTGTGCGTGCGAACATGCCGTTGGGCAGTTTGTATTGCTTGTTGAATATGAAGTCGTTGTAGCCGTTGATGTATTTATCGTATTTACCGCCTTTCTTACCCTCGAACTTCATCATTGCTGTAGTGATGGTGCCGCAGTCGTCAAGTGCTGTGAGGCGGCGCAGAGGGTTGGATATCACCTTCTTGAGACTCTTGTCAACATAGTCGCGATATTGTTTCTCTCCCGTCACATTGGAGGCTCGCATGAGTGCCTGATAGGTGATGCCCCATTCGTAGGAGTCGAGGCGGAAGGTGCCCTCTTTGCACCATGAGAACACGCGGTCGAGTGTGGCTTTCACGTCCTCGCTCTTGAGTGCGCCGTAGGGCATCTTGTAGTCGGGGGCGAGCAGATGCAGCGGTGTGTTCTGGTCGTTGATTTCCTCTTCTGCGCGCAGCGTCTGTGTCAGTGTCAGCGCGCACATGACTGTCAGTAGAATGTGTCTCTTATTCATGGTTTGTTTAATTTTTTCTTAGCATGTTGAACCACTCCTCGGCGCTCTTGGGTCCTTCCTTTTCACGCAGGGAACAGACTGTTAATGTGTAGTGTATGTGGTGGTTTATGGGACGCAGCACCGCCAGATAGTTGATGTCGTCCTCTATCGTTGTTACAACGTAGGGCAATGCCACCTTCACACCGATGCCGACACCCTCAATAAGGTCGGGTGCATTCTTGTCGGGCACGTTGCGCCCCCATGAGGCAAGCAGCATTGTGGCATTGGAGGCATCCACATCGGGACGTCCCAACATCTCGATGAAGCCCTGATTGTTGAGTTCGAGTTTCTGCGCTCCTGTGGCGAAAAGGTCGTCTTCGCTTTCTCCCTTGAAGTAAATGTCGACTTCCAATTCACGGCTTCCGCTGTGCATGCTGTAGACTTGTTGCATATAGATATGGTGGCCGTTGTAGAGCCAGTCGCGATCCCACAGCATTACGGCGCAGGTGTCGGGGCCGGCCTTCATGATGCGCTGTCCGCGTGCGGATACGGAGTCTACATAGGTGGTGTGTCCCTTCATGTGTCCGTTCTCGTCGGTGCTGTCGGGTATGAAACCACGGAACGAACCCGCCGCAACGCTCTGACCCGCCCACAATATATCACATCCCAAGCCGCGCGCCATATCCTCGCGTGTGGAATAGAAATTGGTGAGATGCAGTTCGAGCGCGCTGCCGCTCTTGCCGAAGAGGTCGATGCTCTGACGGTGGTCCATATAGAGGCGCAGTCCCCAGTATTCGTTCTCCATCATAGCTCCGTGGCCGTAGATGGCATTGTAGCTGTCGAGTGTGGGTACATCGCCTTTGAATTCTATCTGATTGATTTGCGGGTAGGTGTGTTTGTTGTCCCATAATTTCATGAATGCCTGCACTTCTGCCATCATGACGGTCATCTGGAGCGAGAGTGCGAGCAGTGTGAACAGTCTTTTCATATTTGATGCAAGTGATTAGAAATCAAGTCCGAGTGTGATGGCAAAATTGCCGTTGTGGATGCTGTTGTCGAAGTTGTCGAAACCGAAGTCGTTGAATTCCTTCTGGGCAGCATTCATGATGCCTATGGTGTAGGAGAGTTCTACGTAGAGATTCCTGTACGACATGCCGCAACCCATCTTTAGTCCGGCATCGAAGGCGCGGAATGCTCCGTCGCTGAATGTGCCTCTCTTGTAGCGTCCGCGTTCGTCCACAGGGTAGAACTGCGGGTCTGCATGATAGAAGCGCGTCTCACCGCCGAGTCCGATAGCAATAAAACCTCCGAGGAAGGGCTGTATCTTCAGGTTGTCGACGTTGGTCTGTATCTTGTATTTAAAGAGGATGGGTATTTCGAGGAAGTGCTGGCGGATAGTGATTTCATTCTTCTTGTCACCGTTGATGTAAGCACCTTTGCCCTGATACAGCAGTCCGGTTTCCAGAAATATAGGTGCCGTCTTAGCCAGCATGAAGCCTGCCACGATACCGCCGTTGAGTCCCAGACGCGAACTGTTGTCCACATCGGGGCCGTAGAACATCACCTGTGACACGTTCATACCGAAACGTATGCCGAAATACTGCCTGCGCTCGTAGTTGCCCCAACGCTCTGAGAGGTCTATTCTTTGTGCCTTTTTTGGCATCTGGTTGGGATTCTGCGCGAAACCTTGCAGCGAAAGAAGGCATGCCAGAATGCCTAATATGATGTTTTTTTTCATCTTTTCCTTATATAAATAACGCTTTACAGCCCAAATATATAGAAAATAAATGAGACGTGCGCGTGTGAGGGCTCCTTTTTTTCTTCTATGCGGGAGTTTTTGGGGATATGTGGTGGAAAATATGGCTGTGAGCGATATTATTTGCAGGTAAATAAGGCTTGAATTCAGTATTTTTTCGTATCTTTGCCGAGAAATACTATATTACATCGAAATGAAAGTATTGAAGTTTGGCGGAACCAGCGTCGGTTCTGTGGAAAGTATCCTGTCGGTGAAGCGCATCGTTGAGAGCGAGAGCGAGCAGGTTGTAGTAGTGGTAAGTGCCCTCGGAGGTATCACAGACCAGTTGCTCAAGACCTCGACAATGGCGATGGCAGGAGACAAAACTTACGGAGATATGTTCCAGGACATGGTGTCGCGCCATGTGAATCTGATAAACGCAGTCATCACCGACGAGGCGAAGCGCACACCGCTGCTCGAAGAGGTAACGGCATTGCTGGACGAACTGAAGAGCATCTATCAGGGTGTTTTTCTCATACGCGACCTCTCACCCAAGACGGAGGCCACGATAGTGTCCTACGGTGAACGCATTTCCTCTCGCATTGTGGCAAATCTGGTGAGCGGTGCGGAATGGAAGGACTCGCGCGAATTCATCAAGACAATGAAGCAGAACGGTCGCAACGTGTTGGCGCAGGATCGCACTGTGGAATTGGTGAAAGAGGCCTTTAAGACGTTGCCGAAGGTGACGGTTGTGGGCGGTTTCATTTCCTCAGACGCAGAGAGCGGTGAGGTGACGAACCTCGGACGCGGCGGCAGTGACTATACGGCCAGCATCATTGCAGCAGCCCTCGATGCCGAGATACTGGAGATATGGACGGATGTCGACGGATTCATGACGGCAGACCCCAAAGTGATTTCCACGGCATACGTGATTCCCGAACTCTCGTATGTGGAGGCTATGGAGCTCTGCAATTTCGGTGCGAAGGTGGTATATCCCCCGACGATATATCCCGTCTGCCGCAAGAATATCCCCATACTTATCAAAAACACCTTCAATCCCAGTGCTGCCGGTACCATCGTCAAGCAGACGGTGAAGATGGACGAGCACAAGAGTATCAAGGGTATTTCCTCCATCAAGGGCACGAGTCTCATTACCGTGAGCGGTCTCTCTATGGTGGGTGTAATCGGTGTGAACCAGCGTATTTTCACCTCTCTGGCGCAGCACGGTATCTCCGTCTTCATGGTGTCGCAGGCATCTTCGGAGAACAGCACCAGTATAGGTGTGCAGGACAGCGACACCGACAAGGCATGCCGCGTGCTCAACGAGGAGTTCCAAAAGGAAATCGAGGACGGACGTATGTTCCGCATGAAAGCCGAGAGAGGTCTTGCCACTGTGGCTATCGTGGGTGAGAACATGAAACACACGCCCGGTATCGCCGGCAAACTGTTCGGCACACTGGGACGCAGCGGTATCAGTGTCATCGCCTGTGCTCAGGGTGCATCGGAGACCAACATATCGTTCGTCATTCAGGAGAACAGCCTTCGCAAGGCACTTAACTCCATTCACGACTCGTTTTTCCTGTCTGAATATCAGGTACTCAACCTCTTCATCTGCGGTGTAGGTACAGTCGGCGGTCAACTACTCGAGCAGATACGTCTGCAGCAGGAGAAGCTGAAGAAGGAGGAAGGCCTCTTTCTCAATGTGGTGGGTGTGGCCTCCGGTCACAATGCTATCTTCGACCGCGGCGGTGTGGAGCTCACGGAGAATATGCGCGAGCGTCTGAAGTCGGCTCCCGCCAGCGACATACAGCGTCTGCACGACGAGGTGATTGGTATGAATATCTTCAACAGCGTCTTTGTCGACTGCACGGCATCAGCTGAGGTAGCCGGACTCTACGGCGACTTCCTCGAGCACAATATCAACGTGGTGGCAGCCAACAAGATTGCGGCATCCAGCGACTACGACAACTACCGCCGTCTGAAGCAGGTAGCTCAGAAGCGCGGTGTGAAGTTCCTCTTCGAGACGAACGTCGGTGCCGGACTGCCCATCATACGCACCATCAACGACCTGCGCCACTCGGGCGACAAGATACTCAAGATAGAGGCTGTGCTTTCCGGCACGCTCAATTTCATCTTCAACAAGATTTCAGCCGACATACCGTTCTCCAAGACCGTCGAAATGGCGAAGGCGGAGGGTTACAGCGAACCGGATCCCCGTATCGACCTTTCCGGCAAGGATGTCATCCGCAAACTTGTTATACTGACCCGCGAGGCAGGTTATGAGATTAATCAGGAGGATGTGGAGGCGAACCTCTTCATTCCCAAGAGTTTCTTCGAGGGTTCTATGGAGGATTTCTGGAAGAATCTGCCCACTCTCGATGCCGACTTCGAGACGCGTCGCCAACGTCTGGAACGCGAACACAAGGTGTGGCGCTTCGTTGCCCGCTACGAGAACGGCAAGGGCAGTGTGTCGCTTGAGGAGTTTGAGCAGGACCATTCGTTCTACGTCCTCGAGGGTTCCAACAATATCGTGCTCCTCACCACGGAGCGTTATCGCGAATATCCTATGCTGATACAGGGCTACGGTGCCGGTGCGTCGGTGACGGCTGCCGGTGTGTTCGCTGACATAATGAGTCTGGCATAAATGAAACATATCATCATTCTTGGCGACGGCATGGCCGACTGGCATCGCGACGATCTCGGTGGCAAGACGCTGTTGCAGTACGCCGACACGCCGCACATGGACTGGCTCGCAGAGCACGGTTGCAACGGACTGCTGCGCACAGTTCAGGACGGTTTTCATCCCGGCAGCGAGGTGGCAAACTCCAGCATA
The DNA here is from genome assembly GCA_017958545.1 of Bacteroidaceae bacterium. Classification (GTDB taxonomy): domain Bacteria; phylum Bacteroidota; class Bacteroidia; order Bacteroidales; family Bacteroidaceae; genus Physcousia. The sequence continues at coordinate 39,143 of JAGDCM010000047.1, read as the reverse complement.
CTGGGCTACGACCAGCGGAAGGTTTACGAGGGACGCGGTCCTCTCGAGGCTGCATCCATCGGTGTGGAGCTCGAGGAGGGCGACCTTGCGATGCGCTGCAATCTCGTCTGTGTGGAGGGCGACATATTGAAGAATCATTCCTGCGGACGTCTGGAGACAGAGGAGGGCGACACGCTGATACGCTATCTGGAGAAGGAGCTCGGTAGCGAACGGGTGCATTTCTACACGGGAGTGCAATACCGTCATCTTCTCGTCATCAAGGGAGGCGACAAGCGCGTCAGTTGCACGCCGCCCCACGATGTGCCCCTGCAGACGTGGGAGGACAAACTGCCGAAGGCCGAGTGCCCCGAAGCTGAGGACACAGCACGTCTTCTGTGCGACCTCATTCGCAAGAGTCAGGAACTGCTGCCTCTTCATCCGCTCAATCAGGAGCGCTCCCGCAAGGGTATGGACATGGCCACGAGTATCTGGCCGTGGGGTGGGGGCTATCGTCCCCAAATGACACCGCTCACCGAGACTTATCCTCAGATACGTCGCGGAGCTGTCATCACGGCTGTCGACCTCATCAGGGGTATCGGCACGTATGCCGGACTGCGTGTCATCAATGTGCCGGGTGCTACGGGTCTCTGGGACACCGACTATGAGGCGAAAGCACAGGCTGCCATTGATGCGCTGCGCACCGACGATTTCGTCTATGTGCACGTGGAGGCAAGCGACGAGGCCGGTCACGACGGCGACTTGCAACTGAAACTCAAGACAATAGAGAATCTGGACAAGCGTCTGATAGCACCCGTGTTGGAGGCAACGCAGTCGGAGCAGTTCATCAGGGAATGCGGCGACAAGGTGGCCGTAGCTTTGCTGCCCGACCATCCCACACCCGTTGCTCACCGCACTCACACGGCAGAACCCGTTCCTTTCGTCATCTACGCTCCCGGTATGGAGGCCGACGGGGTAAAGACGTTCGACGAGGATGCTGCTAAGGATGGTTCGTACGGACTGCTCGAGGGAAACGGATTTATCGACGCACTTATGAAGGTGTGACAACATAACACAAGAATACAGATTAACATGAAATACTATTCCACAAACGGAAAAGCCCCCGTTGCCACACTGGAAAAAGCTGTGGTGAAGGGTTTGGCAGAAGACAAGGGACTCTACATGCCCGAGCGTATCAAACCGCTCCCGAAGGAGTTCTTTGAGAAGTGCGACAAGATGACGTTCCAGGAGGTTGCCTGCTCGGTTGCGGACTGCTTCTTCGGCGAGGACGTCGAGACAGAGGCGCTCCATCGTATTGTCTGCGACACGTTGGCATTCGACTGCCCCGTTGTCAAGGTGACGGACAGCATCTACAGCCTGGAACTCTTCCACGGTCCCACGCTGGCGTTCAAGGATGTCGGTGCCCGTTTCATGGCTCGTCTCTTGCAGTATTTCCTGCGCAAGGAGGGTAACGGCGACGACGTCAATGTCCTCGTGGCAACGAGCGGCGACACGGGTAGTGCTGTGGCCAACGGTTTCCTCGGTGTGGAGGGTATTCATGTCTATGTGCTCTATCCAAAGGGCAAGGTGTCGCCCATTCAGGAATGCCAGTTCACCACGCTTGGCCGCAACATCACGGCACTGGAGGTTGACGGTGTGTTCGACGACTGTCAGGCGCTCGTGAAGTCCGCTTTCATGGACGAGGAACTCAACGCTCACATGCGTCTCACCTCCGCCAATTCCATCAACGTGGCACGCTTCCTTCCGCAGGCCTTCTACTACTTCTGGGCATACGCTCAAATGAAGCGTCTTGGCAAGGCCGACTCGCTGGTGTGCTGCGTGCCTTCCGGCAATTTCGGCAACATCTGCGCAGCCCTCTTCGGTCATCGTATGGGACTGCCTATCAAGCGTTTCATCGCTGCCAACAATGCCAACGACATATTCTTCCGTTTCCTCCAGTCGGGCGAATACCATCCCAAGGCATCCGTGCAAACGCTTGCCAACGCCATGGATGTGGGCGATCCCTCCAATTTCGCACGTATCTGGGATCTCTACGGACGTTCCCACAAGAATATCACGGCGCTCATCTCGGGTGCCACCTACAAGGACGAGGATATCGCCCGTATCATGCGCGAGTGCTACGATGAGACGGGTTACACGCTCGACCCCCACGGAGCCTGCGGTTATCAGGCTCTGAAGGACGGTTTGCAGAAGGGCGAGACGGGTTTCTTCTGCGAGACGGCACACCCCGCCAAGTTCAAGGAGAAGGTGGACGCCATCCTTTCCTGCAATGTGGCCATTCCTGAGCGTCTGCAGGCATTCATGCGCGGTGAGAAGCAGTCGGTGGAGATGTCCAAAGACTTTGCCGATTTCAAGCGCTATCTGATGATGCAGTGACTCCTATTGCGCACATAGAGAGCCCGTTCGGGGGCAAATTCGGTATTCCCCGCCAGAGCGGTCTGGCGCGTTCTGTGCATTCGCGCATAGTTTTTGAGAAGGAGTTTCGCAATCCCGAAGCATTTCGCGGACTGGAGGAGTTCTCCCATGTGTGGCTTCTGTGGCAGTTCAACGAGGCGGAGGGTTGGTCTCCCACTGTGCGTCCTCCTATGCTGGGTGGCAACAGACGTATTGGAGTGTTTGCCACGAGAAGTCCCTTCCGCCCCAATCATATAGGCCTTTCCTGTGTGGAGCTCCTGAATGTGGAACTCGACAGCAAGGACGGTCCCGTGCTCCACGTTGCCGGAGCGGATTTGAAGGACGGTACGCCGATTCTCGACATAAAACCCTATCTTCCCTACACAGACTCCCGTCCCGAGGCTCGCGGAGGTTTCACGGAGCAGGTGCTGCGTGAGTTCCGTCCGTTGGAGGTGGTCCTTCCGGAGTCTATGGACGATATGGACGAGTCGCTGCGGCAGTCGCTCTGCGAACTCCTGTCAGCCGACCCGCGTCCCCACTATCACGACGACCCGGAGCGCATCTACGGTATGACCTTCGCCGGTCGTGAGATACGATTCCGTGTTGCAGAAGGAAAAGCGGTAGTAATTGACAATTGACAATTGATAATTGATAATTGACAATTGGCTCTAACCTCAGACCTCTTACTTCTTACCTCTTACTTCTTACTTCACCAAGAACTTCTTCCCGTTCTGGATGTAGAAGCCTTTCGTGGGATTCTGCACGCGACGTCCGCTGAGGTCATACCATTGACCCTCACTCTTAACTTTTAACTCTTCACTCTTCACTTCATCGATGTCCGTTGTGCCGGCTTCGTGCCAGGTCAGTGTGAAGTGGTCGGCGCTCCACCACGATGTCACCTGTGCATCGAATGTGGCGCTGAGGGTCATACGGTCGCCGTTCGCTGCGGTGAATGTCGGCAGTTCCACTTTCTGCCATCCTCGCTGATAGGGGCTTCCGTCCACAGTCTGGTCGCCGGTGCCCGTAATGGATTTCTGCCAAACGCTTTCTTCTCCGCTCACCGGCTGGTATACGGCCTTTAGAGTGACGGTCTGTCCCGTGGCGCATCGCAGCAGCGCACTCGCCGTATAGTCGCCTTCCGGCAGATAGTTCACGGTTTGTGTCATCGACGATGTCAGCGAACCCTCCCTGTATTTGTCGAAGTAGGCGTTGCTGCCGTCGCCGTCCCATGCCTGTCCGCTGGTGGTTGCCAGGTTCACCGTTGTCCATCCGTAGAGGTCGGAGCGCAGGCAGTCGGTGTTCTTGATAAGTGCGGAGGCATCCTTTCCGTCCGTCCCCTCGTCGGGCCAGATGGCTGCCAGCTGTTGGTTTCTAAGGTTGCGTGCCTCGGCAATAAACTCATTGCCCTTGCCCTCCAGCACCTCGTCTTCGCTTCCCAGACGTATCAGTTCGAAGTTGTCGGCGCCAGCCCAGCGTGCGCTCATCGTTCCCTGGTTCTTGATGCCGAGACGCAGCGTGCCATCGCGCACCACAATCTTCTCTATCACGGTCTTGCGCTCGTAGTCAATCTCAGAGTCCTCTGTGACGGGTGCGAAATACTCTGTGTTCTCTGCCAGGGCATACAGTCCCATATTGCCGTTGACGGAGGCACCGCTCACTCCGTCCGTCGAATTGAAGCATACGGCCTTCAGCGTATATACGCCAGCCGGCAGACCCTCTACCGCCTGATAGTAGTCGAAGCCTATCTTGTCGGCTGACGGTGTCCATACCTCGAGATAGGTGTCGCCCGTAGCCTTTGTGTAGCCGTTGGATGCGCTGCGCTCGCATGTCCATTCCGGTACGGCGTCTTTGCTGCTGGTCACGATGTTTGGATTCTTGATGTATCCGGTTGTCACTTCGCTGCTGACTGCCTCACCGCCGTAGATGGTGGTGGCTGTCGGGCGGAAAGAGTCAGTCTCGCGCTGTATATCCTCCAGAGACACGGTGTATTCCAAGTCGCTCTTCTCGAAGTCTGGACGCTTGTTCAGCACGGTCAGCGTTGTCCAGCTTCCGCCCAGGCTCTTGCGTTCCAGCGTCATCTGTTCTGTGCCGTCTCCGTTGGTGTTGCCTATCAAGAATGTCAGCGTGCCGTCTCCGTTGTCGCGGTAGTCCAGTGTGGGTGCTTTTACTCCGGGAGCCCACCACGCGGGCACCTTGGTGTTGGCGGCCCGATAGGCGAAGGTGGCGCGATGGTCGCGGTATACCTCACCAGCTGGTGTGATGCCGCCATCGTCGTAGAACATGTTGTTGCGCCAGTAGTCGAAGGAATATATGGCGTAGCGCTCGATATAGTTGCTCTCCTCCAGACGTATTAGCAGTGCCTGCAGATAGGAGCGTGCCTTGTCGTAGCTGTTGATGACCGACGATGTCGAACTGTGCCACGAGGCTCCCACCTCCATCTCCGACAGCCATACGGGGCGTCCCGTGGTGTTCCAGATTGTCCAGCACTCGTCCGTCATATACTTGGCGTATGTGTCGGCGTCGCGATTGCCGATGTCCCAGTAGGCATGTGTCACCACGAAGTCGCAGCGCGAGTGGTTGTCGTTCTGGTCCACGTAGTTGCAGTATTTCGTCAGATAGTCGAAGTCCGTGGGCTGCGGCGAACCGATGCGTCCGCCTCCAGCCTGAAAGTCGCTGTTTTGCAGGTATGCCTTCCAGGCGTCAATTGTGCCGCCGCACGAACATACATCGCTGGTGTGCTGCTCAGAGTGTTCCGGTTCGTTGAGCGACATCGATGCCGTCGCCGTCTTGTTGTTCACGTCGCTTGCGCTGGGCCAGTAGAGATGTTGGCGGCAGGGAACGTATTCCATGTCTGTGGTGGAACTGTAGCCGGCGCTCCACGACCAGAACCATGTGGCTCTCAGCTGCGGTCCCTTCGTTGCACCGCCCTTGTCGGCCCATCCCTTTTTCGAGAGATACTGCCAGGGCTTGATATACACCGATGTCACGCGGCGTGATAGCGATTGGGGCAGGGTGACCACCTGGTCGGCATGGTCGGCCACATATACGCGGCTGTGTCCGCTTCCGCTCGTGCCCGAAGCCAGTGTTGCCATGTATCCGCGTCGCAGAGTGAATGATGTCATCGTGTTGCTCTGCTCGCCCAGGTCGCTGTGATTGCCGTTCTTCAGTTCGAAACTGCCCTCTGTGCCCTCGCATTCCATTATCACGTCGGGCTTGGGTATCACGGCGGCTCCGTTCAGGTATATTGCCACGCGGCAGTTGGTACCGAGTTGTGCCCTCTGGCCGTTTATCTTTACATATTTGAGATAGCTGGACGCCACCTTGCTCGGCAGTATGTTGTCGAAGATGAGCCATGTGCGCTCGCTTCCCAGATTCACCGTGCTGCCCGTCATCGGGTTGTCGTTGCAGGTGATGTGTATGTCTATCTCGTCGCTGTAGTCCAGGTCTTTTCCGTTCAGCTGGCAGTAGTCCACCTCCTTGACACCCTGTGCGTTGGTGTATTCCTCCGACTGGTATGCCTGCCTGGCTTCGTCCCACGTGCTGCCCGTCACCGGTATGATGGAAAACTGTGCATGGCTGCTCTTGCGCTTGTCGTAATACACGCTGACGTAGTCCTTGCTCTTCTGTGCACCGTCTATGCCGACATACTTGCCGCTCTTTTTACTGATAATGTACGCGTACGTACCCTCGTCGGCCTGCCAGCAGAAGCGGTCGGCAGTGGACTTGTCCTCCAGTGTCATGCTCCATGTGTTGGCCGAACTGGCTGCCAGATACTTCCCGCTGCTCTTCTGCCTGAGCAGCACGTAGCCTATTTTTCCCGACTCCTCTGCCACGAAGACATATCCGTCCTCCTGTGTTCCGTAGGCCGAGAGTGCAGGTCCTGTGCCTGCTTCGTTGGTGCCCAGCAGTTTCTCGTAGATGTTAAGCCAGATGTAGTATTCCGTACCCGGATTCAGGGTGGCGCTTGCCGTTGCAAAAGCCGTTATGGCCAGCCAGATGCTAAGTATTATTCTTTTCATGGTGCTGCAAAGGTAAGGTTTTTAGTTGAATTAATAAAGGTTATAGGTTAAAGGTTATAGGTTAAAGAGTTTTTTTTGTTGTTTAAAGTCTAAAGTCTAAGGTGAAATGTCTTTTTTCTGTTCTCTTGCGTCTTCATTAAACTGTAAACAGAAAAAGATAAAAAATCATATTTAATTTTGTAATTATTTGTATAAAATCTTTAAATAACTTTTTCAAAAAACTTTAACAAAAATTAACCGAAAAATTTTGCTTCTTCGCGAAAAAAGATTGACCTTTGCGGTGAAAATTTGAGCGTGTTAAATATCTAATAATTAATTAAATACAATATGATTATTAATAATAAAACAAACAAAGTTTGTTTTGCGGAAGGACTTGAGTCGCCGTCGTATCAAAATGTAAGAAAATCTCTAATCGCTACGCTTAGCAAACGTAATATTGCTTGGGAGCAACTTCCCTGCACTCATTCCTCATTACATATCTGGGCGCGTGACTATATGCCCGTGCAGGTGAGAGAGGATAAATTTGTGCAGTTTCGCTACGAACCTGACTATTTGAAAGACTCGCCGGAGTATAAACCGAATGTGAGTGATATCATGAATCAGCTGGGCATAGATGTCTGTCGCTCGCAGATAAACATCGACGGTGGCAATGTCATCAGTTGTGACGAGAAAGTGATATTGACGGACAAAGTGTTAGGAGAGAATCCACAATATAGCAGTTCCAAGCTGTTGGATGAGTTGTCGGAACTCCTGGAGGCTGAACCAGTGTTGATTCCGTGGGACAGATATGATATCTATGGCCATGCGGACGGTATGGTGAGGTATATGGGAGAGAGTAGGGTGCTGCTCAACAATTATTGGGATTTCGACCGTGCGTTAAGGAAGAGACTCATGGATGCGCTGAGTCCTTATTTTGAGATTGAAGAACTTCATTATGGCTGTCACACGGCAAACAGCTGGGCTTATCTCAACTTCCTGCATGTCGGTAATGATATATTCGTGCCGATGCTTAATGAGGAAACGGATTTTGAGGCGTTTGCTCAAATCGAGGCAGCATTTCCAATGTGCCGTTGCAGCCGGATATGTGGATGTGAAAGTCTCTGCAGCGAAGGCGGTGCCTTGAACTGCTCAACGTGGAATATTATATGTTAAACCTATTAAAAGAAAGGAGTTATTATGTCTGCATTTATCGGTGGATTAGGAGTATTAGGTTTTTTCATTCTGATTCTTCTTGGTGTGTTTGTTTTGGTTAGTTGTTTAATGTGGTTCCTTGTTCCGTTTTGGATACGGAGTATCAAAAACAGTGTGAAGAACATCGAATTATTATTAAATTGCCCAACTTGAATAACAAACATCAAACAAATCTTGGTGCAATCAATGCATTGTTATATTTTTGTGGAAAAATTTAAAAGAAACAGCTATGAAAAACGAGATTCAACAAGAATTAAAGAAACTGATGTGCATTCCTGGTGATGCCAGTTCGGATGAGATAAAGGAGGTTTTCGATAAGGTGGCAAAAGAAATATTCACAAATTACCACATTAATAAAAATGGAGAGGAATACTATTTCCTAGAGATTGAGTTTTATTTTTGTAATAAAAAACATCCAGACATTATCACATATCCTCGCGACATGGATGCTTGTCGTTGGTTTTTTCACAAAAGTGGAATTGATTTAACCTTCCAGAGTTCATACAGTCGTTTTGAGGGTAAAGATGGCATGGTTGATGTGAACCATAATTTCGCGTTTGGGGGTATTTTGATTCGGAAAATATTGAAGAAAAACACAGGGCAGTCCATTGACGGACCTAACAAATGTGAATGGGAGTTGTTTGATAATTTTGACGCATTTGGTACGATTAAAAATGAATATCCCATACTTGAAAGAAATAAAAAAACTTTAGACGTTACATACAGTACTTCCAGGCGCACATTTTCATACTCTAAAAATGATGAGAAAATGAAAAAGAAGTATGATGAATTGAATCATAAAGTTTTTGCGGATAATGTTCCAGCTAGCAGAGAGCGTTTTTGCGAGTTTATCCAAAAAGAACTATTTGCTTACGAAGTTGAAAAAGAACATATGGTCAGCAAATTATAACCTTATGCAGGGTTGTGTTCCCTCAAAAATACGAAGTAAATAAGTTGTCAAGATAGAACGAAATGAATATCGTAATCATAGGAGCAACGTCAGGTATTGGAAAAACTCTTTTTGAGAAATATGCAAACGCAGATAATCGTATCGGCATAGTCGGGAGACGAACAAATCTGCTTGGCGAATTACTTCAAAAATATCCATCTAAAGCTGTCGCAGCGAAAGCAGACATTACTAATATCGAAGAGACGGATCAAGCCATCAATGCGCTTTACAAAGAGCTGGGACACATTGATCTTGCTATCTTGTGTTCTGGTACAGGTGACATTAACGCCACGCTTGACTATGCCATAGAGCGACCAACGATTGATACAAATGTTGTAGGATGGACATTTGTTGTTAATACAATATATCATATTCTCGAGCAACAAGGCTACGGACATTTAGTTGCAATCACTTCTGTCGGTGGTCTTCGCGGTGAACCAATGGCACCTGCCTATAGTGCGACTAAAGCCTACCAAATTAACTATATGGAATCCCTGCGTAAAAAGGCTTTTAAAAGCGGTGGCCATATAATAGTTACAGACATTCGCCCAGGACTTGTTGATACGGCAATGGCAAAAGGAGAAGGTCTGTTTTGGGTTATGCCTGCAGAAAAAGTTGCGGGTCAAATAATTGCTGCTATTCGCAAAAAGAAGTCTAAGGCTTACGTAACTAAACGTTGGCACATATTAGCCGTAATATACAAGATTATTCCTTATTGTTTATATAAAAGGATATAAATAACTTTTAATTATCTGGAAAGGCCGCCCGAAAGCGGCCTTTAATGTTGTTTTAGGACTTTATAATTGACTTTTGTATGTGGCTCGAGAGCCAATAGCCAAAGTCTTATCTTCCCCTTTATAGATTACGTTCAGTATACGTTCAGTCTGCGAGGAAACTCCGAAAACTCTCGCAGCTCCTCGCACACTCCTCGCAGTCTCCTCGCAGACTCCTCGCAGACTGAACGGGCGAAGAGTGGGGGAAGATGCCATTAATATGGATGATTTCATGAGAAAGTCAGAAAAGCAGAAAGTAAGCGACTAAGTGACTAATTCATGCACGAAACTCCGAAGTAACCGGACCGCGACTCCGAAACGACCGCGTCGACGGTTCGCAACGACCGGGCTGGCAGGGTGCGACATTGCAGATAACGCCCGATTCTAAATTTTGTTTTTGTGGTTTTTATAAAAAAACAACTCATTTTCCCAAAAGTATCAACGCAACTTTCCCACCGCGATGATGAAACAATATAGCACAAACGTACTCATGAGACACCGCAATAACGAAAAAAAAACGCACAAACTGTGCATTGTTAGAAAAAATCCGTATCTTTGCAATGCTATAACCTCAAATCTATGCAAAAAAACAACTTCATATACCGGGTGTTCGACCTGTATTACGACGGGTTCCGGCAGATGCGGCTGGGACGCACGCTGTGGCTCGTCATCATAGTGAAACTGTTCATAATATTCATCATACTGAAACTGTTCTTCTTTCCCGACTTCCTGAAACAGCACGCTGAGGAGGGCGGGGAGGCTGACTATGTGGCATCGCAAATACTTAATCCATAGAATATCATGCAAAACATTCTGTTATCAACACTTGCGGAGACCGTGGACTGGTCGAGAGCACAGTTTGCCCTGACGGCAATCTATCACTGGCTGTTCGTGCCGCTGACGCTGGGACTTGCCGTCATCATGGGTATCATGGAGACATGCTACTATCGCACGAAGAAACCCTTCTGGCGCCGCACAGCGATATTCTGGCAGAGGCTCTTCGGTGTGAACTTTGCGATGGGTGTGGCCACGGGTATCATACTGGAATTCGAGTTCGGCACCAACTGGTCGAACTACTCATGGTTCGTGGGCGACATCTTCGGCGCTCCGCTCGCTGTGGAGGGTATCGTGGCATTCTTCATGGAGTCGACCTTCGTGGCCGTGATGTATTTCGGATGGGAGAAGGTGTCGCGCGGTTTCCATCTGGCCTCGACATGGCTCACGGGACTGGGTGCGACGATATCGGCCTGGTGGATACTGGTGGCAAACGCATGGATGCAGTATCCGGTGGGCTGCGAATTCAACCCCGACACGATGCGCAACGAGATGACATCGTTTGCCGATGTGGCGCTCTCGCCCTTCGCCGTGTCGAAATTCTGTCACACGGTGACCTCCGCTTGGATTGTGGGCGGTGTGTTCTGCGTGGCGGTGTGCTGCTGGTATCTCATGAAGAAGCGCGAGGAGGAGATGGCGCTCAAGAGCATGAGGATAGGAGCGTGGGTGGGTCTTGCGGCTGCCCTGCTGACAGCGGCCACGGGACACAAGTCGGCACAGGATGTGGCTGCCGTGCAACCCATGAAACTGGCTGCAATGGAGGCGCTCTACGACGGCGGACGGGGGCAGGGTCTCAAAATCATTGAGGGCATAGAGGTGCCGTACGCTCTCTCCTTCATGGCAACAAACGACTTCAACGGCTACGTGCCCGGCATCAACGATATATTGAAAGGATACGTGCGCGAGGACGGTACGAAGGAACCCTCGGCTCAGGAGAAGATAAACAGGGGTAAGCTGGCCATCGCCGCGCTGCAGAACTACCGACGCGACGCAGCGGACGAGAAGGCCTTCCTAGCAGGAGAGGCTCCCGACCTGAACTTCACTTGGCGCAAGGAACAGCAGCTGGCGATACTGAAAGAGAATATGCCGTATTTCGGCTACGGATACATCAAGGACGAGGCCGAACTGGTGCCGCCCGTCGCTGCCAACTTCTGGGCGTTCCGCATCATGGTGGGAATGGGCTCTCTGCTGATACTGTTCTTCGCCGCAGTTCTCGCAGCATCGTACGGGTTCCCCAAAAAGCTGTGGGAGAAGAGAAGCCTGACATCGCTGCCCAAATGGCACTATTGGACGGCCATCGCCCTGCTGCCGCTGACATACATAGCATCGGAGTGCGGATGGATGGTGGCCGAACTGGGTCGCCAGCCCTGGACCATACAGGACATGCTGCCCGTGGGAGCATCGGTGAGCAATCTGGGAGCGTCGAGTGTGATGACCACATTCTGCATCTTCCTCGTGCTCTTCACGGTGCTGCTCGCCGTGGAGGTGAATATCATGCTGAAGCAGATAAAGAAGGGAGGGTAGAGTTTACAGTTTACAGTTTACAGTTTACAGTTTAGAGTTTAGAGATATGACATACGTATTTTTGCAGCAGTATTGGTGGTTTATAGTGTCGCTCCTGGGAGCTATACTGGTGTTCCTGCTGTTTGTGCAGGGTGCCAACTCGATGGTGAACAGTCTCGGAGCAACGGACGCAGGGTGTCGTCTGGTGATTAACTCCACAGGGCGCAAGTGGGAATTCACATTCACCACGCTGGTGACATTCGGCGGTGCGTTCTTCGCATCGTTCCCGCTGTTTTATTCCACCTCGTTCGGCGGTGCGTACTGGTTGTGGATGGCCATCCTGCTGACATTCGTATTGCAGGCGGTGAGCTATGAGTTCCAGAACAAACTGGGCAACATACTGGGCCCGTCGGTGTTCCGCTTCTTCCTCGTGCTCAACGGCATTGTGGGACCGCTCCTGCTGGGCGGTGCTGTGGCGACATTCTTCGAGGGGTCGAACTTCATCGTGGAGAAGAACAATATGATAGACGCGGGAGCCCTGACACCCGTGATAAGTCGCTGGGCAAACGCTTCGCACGGACTGGATGCCCTGCTGAATCCGCACGTGCTGGTGCTGGGTCTGGCTGTGGTGTTCCTTGCACGCACGCTCGGTATACTCTATGTGATGAACAACGTGGCCGACGAGGATATACGCAGGAGAGGACGCACGCGACTGCTGAGTGCGGCAGGAGTGTTTGTGCTGCTCTTCGTGTACTATCTGGTGCATCTGCTGCTCAAGGACGGTTATGCCGTGAATGCAAGCGGAGAGGTGACGGTGGAGCCCTACAAGTATCTCGCTAACTTCCTCACGATGTGGCCTCTCACCGTGCTGTTGCTCGTCGGCGTAGTGGGTGTGCTCTACGGTATCGGAAAGACATTGCTCGTGAAGGACTACTACTGCGGAATATGGCCTGCGGGCGTGGGAACGGTGATGACGGTGCTCGCTCTGCTGCTGTGCGCCGGGTGGGGGCAGACGGCATACTATCCCTCTACGGCAGACCTGCAGTCGTCGCTCACCATAGCCAATTCGTGCAGCAGCGAATTCACATTGCGCACAATGTTCTACGTGTCGCTGCTGGTGCCCTTCGTCCTGGCATATATTGTGTACTGCTGGTATAAGATTGACGCAAAAAAGCTGGATAAGGAGGAAATAGAGAGCGGTCATGCTTATTAAGAAAAATGGGAAATGTCAATTTTGTCCTATTAAATGTCAATTTTGTCGCATTGAAATAGAACAATAAACCGTACCTTTGCACCCGTAAAGTGTAAAAAAACGGAAAAATGAAGCAGATTCCCATTGAGTCGTTTAACCTCCAGATGCTAAATGTCGGTCTGGCACATCACAACGGAGACTGGAACTGGAAGGAAGTGAGTTCCCCGTTCACGCGTATCTTTTACGTGACGGAAGGCGAGGCGCAGCTGCACTTGCCGGAAGAGACGGTGAGGCTGCGTCCGGGCTACATGTATATCATTCCGCCCTACACGAAGCATTCGTATCAGTGCGAAGGACCGTTCACGCACTACTACCTGCACGTGTATGAGGGGTTCAAGAACGAGATGAACATGATGGAGCTCTACGAATTCCCCACGGAAGTGAAAGCCGGCAGGGACGAGAATCAAATCTTCAAGGGGCTGTGCGAAGACTATCCCGACGCATGTCTGCCGGAAAGCAATCCCAACTCGTATGACAACGCAGCGACATTCACTGACTACGTGCAGCGCTACCGCGACATGCCGCTGTGGAAGAAGATGGAACTGAGGGGCGCTCTGCTGGTGCTCTTTTCCCGTTTCATGCGCGAGGTGGTGCCGCACTCGTGGACCACGGACGAGAGGATAAAGAATGTGCTGGGCTACATCCACGCACATATCGGTGAGAACATAGATGTGGAGAAACTCTCGGGGGTGGCGTGCATCACAAAGCCGTATCTGATACGCCTGTTCAAAAAGGAATTCGGATTGTCTCCCCTGCAGTATATCAACACAAAGAAGGTGGAGAGAGCCCAGTTGATGCTCTACACCACAGACCAGCCGGTGAAGGAAGTGGCTTACTCGCTGGGATTCACGGATCACAGTTACTTCATACGTGTGTTTCGCAAACAGACGGGAGTAACACCCCAGGAATACAGGGACAGGATGAGAAAATAAACGAAAACCAAAACGAAAACGATAACCTTAAAGAAAAAGGAAATGAAAAAGAACACCGTGGCTCTGAGCCTTATCTTCTGCCTGTTTTTTCTATGGGCGATAAGCAGCAATCTGCTGCCTACAATGATAAGGCAGCTGATGAAGACATGCGAACTGAACACCTTTGAGGCCTCGTTTACGGAGAGCGCCTACTGGTTGGCGTATTTCATCTGTCCCATACCCATCGCCATGTTCATGCGCAGGTACAGCTACCGTGTGGGTATCATTGCGGGACTGCTGATAGCGGCTGTGGGAGGACTGCTGTTCTTCCCCGCAGCACTGGTGAAGAGCTATACCGTGTATCTGTGCATCTTTTTCGTCATCGCTACGGGTATGTGTTTTCTGGAGACGGCTGCGAATCCGTATGTCACGGTGCTGGGAGACGCTAAGACGGCATCGCGCAGACTGAATCTGGCGCAGTCGTTCAACGGACTGGGAGCATTCGTCTCGGCAATGTTCCTGAGCAAACTGGTGCTGAGCGGACAGACATACACCCGAGCCACCTTGCCGGTGGATTATCCCGGAGGATGGGAGGGATACATACAGATGGAGACAGACGCAATAAAGATGCCGTATCTGCTGCTGGCCATCGTGCTGCTGGGAGTGGCGGCACTGCTCACGTGGGTGAAACTGCCCAAAGTGGAGGAGGAGAGCGGCAGGGAAAGGAAGAAGCTGATAGACTTCTCGGTGCTGAAGAAAGGACATCTGAGGTGGGGAGTGATAGCGCAGTTCTTCTACAACGGCGGACAGACAGCAATCAACAGTCTTTTCCTCGTTTACTGCTGCACGTATGCCGGTATCAACGAAGAAACCGCCACGACATTCTTCGGGCTCTACATGCTGGCATTCCTCGTGGGGCGCTGGGTGGGCACACTACTGATGGGGCGCTTCGCTCCGGAGCACATGCTGACGGTATACGCCATTGCGAATATCATACTTTGCGTGGTCATCATCATCTACGGTGGATATGTGGGACTGTATGCCATGTTGGCGGTGTCGTTCTTCATGTCGATAATATACCCGACACAGTTCTCGCTGGCATTGCGGGGACTGGGAGCGCAGACGAAATCGGGTGCAGCATTCCTGGTGATGGCCATCGTGGGAAATGCGTGTGTGCCGCAGTTCACGGCTTTTGTGATGAACAGATATGACTACATCTATCAGGTGGCATACGTGGTGCCGATGATATGTTTTGCCGTGTGTGCCTATTACGGCTGCAGGTACGGGAAACTGATACAGAAAAAATAGAAACGAAATATGCGTTATAAGGAATTAGGACATACAGGGATGCACATCTCACATCTGGGATTCGGTGCATCGTCGCTGG
This sequence comes from Bacteroidaceae bacterium, assembly GCA_017958545.1. Lineage (GTDB taxonomy): Bacteria > Bacteroidota > Bacteroidia > Bacteroidales > Bacteroidaceae > Physcousia. The sequence goes on along the minus strand of JAGDCM010000047.1, from coordinate 23,933 downwards.
GAAGCGTCTTTCGCGAGACCAACGAGAAGGAGAGTTTTGAAGCCGTGGAGGCTGCGATAGAAGGAGGTATCAACTTCATCGACGTGAGTCCCTACTACGGTCACTACAAGGCGGAAACCGTGCTGGGAAAGGCTCTGAGGAACATACCGCGCGACAAGTACTATCTGAGTACGAAGGTGGGCAGGTACGGCAAGGACGGAGTGAACACATGGGACTACTCCGCACGTCGTGCTACGGAGAGCGTGTACGAGAGTATGGAGCGGCTCGGTATCGACCATATAGACCTCATCAACGTGCACGACATCGAGTTTCAGGCTGCGCTGCCGGGAGGACTGCAGAAAGTGGTGGAGGAAACTCTGCCGGCACTCGTGGAACTGAGGGAGAAGGGCGTTGTGGGACACGTGGGTATTACCGACCTGCAACTGAAGAATCTCCAGTGGGTGGTGGAGCACACAGAGGAGGGCACGGTGGAGAGCATCTTGAATTTCTGTCACTACACATTGAACGACGACGCTCTGGCGGACTATCTCGACTTCTTCGAGCAGCGTGGTATCGGTATCGTCAACGCATCACCGCTGTCGATGGGTCTGCTGTCGCAGCGCGGTGTGCCCTCGTGGCATCCTGCTCCGAAAGCACTGGTGGATGCCTGTCAGCGTGCCGCAGAGTATTGCAGCAAAAAGGGATATCCCATCGAACAGCTCGCCGTGCAATACTCCGTGAGCAATCCGCGCATCGCTTCCACGCTGTTCTCGTCGGCCAACCCGGAGAATGTGCGCCGCAATATAAAGTGGGCAAACGAGGAACCGGACTGGGAGCTCGTGAGCGAAGTGCAGGAAATAATAGGCGACCAGAAGCGTGTGACGTGGGCAAATTCTTAGTAATATGATAATTGTTGATGCACATTCGCACCTGTGGCTCAGGCAGGACACACAGATAGACGGCAAGCGCATTTTGTCGCTGGAGAACGGACGCAGCATATTCTTCGACGAAGAAGTGCAGATGTTGCCGCCGTTTATGATAGACGGCAGGAATACAGCGGAAGTGTTCCTTTCCAATATGAACTATGCGCAGGTGGGAGCCGCTGTGGTGGTGCAGGAACTGATAGACGGCAACCAGAACGAATACCTTGCAGAGGTGCAGCGCAAATATCCGGAGCGCTTCTTCTGTATGGGTATGGCGTGGAACGAAGACGAGGCAAAGACGGTGGCCGAGACGGGACTGAAAGGTATCGCGTTTCCCGGACACCGTATGAAACAGCCTCTCACGGAACTGATGCCCGTATTCCGTCTGATGGAGCAGCGCGGAATGGTGCTGTCGATGTGTCTGGCAGACGATGAGCGGCAGATAGGAGAGATGCGCGAGGTGATACAGGAGTGCCCCGAACTGCGTGTTGCAATCGGTCATTTCGGTATGCCGACGACGGACACCTTCCGCAGTCAGGTGATGTTGGCCCGTGAAGGAAGGAATGTGATGGTGGAGTCGGGTGGTATCACGTGGCTTTACAATGCGGAATTCTATCCTTATCCTACAGCTGTCCGTCGTATCTGCGAGGCAAAGGACTGGGTGGGCATCGAACATCTGATGTGGGGCTCGGACTATCCGCGCACCATCACGGCAATAACATATCGCATGTCATACGACTTTGTGAGTAAGAGCAAGGAACTGAACGATGAGGAGAAACGGCTTTTCCTTGGTGAGAATGCATGTCGGTTCTACGGTTTTGAGAATCTTCCGGATTTACCTTATATAAAAAATATGTCAGAATGAAAGCAATCGAGATAACACACAATCAGGAACTGAATATCATTGATGTGGAGAAGCCGCAGTCGCCGCTCGCCGGCGAAGTGCTCCTGAAACTCAGCTACGTAGGTTTTTGCGGTAGCGACATCAATACGTTCATGGGACGCAACACAATGGCTCTGAATCCCGTGATACCGGGTCATGAGATAGGTGCCGTGATAGAGGCTGTCGGTAGCGGCGTGCCCGAGACGTTGAAACCCGGTATGGTGGTGACGTGCAATCCCTACACCAACTGCGGAAAGTGTGCGTCCTGCAGAAATTTGCGTGTGAATGCGTGTGAACACAACGAGACGCTCGGTGTGCAGCGCAACGGAGCGATGAAGGAGTATATCGTGCTGCCGTGGGAGAAGGTGATTCCGGCGGGCACTCTCTCGACGCGCACAACAGCGCTGGTGGAACCCATGTCTGTGGGATTTCATGCGGTGAGTCGCGCACAGGTGACGGATATCGATGTGGTGATGGTAATAGGTTGCGGAATGGTGGGCATGGGTGCTATTGTACGTTCTGCCATGAGAGGAGCAACGGTGATTGCTGCCGATATCGATGACGAGAAACTGGCTCTTGCAAAGAAGATGGGAGCCGTCTACACCGTAAACACTCTTGCTGAGGATGTTCATCAGCGTCTGCAGGAGATTACAGGCGGTTTCGGTCCTGATGTGGTGATAGAGGCAGTGGGTAGCGTGCCTACCTATCAGATGGCAATCAACGAGGTGGCATTCACGGGTCGTGTGGCCTGTATCGGATATGCAAAATCGGAGGTTTCGTTCCAGACGAAATATTTCGTGCAGAAGGAACTCGATATACGCGGTTCGCGCAATGCACAGCCCAGTGATTTTCGTGCTGTGATAAATTATCTCGAGCGCGGCACATGTCCTGTGGATTCCCTGATAACAAAGGAAATATGTCCGGAAGAAGCTCTGGAGACAATGCGCTGGTGGAGCAAGAATCCCGGCAAGGTGTTCCGTATTCTTGTTAAGTTCTGATGCTATGGAAGGTTACGTTCAGAATATTTCGGAGGGCAGGATAAAACGCTATGTCCAGTATCTGGAAATCAGCGATGACTCGGAACTGATAGAGCTCTATCGCAAGTATCATTCGGAGGCTCATCACTGGAAGGAGATACGCGACGGAATACGGCAGGTGGGTATTCTCGAAATGGAGATATATCTCATCGGGAATCATCTCACCATGATAGTTGACGCTCCGGCAGACTTTGATTGGGAGAAGTCGATGAGCCGTCTTGCTACATTGCCTCGCCAGGCAGAGTGGGAGGCTTTAGTGTCGAAGTTCCAAGGCTGTGCTGCCGATGCGAAGAGTACGGACAAGTGGCATCCGATGGAGCGTATCTTCCGGCTGTACGACTGAGCGCGGGAACTCTTCTGAAGGGCGCATCTTTTCTGCCAAAATGGCGTAAAGAATGACTTTTTGTACGTATTTCGGCTCTTAGCACGGAGTTTGCGTAGTGGTGGTGTGAAAACAAAAACCAATAAAAACCACTACTACTATGATGACAGCAAACAACAATCAGCAGCAGGAGCAAAAGGCTCTTGAACTGTATGCACGCAACCTTGTGGAGGAGGCCCGTAAGGGTAAGCTCGACCCCGTGATAGGTCGTGACGAGGAGATACGTCGCGTGCTCCAAATACTTTCCCGACGTACGAAGAACAACCCTGTGCTTATCGGTGAACCGGGTACGGGTAAGACCGCCATTGTGGAAGGTCTTGCGCATAGAATCTTGCGCGGCGATGTGCCGGAGAATCTGAAAAACAAGCAACTGTACAGCCTTGATATGGGCGCTCTGATTGCTGGTGCGAAATACCAGGGAGAGTTTGAGGAGCGCTTGAAGAAGGTGGTAAAGGAGGTAGTCGAGTCGGAGGGTAATATCATCCTCTTCATCGATGAGATTCACACCCTTGTGGGTGCAGGTCAGACGCAGGGTGCAATGGATGCAGCAAATATTCTGAAGCCCGCTCTTGCTCGTGGTGAGTTGCGCTCTATCGGTGCTACCACTTTGGACGAATATCAGAAGTATTTCGAAAAGGACAAGGCTCTTGAGCGACGTTTCCAAACCGTCCTCGTGGACGAACCCGATACGATGGCTTCCATCAGTATCCTGCGTGGTCTGAAAGAACGCTATGAACAGCATCACAGGGTGCGTATCCAGGATGATGCCATCATTGCAGCCGTGTCGCTCTCACACCGTTATATCACGGAGCGTTTCCTGCCCGATAAGGCTATCGACCTGATGGATGAGGCTGCTGCCAAGCTGCGTATGGAGCGCGACAGCGTGCCCGAAGCTTTGGACGAACTGACGCGTCGTTTGCGCCAACTTGAAATCGAACGCGAGGCAATCAAGCGCGAGAAGGATGAGGTGAAACTCAAGAAACTGGAGGCCGACATAGATGCTCTCAAGCACGAAGAAGGCAAGATGCGTCAGCAATGGGAGGAAGAGAAGAAGGAGGCCAACCGTGTGCAGACCATAAAAGACCAGATGGCATCGCTCAAACAGGAAGCGGAACAGCGTGAACGCGAGGGCGACTATGCACGTGTGGCAGAGATACGTTATTCAAAACTGCCGTCTCTTGAGCAGGAAATGCAGCGCGCACAGAATGCCGCACCGGCTGGTTCGGCACTTCTCAAGGAGGAGGTGACTCCCGATGACATTGCAGACGTCGTAAGTCGCTGGACTGGTATTCCGGTGTCGAAGATGATGCAGTCGGAACGTGAGAAACTCCTGACACTTGAAGACGAACTTCATAAGAGAGTCATCGGTCAGGAAGAAGCTATACATGCTGTGGCTGATGCCGTGAGAAGGAGCAGGGCAGGATTGCAGGATCCGAAGCGTCCTATCGGCAGTTTCATCTTCTTGGGTACTACCGGTGTGGGTAAGACCGAACTGGCACGTGCTCTTGCCGAGACATTGTTCGATGACGAGAGTATGATGACACGTATCGATATGTCGGAGTATCAGGAAAAGTTCTCTGTGTCCAGACTTATCGGCGCCCCTCCAGGATATGTCGGCTACGATGAGGGCGGTCAGTTGACAGAGGCCGTAAGACGTAAACCTTATTCTGTTGTCTTGTTCGATGAGATAGAGAAGGCTCATCCCGATGTCTTCAATACTCTTCTGCAAGTGCTGGACGACGGACGTCTGACTGATTCCAAGGGACGTATGGTCAACTTCAAGAACACGCTTATCATCATGACGTCCAACTATACCCGCGAGCAGCTCTTCCAGACGGTACGTCCGGAATTCCTCAACCGTGTGGATGATATCATCACGTTCGAGTCGCTCTCGAAGGAACAGGTGAAGGCTATCGTCAATCTGCAGCTCGACACACTCAAGCGTCGTCTCTCGGAGAGTCAGATTTCGGTGGAGGTGCCCGACGAAGTAGTCAACTTCCTTGCAGAGAAAGGCTACGACCCGAGTTTCGGAGCCCGTCCTGTGAAGCGTGCTTTGCAGCACTATCTGCTCAACGACCTGTCCAAGTCCCTGCTTTCAGGTGAGGTGGACAAGACGCGTCCGATAAAGATTAGAGTTGCTTCCGACGAGTCGCTGGTTTTCAGCAACTAACGGATAAACAGCATCTCGCGATATTTGGGCAGAGGCCACAATTCGTCGTCAACAATCAGCTCTAGCTTATCAACGTGCTTACGTATGTCCTCGATGAGAGGTGCTACGTTGTCGTGGTAAGCTATTGCTTTTTCTCGCACATCATCCAGCCTGTTGGCCACCTTGCGTGCATCGATGAGTCGTTGCACGTTTTCTGTGATATATGCAGAGTGTTCCGAGATGTCCTTGATGAGCAGGATATTGTTGCTGCTGAGAGCTTTTGCTTCTGTGCCGGAGAAGACACTTGCCACGCGACTCACATTCTCTATGAGCTGGCTCTGATAGCGGGTTGCCACGGGGATGATGTGGTTGAGACAAAGGTCACCGAAGATACGTGCTTCAATCTGTATCTTCTTGATGTAGGTCTCAAGTTTGATTTCCGTGCGGGCACGCAGTTCACCTTCTGTCATCACTTTCTGGCTCTGGAACATTGTCACAGTCTCCTTGTCCAGATAGTGGTCGAGCATGAGAGGAGCAGATGTCTCTGTGTCGAGTCCGCGTCGTTTTGCTTCTTCTTTCCATTCGTCGGAATAACCGTTACCGTCGAAGCGCACAGGTTTGCACGTCTTGATATCGTCGCGCAACACACAGATGATAGCTTTCGTCATCTCCATACCGGAAGCGATGAGCTTATCGACACGTGTGCGGAAACTGGTGAGTGCTTCCGCCATTGCAGTGTTGAGTACAATCATTGCTGCGGCACAGTTGGCCTGACTTCCCACAGCGCGGAACTCAAAGCGGTTGCCTGTGAAGGCAAATGGCGACGTGCGATTGCGGTCGGTGTTGTCGCGTGAGAGTTGCGGTATCTGTGGAATATCGAGCAGTATTGCCTGTTTGCCGGAAAGGTTGAAGATGGTGTTGTCGTCACTCTCTTCCAGGCGATTGAGCACCTCTGTGAGTTGTGCGCCAAGGAATGCGGAAACGATGGCAGGCGGTGCCTCGTGTCCTCCCAGACGATGTGCATTAGTGGCTGAAATGATGGATGCTTTCAGCAGTCCGTTGTGACGGTAAACAGCCATCAGAGTCTCTACGACGAAAGTGATGAAACGCAGATTGTCCATTGGCGTCTTGCCGGGAGCGTGCAACAGAATGCCTGTGTCGGTGGCCAGACTCCAGTTGTTGTGCTTACCGGATCCGTTGATTCCCTTGAAGGGTTTCTCGTGCAAGAGACAACGGAAACCGTGTTTACGTGCCACCTTTTGCATCAGACTCATCAGCAGCATGTTGTGGTCTACGGCAAGATTTGTCTCCTCGAAGATGGGGGCCAGCTCAAACTGGTTGGGTGCCACCTCGTTATGACGGGTCTTGCAGGGAATGCCGAGCTCGAGAGCCTGTATCTCAAGATCTTTCATGAAGGCTGCCACCCGTTCGGGAATTGCTCCGAAGTAGTGGTCGTCCATCTGTTGGTCCTTGGCGCTGGAATGTCCCATCAGAGTTCGTCCGGTGAGCAGCATATCGGGACGTGCTCCATAGAGGTCGGCATCCATGAGGAAGTATTCCTGTTCCCAACCGAGATTGGAAACAACCTTGTTCACTTTGGGGTAGAAGTAGCGTGCCACTTGTGTAGCGGCTTTGTCAACAGCCTTGAGAGCCTTCTTCAACGGAGCCTTATAATCGAGCGCTTCGCCTGTGTAAGAGATAAATACGGTAGGTATCATCAGCGTGTCGCCCATAACGAAGACAGGTGAAGCAGGATCCCATGCTGAATATCCTCGTGCTTCGAAAGTAGAACGTATACCTCCGGAAGGGAATGATGAGGCATCCGGTTCCTGCTGCACAAGCTGTTTCCCGGTGAACTCCTCTACGAGTCCTCCCTTACCGTCGTGCTCTACGAAGCCGTCGTGTTTTTCTGCAGTACCTTCTGTGAGAGGCTGGAACCAATGCGTACAATGTGTCACTCCCAATTCCATCGCCCATTTCTTCATACCGGCTGCTACGGCATCGGCTGTGTCTAGATCGAGTGTGGCACCGTTGTCGATGACATCACACATCTTCTTATACACCTTTGCCGGCAGATATCGATACATCTTCTCTTTGTTGAAGACATACTTAGCAAAAAACTCGCTCGGGCGTTCTGTGCGATTGGGTATATCAATTGCCTTCTTTCTGAATGCCTCTCCCACGATGCGGAAACGGATGCTACTGGACATATATGCTGTTTTTTATTATACGGTTATATAGTTTGTTGTTCTTTAGTCGATGAAACGTTTTGTGAGCCCATCGAACGCTTCTATTCTTCTGTCTCTCAGGAACGGCCACCAGCGGCGCACCTGCTCACTGCGTGCCATATCTACATCTACCACGACAGCTACTTCCTCTTCCTGAGGTGCCTCGTAAACGATTTCTCCCTGCGGACCGGCTACGAAACTGGTACCCCAGAATTGTATTCCTTTTGTCAGGCCGGACGGGTCGGACTCATGTCCGCAGCGGTTTACAGCTATCACGGGTAGTCCGTTAGCTACGGCATGCCCTCTCTGCACGGTTTGCCACGCGTTGCGCTGGCGTTCCTGTTCTTCGGGTGTGTCGCTGCTTTCGTAACCGATGGCTGTGGGGTATATGAGTATTTCGGCACCTCGCAGCGCCATGAGTCTTGCTCCTTCCGGATACCATTGATCCCAGCACACCTGTACGCCCAGCATTCCCACGGATGTCTTGATGGGCCTGAATCCTTGGTCACCGGGAGTGAAGTAGAACTTTTCGTAATAAGCGGGGTCGTCCGGTATGTGCATCTTTCGGTATTTTCCCGCTATGCTGCCGTCGCGTTCGAAGACCACAGCCGTGTTGTGATACAATCCCGCAGCTCTGCGCTCGAAGAGTGATGTGACGAGCACGATACCGTTTCGTTTGGCTATTTCTCCGTAGAAATCTGTCGAAGGCCCCGGGATGGGTTCTGCAAGTGCACACATCTCCACCGACTCCGTCTGGCAGAAATAGAGTGTGTTGTGCAGTTCCTGCAGTATTACGAGTTCTGCGCCCTTTCGGCTGACTTCGTCAATACGCTCTGCGAGTTTGCGCTTATTGGTTTCGCTGTCAGCGCAGCACTTGATTTGTATGATACCGACTTTCATTCTGCTTCCTTTTTTATGAGTGGAAACTGCATGGTACAGCAATGCAGGCTGCCGTTCTGTGTGAGCAGTATGCGGCAGTCGATGCCCACGATTTCTCTTTCTGGGAAAACGCTCTGCAGAGTCTTCCGTGCTCTTTCGTTGTCGTCCCCGTTTTCATAGAAGGGCACCAGCACGGCACCGTTCATGATGAGGAAATTGACGTGATAGGGTGGTAGCGGCACAAGGGTGTAGGGCTTGCCTTCCATCGTACGCAGAGCTTTTAGTTCTGTTAGAAGGGCTTCGTCGCCCTCTCCGTAGAGTATTACGTCATTGGGAGCAAAACGTGCCAGCGTGTCAATGTGACCGTCCGTGTCGTCATGTTCCAGTCCGCCGTTCTCCAGCCATAGGATTCGTTTGGCTCCAAGACTGTTGATAAATACGCTTTCGATATCTTCTCCGGCTTTGCGTCTGTTGGAATTTTTGTTGCATCGTGTGGTGGTGAGTATGGTGCCCAGTCCGTCCGATTCGATGCTGCCGCCTTCCAGTTCTACGTCCAGATGGTCTTCGTATATGCCCTCGACAGCCCATTGTATATGGGTGTTGATGGCGTTGTCGAGTGTTGCCTCAAATTTGCCTCCCCATGCATTGAAAAGGAAATTCAGCAATCGTCTCTCGCCGTCTTCCTCCACGGAGATGAAAGCGTGGTCGCGCGCCCATGTGTCGTTCGTCGGACACATTATTATCTTTGCTTCGATGCCGTTCAGCAGGCTTCGCACGTGTTCCGGTTCGGGAGTGACAATCCACAGCGTCTCACGTTTTGCGATCTCTCTGGCGATGTTCACGTAGCATTTCTCCACGTCCTCCAGAGAGTCGCACCAGTCGGTTCCTTCATGTGGCCATGTAAGGAGTACGGCTTCTTGTGGTTCCCATTCAGCTGGCAGTCGTCTCATGTCGCTATACGTTTAAATATATGTGCGCGTGCGCCCGAAATATGGCGCAAAAGTAGTCAAAAAATCGCAAATAAGGGAAAAAAGCGCCCGATGATGCTCCACAACACTTAATTTTTTTGTACTTTTGTGGCCGAAAACAGATATATCACGTGAGTGTGAAAGTCAGGGAAGTAATCGATGCCCTTGAACATTTCGCGCCTCTGCCCCTGCAAGAGAGCTATGATAATGCTGGACTTCAGTGCGGATTAACAGAGACGGAGGTTTCAGGGGCCTTATTGTGTTTGGACGTCACGGAAGACGTGCTTCGCGAGGCTGTGGACTTGGGTTGCAATATGATTGTGGCTCATCATCCGTTGCTTTTCCGTGCTCTCAAGTGTGTCTCCGATGCCACGGATGTGGAGCGTTGCCTGCGTCTCGCCATCCAGAACGACATTGCCATCTATGCAGCCCATACGAATCTGGACAATGCAGAGGACGGTGTGAACTACATGATTGCTGAGAAACTGGGTCTCATAGATCTTGTTCCCATGCAGGGTGGAGGAGTGCTCGGCTATCTTCCTGTGGAGGAGCAGGCCGAGTTTTTCCTGGAGCGTGTCAAGGAAACCTTCCGTTGCTCGTGTCTGATGCACAACGAGATGCTTTCCCGTCCGATAGGCAGTGTGGCCATATGTGGAGGTGCCGGAGATTTCGCGATAGACGAGGCCGTACGTCAGGAGGCTGACGCATTCCTCACGGGTGAGATGCATTATCATCGTTATTTCGGTTATGATGATAAGATACAGATTGCAGTCTTGGGCCACTACGAGAGCGAGCAATACACCATCGAACTCCTGCAGCGCGTTCTTGAGGAGCGCCTGCCCGAGCTTTCACTCTATATGACAGAAATAAATACAAACCCTATAAAATATCTGATTTAGAATGGCAAGAGACAACAAGAAAAATGTCGCTGACCTCAAGGTGGAGGAGAAGTTGAAGAATCTGTATAAGCTGCAGACGCTTCTCTCGGAGATTGACAAGATACGTACCATCCGCGGCGAACTGCCCGAGGAGGTGCGCGACCTCGAGGATGAAATCGAGGGCCTCACCACCCGTATCGAGAACATCAACAACGACATCATCACGCTGAAGAAGGAGGTGAGCGAGCGCCAGGCAAACATCAAGGAGAACGAGATGAATATCGAGCGCTTCAAGACACAGATTGACAACGTGCGCAACAACCGCGAGTACGACAACCTCTCAAAGCAGATTGAGTATGCCGAACTCGACATTCAGCTCAACGAGAAGAAAATCAGCGAGGCCAAGGAGCGTATCAAGGCCAAGGAGGAAGAGGCTCTGCGCAACAACACCCTCGTAAACGACCGCCGTGCAGACCTTGACGCCAAGCGTGTGGAACTGGAGGAGGTTACCAAGGAGACCCGTGAGGAGGAGGAGAAGCTCAAAGAGCAGGCTCAGGCTACGGAACTCACCATCGAGACGCGTCTGCTGACAGCATTCAAGCGCATCCGTAAGAACTGCCGCAACGGTCTCGGTGTGGTCTATGTGCAGCGTGATGCCTGCGGTGGCTGCTTCAACAAGATTCCGCCCCAGCGTCAGCTCGATATCCGCATGCGCAAGAAGATTATCGTGTGCGAATACTGCGGCCGTATCATGATTGATCCCGAACTGGCAGGTGTACAGGTGACCGCCGTAGCGGACGACAAGCCGAAACGCCGCCGTTCTGTGCGCAAGACAGACGAGTAGGGCATATCCCCCTTACAAATCGTTATATTTCGGCACGCTCCTCCTGATGTGGGGCGTGTCGTTTTCGTCTATCTCCACGCTCCAGTGCTCCATACCGTTGCTGATGAACAGACGGGGCACACGCAGCACCATATTATACCGTATAGCCTGGTCGAGCACGCGCTCCGTCAGCGGTACGTACGGCGCCTTGTATTCGATGATGATGGCAGGGCGTCCTTCCATGTCGTAGAAGATGCTGTCGCAGCGTCTGCGCATGCCGTTCTGCTCGATTGCTATCTCGTTGCCCAGCCGTGCGGCAGGATAGCCCAGTTCGCCCGTCATCCAGTGGCAGAACGTCTGTCGCACCCATTCCTCGGGGGTGAATTTCACCCACTTTCCCCTCAGTATGTCCCACACCTTCATCACGCCGCGCTGTTTCGTCAGCGTGAGCTTTGCAGGTGGCATATTGAGTGTGTGCTTCATAGCGTCTGTCTTGTGTTTGTTCGCAAAAGTATGAAAAAACCTTGAAAGAACGAAAAAAACTTCCGTCCTTTGCATCCTATCCTTTGCTCTTTTTTGTATTTTTGCAATTGAATATGGCTCAAAGTCGCGTCACAGGACCTGCCGTTGAGGATATCATGCGTGATGTCAGGAACGGTGTCGTTGCCCCCATCTATTTGCTGGAGGGCGAGGAACCGTTCTTCATCGACCGTCTTTCTTCTTTCCTCTTCGACACTCTGGCTCCTGAGGGACAGCGTGACTTCGACGCTGAGATATTCTACGGTCTGGAGTCGGATGCCAAGCGCATTGCCGATTCGTGCCGTCAGTTTCCCGTCATGGGCGGTCGCCGTGTAGTCTTGGTACGCGAGGCGCAACAGCTGCGCGGCAATCTGGACGCATTGGAGGCTTACGCTAAGAATCCTTCGCCCACCACCGTGCTCATCCTCTGTCACAAGGGTGGAGCGATGGACAACCGCAAGTCGGCTTCCAAAGCTATTGCCAAGGCAGGCGTTGTCTTTGAGAGCAAGCGCATCTACGACACGTCGATGCCTGGGTTTGTGACACGCACGGCAAAGGAAAAGGGTGCCGATATAGAGACGAAGGCTGTGGAGATGCTCGTGGAGTTTGTGGGGCTCGACCTCTCCCGCATGGACAGCGAGATAGGGAAGCTCTGCAATGCCCTCCCGCAGGGCGAGCGACGCATCACTGCGGTGATGGTGGAGGAGCAGACGGGCCTTTCGCGTGAGTACAATAATTACGAGCTGGTGTCCGCGCTTGCGCGTAGAAACAAGGCTCAGGCGCTGAAAATCGTAAAATATTTTAACAGCAATCCCCGTTCTTTTGCTATTTCGCCCACGCTGTCCATTCTCTATGGTTTCTATTCAGATCTGATGCTCACGTTCTACGCTCCCGACAAGACGGAGAAGGGTGTGGCCGGGTGGCTCGGACAGCCCGACTGGAAGGTGCGCAAGGACATTGTGCCGGGCATGAGAATGTATCCTGCAAAAAAGGTGTTGAACATTTTGCATGAGATACGTCAAACGGACGGTAAGTCGAAGGGGGTGGGAGGCTGCAGAATGGCTCCCGGAGACCTTCTTCTGGAGCTTGTTTTGTTCATTCTGCAGTAGTTTTCACTCTATCTCGACGTTTTTCTCAAACACAAATTTTGTGGCCTAACCCCTAAGAATAGAGGACTTTTTGCCGTTTTCTCCCTTCGTGAGAATTGCATGGACGGGAGAGTTTTGTCAATGATTCGAGCCCAAATAGAGCACGAAAATTTGAGATTTTTACGTTTACAAACTTGAATGCATAGTTTACATTTACAAACACAAAAGAAAGCGTTTTCGGTCACAAAATTGAATATTTAAATTTTCAAACCAGAGCGAGTGGAGGCTGAGCGCAGATGTAAATGTTAAATCACATCTTGATAGCCTGTTTTTGCCCTGCATAAATAGCACGACCTCTTTTGTGTGATTTGTTTGCAGTAAATCAATAATATAGCATATCAGCATTAAGCCAAAGAACTCTTAAGAAAGTGTTAATACGGGCGAATATTCTTTCAAAACGGCAAAAAATGCCGATTTTCGGCCATTTTGACGTATATAACTTTCGGTTTATATGATTTTTATACATTTTTAGGTGAACAAATAGCTTGAAGTGCGGATGTTAAAATACAGATATGTAAACGGCATGAACTGCATTCTGATGATTACAGATGTAAATCAGAAGATGCGAATAATATTTATTGTTGCCGAATTTAAATTTTCGTTCCCGAATTGTTGCTTGTTTGGATTTTTTTTCGTACCTTTGCCTCCGAAAATTCACTTGTTGCCTCTTTCGAGGTGCATCTTTTTTGATTATGAAAGACCGCATCAAACTCATCATGGAGCAGCAAGGTTGCACTCAGGTGGACTTTGCTCACAGGATAGGTATCGCTCCCGCCACCCTCTCCGGCATCTTCAACGGGCGCACCCAACCCACCTTGGCCACCGCGAGTGCCATCCACGAGTGCTTCCCGGAGATCAGTCTCAATTGGCTCATGTTCGGCGAGGGTGAGATGAAGGTGTCCTCCACCTCTGATAATACGCTTGCGCGCGCGGATGCGCGTTTGCAAGGCGGTGACGATGCGGGGGGCTTCGGCGACCTCTTCAGCCAGATGTCTGCGCAGCCTTCCGGTGCTTCTTCCCAGGGTGCCAGAAGTAAGATGAACAGTCTGGTGCAGGAGCAGGTAAAAAATGTTGACAAAAAAGAGCGTAGAATTTCGGAGATTCGCGTGTTCTTCGACGACGGCACCTACGAGATATACCAGACTTTCAAATCCTAGGCCTCAAAACTCCACACTTACGCTTTCGAGGTTCTTATCGTAAAGTATGTAATATGCAAAATTGTCGGCCTCGAAGCGTTGCATATCGTTTATTTTCAGGTATTCTTCGTGCCTTTTGTCAGGATAGCCGATAGCTTTTTTAAGTTCTACGGTTATACGTGCAAAAGGACCCAGGGGATGCCTTACTTTACAGATAACATTATCTTCATTCGCGTTGCTCGGAAGGCGTACGACATAGGTTTGTGCACTCTTTAATTCGTAAACGTGCTTTGATACTTTGTTTTCCAGTCGGCAGGCATTGATTATTGTCTCCTTCTCTTCCGGGAGTACAGAACTGATTATATAGGGATCTACGCCGTCTGTGATATATGCAGAGGTTATGTTGTTGTGGCTGCGGCTATGCACATGTTCAAAGGCGCTTCCGATGTCCACCCATCGTTGCAGGGCGGGATTGTCCTGGCAATACAGAAAAACATTGTAAATAGGTGCTCCGTCAACGTATTTCTGCGGCTGTTTTTTTGCGGATTCCACAAGTTCCTCCCATGCTTTACAAGCCTCGTTTCTTACTTCGTATGCTATGCAGAAACATCCTGCCGCTATCGCCCCTACGATGACAGCAATCGGTCTTATGTGTGTCTTTATCGCAGCCTTGAAGTGTTGCAGAAGGAATGTTGCCAGCAACAGATACAGGCACAACGAGGCAAGCATCAGCTGGTTGTCGTTGTGGTATGCCACGAGCAGTGCAAAGGCAAAGGAGATAATGATGATGGAGTAGGCGAAGGTGTTGTCTCTTACGAAACGTTTCATGCTTTGTGTACCGACCGTAATCAACATGAATGCATGGGTCAGCAACAATTGCCACAGCAGCGGGGAATGTGCCATGTCCGACATCTTCTTTATCAGGGCGTTGATACCCGAATATCCAGACGCTCCGTTTTCTGCTGTTTCTCCCAGAAAACGCATCACATTCGCGGGTGCCAGCGTGAATATCACTCCACCGACGACAAGACCGGTTAGCAACCAAGCCTTTCTGCCGTGCGGCATTTCGTGTGTGATGATTTGCTGCACGATGAGTGCTCCCGCCATAGGTATGAAAAAGGCTTCGTGAAGGCTCCCCACCGCAGCGGACAGCAGGCAAAGTAAAAATCCCTCGGTGAAAGATGTTTTCTCGTTTCCCGGAGCGCGCAGCCACATCACGTACCACCATACGTATACGGTGCTCACCCACAGGTAGTCTACAATATATGTGATGCGTCCCAGACATATTGTGCTGATATTCGGCATCAGCAGCATACCGTAGCAGAGAAAGAGCCATCCGTCGCAGCTCTGTCCAGGTGCCCGCCGTCTCGCGAGCGTACTCATACCGCATTGCAGCAGGAAGACCACCGCAGCACTCAGGGCGAAGAACAGTTCCCGCCGCCATGGCGCGCTTACTAAGTATTCTACACAGACGTGTATCAGGAATCGTCCGTTGGTGTGGAAGTATTCGTAGCATTGCGACATCACAGCATCCCACAGAGTGCGCACCATGTGATAGTTTGCAGGAGAATCCCCGTTGGCGAAGACATAATACTGGTCGTCTATGGTGGGTATGTATTGCCTCACCAGTACGTAGTATGCCGCCGCCACGATGGTAAACAGCACGTAGTCTGCCCGTGTCAGTCCGTTATTTCTCCTCACACTGTTCATCCGCCAGGATATTTTTTGCCGATATAGACGTATTTGCGGCGCAAAAGTACGAAAAAAAAATGAATGTTTCACAAAAAAAGTGTAACTTTGCACCCGCGTTTGTGTATTTCATTCACTGGAATCCCTTCGCTAATGCTCAAAATGACATAAAAATCATAAAAAACAAAACAATATGAAAAAGAGAATTGCTATGTTATGGGCAGTGATGCTTGCCATATCGGCATGTCTGGTATCGTGCAGTTTGGATCTGCCCAAGGAGACACCGACATCGTATGAGACGATAACGGTAAAGAAGCAGGACATCATTGTGCCTGTCAAGTTCAGCGCCAGGCTGAAGGGACAGACTGATGTAACCGTTTCACCTCAGGTGAGCGGTCAGCTTATGAAGATTTGTGTCATCGAGGGTGACCAGGTGGAAAAGGGTCAGACGCTTTTCGTTATCGACCAGCGCGACTCGCAACTTGAACTGGAATCTGCTGAGGCCAATCTTCAGGCTGCAATTGCGCAGGAGGGCAATGCGAAACTGGAGTATGAGTCCAACAAGAACCTCTTCGAGAAGAAAATTGTGAGCCGTTATATGCTCGACGATTCCGAGAACTCCTACAAGCAGGCCAAGGCATCTGTTGCTCAGGCTCGTGCAAAGGTCGACCGCGCAAGGGTGAATCTGGGCTACTGCACCATCACGGCTCCCGTTGCCGGTCTTATCGGTGAAATTCCCGTGCGCTCCGGCGATCAGGTGTCTCCCGGTATGAAGCTCACCATATTGAGCGGCAATCGTATTATGCACGCCGAGTTCTCTCTGCCCGAGTCTGTACTTGAAAATGCTGTCGCTGACAGTATCAACTTAAGGGAGGAAGGGGCTCTGCATAAATTGCCCGAGGTGTATTTTGTGATGAAGAACGGCACGGAATACGGTCAGAAGGGCCGCATCATCAGTGCTACGGGTGTTGTGGATGCCTCCACAGGTACCATTGCTGCCAAGGCCTCATTCCCCAATCCCCACGGTCAACTCTATTCAGGCATTCAGGGTACGGTGGTGATGCCCTATCCCGAGCACGATGTGATGGTGATTCCGCAGGTGGCTGTGGTGAAGCTGCAGGATAAGCAGCTGGTTTATAAAGTGCAGCCCGACAGCACGGCGACGTCTGTGACGGTTACTACCGAGGATGCCGGCAACGGTCAGGATTTCATTGTCACCAGCGGTCTCAGCGTGGGTGACAGGATTGTCACCACGGGTGCCAACAACGTGCACGAGGGACAGAAAGTGCTCTTCCCGGAAGTGAAGAGTGAAAAATGAAGGGTGAATAATTTGCTATCGTACTATGAAAGGAAATATATTCATTAGCCGATACGTGATGGCGTGTGCCGTCTCGATTCTGCTGGTGCTGGTGGGTTTCATTTCTGTGATGACGCTGCCTATCGAGCAATATCCCAACATCGCACCTCCGCAGGTGGAGGTCACTGCCAGCTACAGCGGTGCCGACCCCAAAACCAGTATTCAGTCGGTTATTTCGCCCGTTGAGGAGAGTATCAACGGTGTGGACGGTATGGACTACATGGTCTCCAAGGCCACTTCTACGGGTGAAATCACCATCGATGTGTATTTCAAACAGGGTATCGACCCCGACATTGCTACGGTCAACGTGCAGAACCGCGTCTCCAAGGCTCAGTCGCAGCTGCCCATCGCCGTAACGAATGCAGGTATTGAGACGGAGAAGCGTCAGAACAGTATCCTGCGCATCATCGGTGTGCAGAGCACCGACGGCAAGTACAGCGACGACTTCGTCTCCAACTGGGTGGATATCAACCTTAAACCGCGTATCCAGCGTATCTATGGTGTGGGCTCAGTGACATCGCTGGGCAACACCTACGCCCTGCGTGTATGGATGAAACCCGACGTGATGGCCCAGTACGGTCTCACGCCTGACGATATCAGCACGGCCATCAACAACCAGAGCTTCGTCACCGCTGTGGGTAGTTTCGGCGAGCTCTCGGACAACAGATACAAGTACTCGATGGAGTACAAGGGTCTGCTGAAAGACATTTCGGAGTATGAGGATATCGTGCTCAAGACACTCGACGGCGGTCACGTGCTCTATCTGAAAGACGTGGCTGAGATTGAAATCGGTGCCAAGACCTACAGTTTCAAATCCAACATCAGCGGCCAGCCGGGTTCGTTCATGATGATATTCCAGTCGCCCGGTTCCAATGCTACCGAGGTCAACGCCCGCATCGAAAAGATGTGCGAGGACATGAAGGCATCGATGCCTGCCGGACTGGAGTTTGTCACCCTATACAACACCGACGAATTCCTCTTCGCAGCCATCGGCAGTGTGGAGGAGACGCTCATCATAGCCATCATCCTGGTTATCATGGTGGTGTTCTTCTTCCTGCAGAACATCAAGGCCACCATCATTCCCTCCATTTCGATTGTCGTGTCGCTGATGGGCACCTTTGCCGTGGTGGCGATAGCGGGCTTCTCGCTCAACCTTCTCACGCTCTTCGCCCTTGTGCTTGCCATCGGTACGGTGGTCGACGATGCCATTGTGGTCGTCGAGGCCGTCATGGCGAAGATAGAGGGCGGCATCACTGATGCCAAGGAGGCCACACGTCAGGCCATGAACGAAGTGTCCATGGCAGTGTTCTCCTGTACGCTCGTCTTCATGGCGGTGTTCATCCCCGTGACCTTTATGTCCGGCACGTCGGGCACGTTCTTCACGCAGTTCGGTATCACCATCGCCTCGGCTGTGGGTCTTAGCTGTCTGCAGGCTCTCACCACGTGTCCCGCTCTCTGTGCCATCATGTTGAGGGTGAAGGAGGGCAAGAAGGAAGGCAAGGGTCTTTCCTATTATACCAAGATAGCTTACGAGACCAGCTATAACGCTCTTCTCACGAAATACTCCGCTTCTGTGCGCAACTTCATCAAACGCCCGGCGGTGGCTTTCGGAATGCTGGCCGTGGCTGCCGTGGCGTTCATGTTCTTCATGCGCAATCTTCCCACCGGTCTCGTGCCACAGGAGGACCAGGGCAGTTTCATGGTTGAGGTGGACGCTCCGGAAGGCTACACGCTGGAGCAGACCTACAGCCTGCTGGAGAAGGTGGAGAAGAATATTAAGGCTATTCCTGAGATGGACAGCTATTCCATGGTGAGCGGCTACGGCCTGATTTCTGGCAATGGTTCCAGCTACGGTTTCTTCGTTGTCCATCTGAAGAACTGGGAGGAGCGCCCGGGTATCAACCATAACGTGAACCTGATTATGGCCCGCTTTTATGCAGCCTGCTCTAACATCAAGGAGGCCACGGTGATTCCCTTCCAGATGCCTCAGATTCCGGGCTACGGTACGAGCAGCAACGTGAATCTCATGGTGGAAGACCCCACCGACGGCGACTTGACAGAATTCTCCAAGCAGACCGACAACTTCCTTGCCAAACTCAGAGAGCGCAAGGAAGTATCCATGGCTATGTCCACCTATTCGGAGCGTTTCCCCAAATACCGTGTCGAGGTGGACGCTGCCCAGTGTTACCGATACGGCCTCACATCCAAGGACGTGCTGAGCACGCTCGGCAACTTCTGCAGCGGAAGCTACATTGCCAACTACAACCAGTTTGGCAAGGTCTATCAACTGTGGATTTCCGGAGCCCCCGAGTACCGTCTCGACCCCTCTTCGCTCAACAATATCTTCGTGAAGACGGGTAGCGGCAAGATGTCTCCGCTCTCCCAGTTTATCACGCTGAAGGAGATTGTCGGCCCGTCAAACAACCAGCACTTCAACCTCTTCTCCAGTATCGAGTGTCAGGTGGCGCCCGCTCAGGGCTACAGCGAGGGACAGGTGCAGAATGCCATCGCCGAGGTGTTCAAAAAGGAAATGCCGAGAACTGCCACCTATGAGTACAGCGGTATGTCGCGTGAGACGGCAGAACTGGCCGGTTCCAACACCACGTCCATGATTTACATCGTCTGTGTCATCCTCATCTATCTCATTCTGGCTTCGCTCTACAACTCATGGTTCACGCCGTTCGCCGTGCTCTTCAGCATTCCGTTCGGTCTGATGGGCTCCTTCGGTGTCACATGGGCTGTGTCGCTGCTCGGCGTGCAGGGTCTGGAGAACAACATCTACCTGCAGACGGGTGTCATCATGCTCATCGGTCTGCTTGCCAAGACAGCCATCCTGATTACCGAGTTCGCCACCGAGAAGCGCGCTCAGGGTCTGAGTATCGTGGATGCGGCCTTTGCTGCCTGTCAGGACCGTCTGCGTCCCATTCTGATGACCGTGCTCACCATGATTGTGGGTATGATTCCGCTCATCATCGAGGGCGGTGCAGGTGCCAACGGCAACCGCGCCCTTGCTATCGGTGTCGTGGGCGGTATGAGTGTCGGCACCATCGCCCTGCTTTTCGTCGTTCCGGCTTTCTTCATCGTGTTCCAGAGTCTGCACGAGAAGTTCCAGGGCAGGGAAGTAGTTGAGAGTTGAGAATTGACAACTGATAATTGACAGTTTAGATATTATGAAAAAACTAAGCTATATATTCGTTGCCGTGGCAGTGAGCTTCCTGCTCACGGGCTGTGGCCTTTACAAGAAATACGAGCGCAAGAGCGAAGTGCCTGCCGATGTGCTCGGTGCGGATGCCGACGACAAACCGCTCGGCAGCGTCCTCTCTTCCGACACCGTGCCTACTCCCATGTCGTGGCGCGTGTTCTTCACCGATCCCCAGCTGCTGCAGCTCATAGAGCAGGCGCTGGAGAGCAACACCGATTTGCACACCGCACGTATCACCGTGGAGAAGAACGAGATTTCGCTGCGCACGGCCAAGATGGCCTACCTGCCCTCCATCAGTTTCTCTCCGCAGGGAACGCTGAGCAAGTTTGACAACAACCCTTGGTCGCGCACCTACAGTCTGCCGCTGCAGGTTTCATGGGACGTGGACATCTTCGGCAGCGTCACCAACAAGAAGCGCTCTGCCAAGGCTGTGCTCCTGCAGTCGCAATGCTACGAGGAAGCCGTGCGCTCCAATCTCGTCAGCACCGTGGCGCAGGACTACTACATGCTGCAGATGCTCGACGCCCAGCTCGACATCCTCACCCAGACCGACAGCATCTGGGGTATGTCGCTCGAGATGGAGAGGACGCTGTGGGAAAACGGTAAGGCTTACAGCACCGCCGTCAACCAGCTGGAGGCCTCGTGGCTCAGCGTCAAGACGCAGATTGTGGACACGCGCCGCAGCATACGCGCCATCGAGAACAGCCTCTGCAGCATCCTTGCCATCGCTCCGCAACATATCTGTCGCAGCCGTCTGGGCAGCTACGCCATGCCTTCCAGCATCTTCGACAGCGTGTCTGCCGCAATGCTGCGCAACCGTCCCGACATCCGCATGGCCGACTACATGATGGAGGAGGCATTCTACAACATACAGTCGGCGCGTTCCGCCTTCTTCCCCTCGCTGTCTCTCTCGGGCACGGTGGGATGGTCCAACAGCGGCGGCGGTGTTGTTACAAATCCCGGTGCTCTGCTGCTCAACTTCATGGGTCAGCTCACGCAGCCTATCTTCTCGCAGGGCAAGCTCAGAGGCAATCTCAAGATATCCAAGTTGAGTGCTGAGGAGGCGCAGAAATACTACGCCCAGACTGTTGTCGATGCCGGCAACGATGTCAACGAGGCCATTGCCGACTGTCAGGCTGCCAAGGATAAAGTGGATATCTACCGCCGTCAGGTCAGTGTGCTGCACGATGCCTTCATCGGCACTCACGAACTGATGGACAACGGTAAGGCCACATATCTGGAGGTGCTCACCGCTCAGGAGAGCTACCTCAATGCCCAGCTCAGCGAGGTGGAGAACCTCTACGACGGTGCCAAGGCCCTCATCTCTCTCTACATCGCCCTCGGCGGCGGTTCGAAGTGATTCCGGCTTTTGCCGGTTAAGTGTTTTACCCTGAAAGACGTCTGTTCTCCGGCGTTTTTCAGGGTAAAGCTTTTTTTAGGATTACAGTCCGATTGATTCCGATATTCTGTACATTGGTCTCTGCTTTATTTCCAGATACATTTTACCAATGTAAATACCTATCAATCCGACACCCATAGTGAGTATTGCTCCTATAAACCAGATGGAAAGCATTATTGAGGCCCAGCCTGCTATCGCGCGCCCTATTATCATGGCAACAACCACATTCACAAACATCAGGAACGCTATGCCCAGCATTGCCACTCCCCAAATGAAGATGTGTTCCAGTGGCTTTGTCGTAAATGAGGTGATTCCGTCTATGGCCAGATGGATTTGTCTGCCCAAGGTGTATTTGCTTTCTCCGGTCTTCCTCGGTGAGAGCGTGTCGTCTACCGTGACAGCATCATAACCCATAAGAGGAATCATGCCCCTCAGGAAGATGTTACGCTCGGGATATGAAGCAAGTGTATCCAGAGCGCGGCGCGACAAAAGACGGAAATCGGCATGGTTCTTTATCGTTTTCACACCGAGAAACTCCTGGACGTGATAAAACAGGGAGGCCGTCTTGCGTTTGTGCCACGGGTCGGCCTTCCTGTCTTTCTTCACACCGTACACGACATTGGCTCCATCCCGGTACTTGTCCACCATGCTCTCTATAGCATTGGTATCATCCTGCAAATCGGAATCTATGGTGATTACGGCATCGGCAAGGCTCCTTGCTGTCATCATGCCGGCCATGATAGCAGACTGATGGCCTACGTTCGTTGCCATGTTAAGCCCGCATACGCGTGAAGACGACTGATGGGCTTTCACAATCTCATCCCAAGTGTGATCAGTGCTGCCGTCGTTTACAAACAGGATAATGCTGTCGCTTGAGATTTTCCCCTTTGCTATGAGACTGTCCACCACACCGTTCAGCTTTGCCGAAGACTCTGCGATTTGCATTTCTTCGTTATAGCACGGGGATACGATTACAAGTCTTATATCGTTTGAGTGTTTAGATTGCGTATTCTCCATGTGTCCCATATTTATTTCTTCTCGATGGCCACGTGACCCTCGTAGTCGATAGCGTCGCGGCCCTCGGGTTCGATGTGTATTTTGGAGCTGCCATTAACCTCGATGACGACGAATATCTTAAATTCAACGTCGCGGTCGTCGGTGACGAACGAGATGACGGTGCTTCCGTCAGCTTCTTTTCCGGACACATAGTTCCTCAGCGGGGACTTGAAATCGTATTTCGCATTCATGCGCATCTCGGCGCGTGACTTCAAGCGGGGCACGTCGTCCAGACCGAGATAGGGCAGCACGCACTGCACTGTGTTGCCGTCCACCTTCAGCCATGCGCTGAAGACAGGGTAGGATTCTCCTCGTCTGCTGGGTTTCATCGAATTCACATTGATGGTGTACTTCTGGCTGGCCACAGCCTGCTTGACGTATTCTCTTGTTGCAGCCTCTTTGGCAGCTTTCTGTTCCGGTGTCAGGCTGGCGCACGCTGCCGTCAGCACTGCCGCCATCAGTAGGATAATTACGTGTTTCATATTCTTTACAGTTTTCTTTTTATTCAACGCTTTCCGGGGTCGGGGATTGAAGTCTGTCTTCTTAATCATGGCTTGTTGAAGTGAATCATGTTGCAAAGATACGAAATATTATTGAAAAGTAGACGAGTTGACAAGTTGACAAGTTGACAAGATGTTACATTTGTAAACAGTAAACCATTATCTGCAACAAATATTCTTTAGTCTTGAAATTCACGTTATGGTGTCTTGTATGGCTTATACAAGTTAAAATATAGTCCGTCATGTGTTGAATCGTGCATAATTCCCCTTACCCCATCAAGCATGTACGAAGAGTGGGATGAAGCGAAAGATGGGGCATCAGCTATGGCTCGGCAATGATGATAAGTCTTGAGGAGTCGGGGCAGATAAGTAAGGAAGAGGCCAACGAGGTGAACTATCATCTCATAATGAACCATTCCATGCTGGAAGATACGATGGTCTTTGCAACAGCAGGCGTTTCTGCCGTATGGATACTCACGACACGCATACTCTTTGCCTTCCTGCTGGTATGGGGTAGGAGGGGCTTTGTAAAGTTAAGAGTTAATCCGTTGCAAAGATAGTGAAAATTTGCAAACTGTAAGTCTGTGCCGCAAAATATTCGTGTCGCATATGTCGCATATGTCGCAAAAACAAATTAGGCTGCTGAAATTCAGTAGCCTAATTTAGTGAAGAGTGAAAAGTGAAGAGTTAAGAATCTGGAGACCTAAGAGTGAAGAACGAAGAGTGAAGAGGGAAGAATCCGATGATGATTCCAAGACTGGACCAGTAACTTAGATTCTTCGTTCTTCACTCTTCACT
>JAGDCM010000046.1 GCA_017958545.1 Bacteroidaceae bacterium | reverse complement strand
CGGAGGCGAGGTGACGGGAGTGCGCGGTAGCGGTTATGGTGAGCCGACCCCCTATGGCATGGTGGCTGTGCGTAAGGGCAGCCTCAAAGTGGGCTTGGAGGAGAATGATACCCTGTGGGGTGCAGAATTCCCGAAGCGAGATATCAGTGTGGACGGTTTCTGGATGGATGCTCAGGAAGTGTCGAATGCTAAGTATCGCCAGTTCGTACAGTGGGTGAGAGACAGTATCGTCCGTGAGCGTCTTGCAGACCCGGCTTTCGGTGGCGATGAGACTTACAAGATTGAAGAGGATAAGTTCGGAGAGCCCGTCACTCCTCATCTGAACTGGAAGAAGCCCATCCCCAGCGAGCGCAAGGCCACGGAGGACGAAATGCGTGCCATAGAGAGTGTGTATCGCTATCATCCCGTCGACGGCACCAAGATGTTGGATGCTTCCCAGATGAACTTCCGTTACGAGATATACGACTACGCCGCCGCTGCGCAGCGCAAGTACCGTCTCAATGCGGAGGAGCGCGACCTCAATACGGACCATGCTGTGAGCACATCCGATGTGATGATTTCCAAGGACACAGCGTGGATTGACGACGACGGCAAGATTATCCGTCAGACCATCACCCGTCCTCTTTCCGGAGAGTGGGATTTCCTGAATACCTACATTGTGAACATCTATCCTGACACCACATGCTGGGTGAACGACTTCCAGAATGCCGACAACGAGCGCTATATGAAGCTCTATTTCAACAATCCCGCCTATGACGATTATCCCGTGGTGGGTATCAGCTGGGAACAGGCAAATGCTTTCTGTGCTTGGCGCACGCTGTTCCTCAAGAGAGGCTTGGGAGGATATGCACAGCAGTTGCAGCGCTATCGTCTGCCCTCGGAGATAGAGTGGGAGTTCGCTGCCCGCGGCAAGGAAGGCAATCCCTTCCCCTGGGAGGCCAAGGAGGTGAAGAGCGACAAGGGTTGCTACTACGCTAACTTCAAACCCGATCAGGGCAACTACACCAAGGACGGCAGTCTAATCACCTCGAAGTGCGGCATCTTCTCTGCCAATTCCAACGGTCTTTACGATATGGCCGGCAATGTGGCTGAGTGGACCAGTACCACGTACACCGAAGCCGGTGTGGAGGCTATGAGCGACATGAATCCCGAGCTCAGATACAACGCTTCCAAGGAAGACCCCTACCGCCTGAAGAAAAAGAGCGTGAGAGGCGGTTCGTGGAAGGACCCCGAGAGCATGATACGTTCTGCCTGGCGTTCATACGAGTATCAGAACCAGCCCCGTTGCTATATCGGTTTCCGCTGCGTCCGCAGTATGGTGAGCGACGGTGTGCTCAAGCAGACGAAGGCTCCTGCTACGTCAGCGCGAAAGAAATAAGGAATAATAAGGACTAAACAGATAAACGACCATGAATATAATAGCAAAAATGCAGAAGTGGATGGACTCCCCGTTCGGGCAGGTGTTCATGCAGTACACCTACAGCTGGGGCGCAGCCATCGTCATATTGGGTACATTGTTTAAACTGACCCACATCCCCGGTGCCAACCTTATGTTGTTCATCGGTATGGGTACGGAGGTCTTTGTGTTCTTTATCTCAGGTTTCGAGAAGACCTACACCAAGGTGCCTTCTTCCGAGGGCGGTGCTGCAGGCGGTACTGTCATCGTGGGCGGTACGGGTGCTCAGGCAGAGTCCGCAGAGGGTGCTGAGGCAACTCCTGCCGGTGGTACGGTAGTGATTGGCGGAGGTGCTCCCGTGGGTGGCACAGTGATAATGGGAGGCGGTGCGCCGATGAATCCCGAGCAGTTGGCTCAGGGTGCTTCTCTGAGTGCCGCTGCTGCTAATCTCGCTGCGGCAGGACAGGCTGCCACACAGGCTCAGCTCGCCCTTTCACAGTTGCAGAACGGTCAGGGCGGAAGCATAAACCCCGACAGCATCAAGGCCACCGATCCGGCTGCGATAGAGGAGGCCGTAAGGAACTATGCAGAGGAGCTCAAGGAGCTCACCGAGGTGCTGGAGCGCGTGAAAGTGCAGGCTGCCCGCATGTCTACCGACTCGGAGGAGATGGAGAATCTCAACCGCACGCTCACCGGCATTGCTACGGTATACGAGCTGCAGCTGCGTAACATCTCCAAGCAGGTGAACACCATCGAGCAGATCGATGAACAGACCCGTCGCATGGCCGACCAGATTACGGAGCTCAACAACGTCTACGGACGTATGATAGGTGCGCTGACAATCAACATGGGCGGCGCATCGGCAAAGAGTGCAGAAAAGAAAGACGAATAAGACAAGCTTCTGAAAGATGCCTATAAAGAAGATTAGAGTTTCGCCTCGCCAGAAGATGATCAACCTCATGTACGTGGTCCTCATGGCCATGCTCGCCCTCAATGTGTCGAGCGACGTACTGAACGGTTTCTCATTGGTGAGTCAGGGACTGACACGTTCCACTGCCAACGCCTCGCGCACCAACGAGGCCATCCTTGAGCAGTTTGAGGCGCAGATGAAGACCAACCCCCAGAAGGTGAAGGTGTGGTACGACAAGGCTCATTTCGTCCAGATGATGAGCGACAGCATCTATGATATGGCGGAGGACCTCAAGATAAGGATTGTCAAGGAGAGCGACGGTAAGGACGGCGACGTGAACAATATACGCAACCGTGAGGACCTGGAGGCTTCCACGCAGGTGATGCTGGCTCCCGGCACGGGTCGCGGAAAACAGCTCTACGAGGCCATCATCCACTATCGTGAGCGTATCCTGCGCATGGTGGAGGACAAGGGGCAGAAGGAGATTATCGCCTCCAATCTGTCCACCGACGTTCCTGTCAAGGAGCGTATGATGGGTAAGGACTGGCCCGAGTATATGTTCGAGAATATGCCCACAGCTGCGGCTGTGACGCTGCTCACTAAGTTGCAGAGCGATGTGCGCTACGCAGAGGGCGAGGTGCTCCACAATCTGGTGCAGAACATCGACGTGAAGGATATCCGTGTCAACCAGCTCAACGCCTACGTGATTCCCCAGAGCCAGACGGTGGTGCAGGGCGGCAAATTCTCTGCTCAAATCATTATGGCCGCTGTGGACTCCACCAACAAGCCCACGATATTCATCGGAGGTAAGGAGTATAAGAGCGAGAACGGACTCTACGAGACCATCTGCTCCTCCACGGGCGACTTCACCCTCTCCGGTTACATTGAGATGCTCAACGGCGAAGGACAGCGTGTGAAGCGCGACTTCGAGCAGAAATACAGCGTTGTGGCTCCCTCTGCCACTATGTCTGCCGACATCATGAACGTGCTCTATGCCGGTTACGACAACCCGATGAGCGTATCCGTTCCCGGTGTGGCTTCCTCCAAGCTTTCCGTTTCGATGAGCGGCGGACAGCTCACTCCCAAGGGTGACGGCCACTATATCGCCCGTCCCACAGACGTTGGCGGTGAAGCCGTATTTACCGTTGTGGCTCATAATGAGGGCCGCAGTCAGGAGATGGGCAAGTTCACCTTCCGTGTGCGTAAGTTGCCCGACCCGACGGCATTTATCCCCGTGGGCGACGACCACTTCCTCGGAGGCCGCCTTCCCAAGCAGGTGCTCATGCACACCGACAGAATCGGTGCTGCCATCGACGACGGCCTGCTCAACATACCGTTCACGGTGCATGGTTTCGAGACGGTGTTCTACGACAACATGGGTAATGCCGTGCCGGAAGTCAGCCAGTCGTCAGCCTTCACCGACAGACAGAAAAACATGATGCGCTCCCTCTCCAGGGGCAAGCGCTTCTACATAACAAGGATTCGCGCCACAGGTCCCGACGGTATCGAGCGAACGCTCAACGGCGCAATGGAAGTAATTGTAAATTAAATATAGGCTATGAAAAAGAGTCTGTTATTAGCAATACTGGTTATGGCGGTTGTGGGCATGAGTGCCCAGCCGGCCAAGCGACGTGTTACAACGAGCAATGCCGCAGCGCAGGTAGCACCGCAGAAGAAACAGCAGCAGACGGTCTCCGACCGTGCCTCGATGTCGTTCCCCACGGCAGCCGAGATGCCCGAGGATGTGGTGTGGAAGCGTGATATCTACCGCACGCTCGACCTCATGCAGGACAAGAATGCTCCTCTCTACTATCCTGTGGAACCCATCGGACGTCAGGTGAACCTCTTCACTTATCTCTTCCGTCTGATGCTCACGGGACGCATCACGGCATACACCTACAAACTGGACGGCGTGGAGTCTTTTGAGGACAAGGACAAACTTGCCGTGAAGGATGTGCTCGACCGCTACGGCATCTACTATGAGGAGAAGGACGGGAAATGCACCGTGGAGACCAACGACGTGCCTTCTGCGGAGGTGACCCGCTACTATATCAAGGAGAGCGTCTATCTGGATCAGCGCACGGGCACTTTCTCCACGAAGGTCACTGCGATATGCCCCGTACTGATGCGCGGTGCCGACGAGTGGGGCGGAGATGCTACCCCGTATCCTCTTTTCTGGGTGAACTACGACGATGTGGCTCCCTGGCTGGCCAAGTTGCCCATGATGGCATCCAACTACAACAACGTCAACAATATGACGGCAGACGACTACTTCACCATGAACCGCTACGACGGTCGTATTTATAAGACCAACAATATGCAGGGACGCGCTCTTGCCAACTACTGCAAGACGGATTCCGACATGGTGAATGAGCAGAAGAAGATTGAGGGCGAGATAGTTCTCTTCCAGAACAATGTGTGGGGACATCTTTCCCACGAGGACAGCCTCAAGATAGCCCGTCAGGACAGCATCGCTGCAGCTCAGGGCAAGCAGAAGAAGACCGCTGCCAAGACGACTTCTTCGCGCAGCAGCAGTTCTGCCCGCAGCAGCCGCTCGTCCTCAGCAGGTAAGAGCAGCGGCGGCAGTTCCTCCAGCAGCGCTCCCCGCGTGAGCGTGCGTCGTCAGAGAAGGTAGGAGGCACCCGTGTTTTGCGACTGCATCCTTCCGCTGCCCCTCGAGAGCAGTCTTACATATAACGTTCCGGCCGGCTTGTTTCCGCAAGTCGGCCAGCGTGTTTTCGTGCCGCTCGGCAAGTCGAAGCACTATATAGCCCTTGTTGTCCGCCTTCACGACGAGAAGCCCGACTACGACACCAAGGACATACTTGAGGTGATGGACGATGCACCCATCGTGCTCCCTTCGCAGATGTCGCTGTGGCAATGGATTGCCGACTATTACGCCTGCTCTCTGGGCGAGGTGTTCAAGGCCGCCATTCCCTCCACCCTCAAGAAATATGTCAAACCCAGAGCCCGCCGCTCTCAGGGCGGGGAGCTCTTCGAGACCACTCCCATGCATGCCCTTTCTGAGGTGCAGAGCCGTGTGATGGAGCAGATAAAGGCGGTGTGGCGACAGCAGCCCACGTGCCTCCTGCACGGCGTCACTTCCAGCGGTAAGACGGAGATATACATACACCTCATCGACGAGGCGATAAGGCAGGGACAGCAGGTGCTCTACCTCCTGCCCGAGATTGTTCTCACCACCCAGCTCTCCGACCGCCTGCGCAGCGTCTTCGGTTCGCGTCTCGGCATCTACCACAGCAAGTACAGCGATGCCCAGCGCGTGGAGGTCTATCGCAAGCAGCTTTCCGACGAACCCTATGACATCATCGTGGGTGTGCGAAGCAGTGTGCTGCTGCCTTTCCGCCGCCTGGGCTTGGTGATTGTCGACGAGGAGCACGAGACGAGTTTCAAGCAGCAGGATCCCGCGCCCCGCTACAATGCGCGTAACGTTGCCCTCATGATGGCTGCCTCCGCAGGAGCGAAGACGCTTCTGGGCAGCGCCACGCCGTCGCTTGAGAGCTACGACAACGCCCTGAAGGGCAAGTACGGACTTGTGAAACTGCTGACGCGCTACGAGGGACTCGAACTGCCCGAGGTGGAGGTGGTGGACATGAGTGAGGAACTGCGCCGCAAGACAGCCACGGGACTCTTCTCCTCGCGCCTCCTTTCGGAGATACGCCAGACGCTCGAGGGCGGTTATCAGACGATACTCTTCCAGAACCGCAGGGGCTATTCCCCGCTTGTCGAGTGCAAGACGTGCGGGTGGGTGCCGCAGTGCCCCCGCTGCGATGTGTCGTTCACATACCACAAACGCCTGGGTCGCCTTTCCTGCCACTATTGCGGTTACACCACGGAGGTGCCTACCCGTTGCCCCCAGTGTGAGACGGAGAGTCTGCGCACTAAGGGTTTCGGCACGGAGCGCGTGGAGGACACCCTTTCCCAGATATTTCCGGAGGCGCGTATCCAGCGCATGGACCTCGACACTACGCGTTCGCGCTCGTCCTACGAGAAGATAATAGAGGACTTTCAGGAGGGTCGCACCGATATCCTTGTCGGCACGCAGATGGTGGCCAAGGGACTCGATTTCGCCAACGTGCGGCTGGTGGGCATACTGGATGCTACGGCGATGCTCTCTCTGCCGGATTTCAGGGCTCACGAGCGTGCCTTCCAACTCATGGCGCAGGTGGCCGGTCGTGCCGGTCGTCATGCCTTCAAGGGCAGGGTGGTGCTGCAGACGAAGGATGTCTCGGCGGATGTGATAGCTCAGGTGGTGCGCCACGACTACGAGGCGATGTTCCGCTCTCAGCGCGAGGAGCGTCTCTGCTTCCACTTCCCCCCGTTCTGCAGGCTGATGGACATCTATCTCAAGCATAAGGACGAGCGTGTGGTGGAGCACATGGCCGAGGATATGGCTGCTCTGCTGCGCCAGGTGTTTGGCGAGAGGGTGCTCGGTCCCATGACACCTCCCGTAGCCCGTATGCAGTCGCTGCATATCATCAAGCTGTCGCTCAAGGTGGAACTCACGGCCAATCCCTCTGCCGTCGTTGCAAGGCTCCGTGAACTTGTCGCCCATGTGAAGTCGAAGGACGCCTTCCGCTCCGCCACTGTCACTCTTGATATCGACCCGCTGTAGGTTAGACCTACTCCGGGAAGTCGAACTCCAGCTGGGTGGGGGGAAGGAGCTGGAAGGTGAGACGGTGGTGGGGAGTGGTGCCGAAACGGCGTATGGCATCACGGTGGGCTGCAGAGGGATAACCCTTGTTCTCGTTCCAGTGATATGCAGGAAACTCCTCGTGCAGTCGTGTCATATAGTCGTCCCGATAAGTTTTTGCAAGAATGGACGCAGCGGCAATGGCCATCATTTTGCCGTCGCCCTTGACAATTGTCTGATGTGGCACGGCAACGCCGGTGGAGGGTTCGTGATAGGTGTAGAAACGGTTGCCGTCCACGAGAATGAATTCGGGGCGTGTTTTCAGTTGGTCGAGAGCACGGTGCATCGCGAGTATTGACGCACGCAGGATATTTATCTCGTCTATCTCCCTGTTGTCCACCACACCCACAGCCCATGCAAGTGCTTCGCGCTCGATGACGGGACGCAGTTCGTATCGTGCTTTTTCCGAGAGTTGTTTGGAATCGTTGAGACGTTGCAGTTCGCTTTGCGACACATCAAGGTCAGGAGGCAGTATGACGGCAGCAGCATAGACGGGACCTGCCAGACAGCCGCGCCCCACTTCGTCGCATCCCGCCTCAAGGCGACCTGGTTGTAGGCAAAGACTGAGCATCAGAACATGGATTTGATGCGTTCGATAGCGGACGCTAGACGGTCCACTTCATCACGTGTGTTATAGAGAGCGAACGAAGCACGGCAGGTGCCTTCGATACCGAGACGGTGCATGAGAGGTTCGGCACAGTGGTGACCTGTGCGCACGGCAATGCCGAGGCGGTCGAGCAGTGTGCCCATATCCAGATGGTGTATGTTGCCCAATTGGAAGGAGATGACACCGTGGGGCATCTGACCCGTGGACGGATTGTAACCGTAGATGTGCATGCCCTCTATCCCGGAGAGGCGTTCCACTGCATAGCGTGTGAGGTCTTCCTCGTGAGCACGCAGGGCATCCATGCCGATTCCCTCGATGAAATCGATGGCGCGTGCAAGGCCCGTGGTGGCGATATAGTCGGGGGTGCCTGCTTCGAATTTATAGGGAAGGGCGTTGAAGGTGGTGTGCTCGAAGGACACGTTCTTTATCATCTCGCCGCCGCCCATATAGGGAGGCAGGCGGTCGAGCCATGTCTCTTTGCCGTAGAGCACACCGATGCCCGTTGGACCGTACATCTTATGACCGGAGAGGGCGAAGAAGTCGCAGTCGAGAGCCTGCACGTCGATGGTGCGATGCGGGGCGCTCTGTGCGCCGTCAATGAGGATGGGCACGTTGTGCTCGTGGGCGATGCGCACAAGGTCGCTGACAGGAGTCTCCACACCGAGCACATTGCTCACGTGAGTGACGGAGACAAGGCAGGTGCGCTCCGTGAAGAGGTGCCTGTAGGCCTCCATATCGAGGCCTCCGTCGTCATCCATGGGGATGACACAGAGACGGAATCCGGCAAGCTGCCATGAGACGATGTTGGAATGGTGCTCCAGCGAGGAGACAATAATCTCCGGGTTACCGGCGATGCCTTTCATGCGCGAGAGCGATGTGGCAACGAGATTGATGCTCTCGGTGGTGCCCCGCGTGAAGACAATTTCGCTGGTGCTGCGTGCGTTCAGAAATGTGCGCACGCGTTCGCGGGCTGCCTCGTGGAGGTCGGTGGCCTGCTGGGAGAGGAAATGCACGCCGCGGTGCACATTGGCATTCACGTTATAGTATTCCTCCGACATAGACTCCACCACAAGGCGCGGCTTCTGCGTTGTGGCGGCGTTGTCGAGATAGACAAGGGGATACTTGTCGTAAATCTTGCGGGAGAGGATGGGAAACTGCTCCCGGATGCTGTTGATGTCGAGTGTGTTCAAGATTCTGGATTGTCTAATTGGGGAAGGGGATTCACGCTGCTCTGTTTGGCACCGAGTTTCTGCAGTTTTGCGCAGGTCTGAAGGATGCTCTGTCCGGTGGGCTGCAGTTTGCGCTCACCCTCCTCGTATGCTTTGAAGGCAGTGTCGAGAGCCTTGCCTATGGTCTGATATTTCTTCATAAACTGTCCCACGCGGTCCATCATTTCGGTGGCGAGGGAGAAGACACGCTGCTGGTTCTCTGCCTGCTCTATCTGCTTCCATGTGAGAGCTACGATACGCAGGGCTGCGAAGAGCGTCTGCTCGTCGGCAATGAACACATTGCGTTCCATTGCTCTGCGCCACAGGTCGGGCCGTTCGCGCAGTGCCGTCCACAGTGCTCCCGTGTTGGGCACGAACATGATGACATAGTCCATGCGTACCTTCGGAGGCTGGATGTATGAGGAATAGTCTTTGCGGGCGAGTTGCTTGACGTGGTTTTCGAGCGACTCCACATGAGCACGCAGGTATTGCTGGCGTTCCGCTTCTGTCTCGGCATTGACGAAGTCGATGAACGAGGTGAGCGACACCTTGGAGTCGATGATTACCTCGCGCTGGTGGTCGAGGTGGAGGATGACATCGGGGCGCAGTGTGGCACCTGAGTCCGTGCGCACCGTCTGCCCCGTGGACTCACGTATGGAGGACTGTATGTCGTAGTGCACACCGCGTGTGAGTCCCTGGCTCTCGAGAAGTTCGTCGAGGATGGTCTCGCCCCAGTCGCCCTGCACCTTGCTGCCGTGGTGGAGCACACGCACCAGTTCGTCTGCAGAGCGCATGGTCAGTTCGCTCTGATGCATCATCTTGTGAAGACTCTCCTTGAGGGGCGTGACAATCTGGGAGATGTCGTGCGTTGAGGTCTCGGCAAACTCCTTTTGTCGTTCCTTGAGCATCTCGTCGGTGGAGAGTTTTATCTCGGCTGTGACGCGCGAGAGCGTCTCTTCGAAATGTTTCTGCTGGCTGCGGAGCAGTTCCTCATAGTGATTTTTCTGCGCAGCAAATGTCTCTTCGCAGTGAATCTTTTGTTCGGCAATAGTTTTCTCGTAGTGGTCTTTCTGTGCAGCAATAGCGCTTTCACTGGCCGCTTTCTGCGCATCGAGGGTGCTTGCAGTGTTTTGTTCCTGCATTTCTATTGCTGCCTGCAAGCGTGCCAGGTCAGTCTGGAGAGACTCGGTGCGCTTGCGTTCGCGGAGTGTGCCGTAGAGCAGTCCCAGACCGGCACCTGCGATGAGTGTGATGATGCAGAGGATGTATATCATGAGGCAGAGAGTTTATTGTTGGCTTCCGCAACCGTCCGGCGGATGCCGTCAGTCTGGTCGTGATACAGGTCGTAAAGAAGCGGAGCGTTGCGACGGGTCATTTCCCGGGTGAATGCATTGTTGTAAAGACGCATGCCGCCTGCAGAGAGGCTCGTGAAATGTGCATCATACCATCCCACCTGCAGACCGCAACTCCAGGCGCGCAGGCACAGTTCGTAGTCATCGCTCTGGAAAGGTGCGAAGCGGTAGTCGATGTGGTGGAGGTGCTCCAGGAACAGGTCGCGGCGTACCCACATCGGAGCACGGTTTACGGACATGCAGAAGGAAAAGTCGCCTCGCATGCTGTCGACAGCCTCGTAGGCCTTTTCGCCGTTCTTTGTGCAGAACGCGATGTCACGCCCCTGACAACCGCCCAGTATCACCATTCTGGGATGCTCCTGGAAATGTGTGACGGCGCGCTTCACCCACGTGGCATCCGGCATGTCGTCGTCGTCCTGAAGGAGGCATACGTACTGACCCGTTGCCATGTGGAGACAGCGGTCGTAGGTGATGTTCTCGTAGAGGTCGTTGGCACGGAATAGATATTCATTGGCCCCGGTGAGCGCCTTGGCCAGCCTGTGCGTATGCGATAGCGAACTGCCGTCGTCGATAACTATGATTTCTGCATCCGGGGTCTGGCGCAGACTCTGGAGGAAATGACACACCTCAAGACTCTTGTTGTGGCTCTCCACGACGAAGGTGATGAGCGGATGTTGGATGTGTCCCTTTGCGAGCCACGCGGCATAGGTGCGACCGGACTTCTGTGAGAGCCCGGTGCGCTTGGCAATAGCCAGACGGATGCGGTTTAACTGTAGGAGGAAAGATGACATATTTTCTGGATTCGCCTGATAACGGCTGTTTTTATGTTGCTGAAATTACCGTGACGCAGATTGAGGATGAGCTCTTCAACGGAATATTGTATCTTGCGGCATGGGGCGTTCCATGCGTTGCGCAGATAGTAGCGGCGCTGGTAGTCCGGATATTCTCTCACATGCATGGGATGCACGAGGGGAAACTGCAGTTCGTGGCGTTTCATCGTGAACTGTTCCCGCAGGCGTCGCGGCATCAGTTCCATCTGCGTGGAGTAGTGGGCACCGTCCTCCATGCCTATGTTGTTGATGAGGTTGAGGCGCGGCATGACGGCGAGTCCGTCGTGCAGAAGCATGTACGACCAGAAGATGCTCTCGAAATACTGTTTTCCGGAAGCTGCGTGAGCCTGACACATGCGCGGCATGTCGCAGCGCTGGTGGTAGAGGCGCACCTTGTCCTTCAGCCGGCGGAACACGGAGGGGTCGGACACGAAACCGTAGTTGCCGTCCCAGTTGTTCACCACACGTGCCCACGAGGCCCAGCCCCAGATGGAGAAGGCCCGCGTGAAGAAATAGTCGCTCTCGCCGCAGTATTCGGAGAAGGAAGGATAGCGGCTGCTGTCCTCATCGGTGTTGAACCCGGAAACGAGTGTGACGCGTTCGTCGTCCTGATAGCGGATGAGCATCTCTTCTGCAAAACGGAAAAACGATTGTGAGGGCACCACGTCGTCCTCCAGCACGATGCAGCGGTCCACCTGTGAGAAGGCCCAGCGTTGCGACATGAACCCGGACGGGTCGCAGCCGTAATTGTGCGGCTGATAGAGGCGGTGCACTTCGCAGGGCCAGTCGATATTCTCATCGGAGACAATGGTCCGGCATGCAAGGATGCCCGGCATATCATCGTGATCTGCTCTCGGTCCGTCCTGATACAGAAAGAGTTTGTCGGGCCGCGCCTTTTTCACTTCTGCCCACACTCGGGAGAAATGGTCCGCGCGGTTGAAAAAGAGCATCAGGACGTTCACTTCAGGTCTTCGGGATATGTGATTTTTATATTACCGGCCTCACCGGGAACCAGCTGTATCGGCACATCGGGGAGATAGCGCATCACCACGCCGCAGTCGTCGGTGGGGGAGAAAGACGGGTCCTGCAGTCCGAGTTCGTATGCCTTGCGGATGACGGTTTGCGGGAAGCATTGAGGCGTCTGCATGTTCCACAGTTCACTCCGCTTCAGTGTCTCTGCGAGTTTCCCGTCGGGGGTGGCTCTCACAATGGTGTCGGTGGAGGGTATGGCCGCTGCCACACAACGCACACCTTCACCGGCCTCTATGAGTCGGGCGATGAGAGCCTGGGATACAAACGGGCGCACAGCATCGTGGAAGAGAAGATATTCATCTTCACCGGTGCAGACATCAAGGGCGTGCAGACTGCTCTCATAGCGCTCACAACCTCCTGGGATCACATCGGTCACCTTCGGGTATGAGGCAGATAGGTGTTTCACCTCATCGATATAATCCCTGTGCACTACGATGACGATGCGATGTATGAGGTCGCTGCGGTGGAATGCCTCTATGCTGTGCTCGAGGATGGTTTTTCCGTTCATGATAAGAAACTGCTTCGGCTTGTCTGCCCCAAAGCGGTTTCCGGAACCTCCGGCGAGTAGTATGGCCACGTTTTTCATATTCACAGGATGCAAAAATACAAAAAAAACTTATTATTGCAAAAAATAAACAAACGGTGTCTTCCCATAATAGCCTCTTTTTTTCTATATTTGCGCGAAAAAGCGTATATAATTACATAAAAATATATCACCTGTTATGGAAAAACTGCAAGAACTCACCGAAAAAATTTATCGTGAAGGTGTGGAAAAAGGCCAGACGGAGGCTGCGCAAATCATAGAGAATGCACAGTCGGAGGCCGCGAAGATTATCGCAGAAGCCCAGGAGAAGGCAGCTGCAATGGATACGGCTGCCAGGAAGGCTGCTGCGGAGCTGGACAAGAATACCCGCAACGAGTTGAAGCTCTATACTGCACAGGCCCTGAATGCCCTCAAGAGCGAGGTGGCAAATATCCTGACTGACAAGATTACGAAAGAGGCAGCTGCATCGCTCGCCGGCGACAAGGATTTCCTCTGCAAATTTGCTGTGGCACTGGCAGAGAAATGGGTGAGCGACGAACCTGTAGTGATATCCGCCAAGGAAGCCGATGCCCTCAAGGCATACTTCGCGAAGCAGGCTAAGGTGCTGTTGGACAAGGGAGTGACAATCGAGAAGGTGAACGGCAAGGACACCATGATAACGGTAAGTCCCAAGGACGGTGCCTATCGCGTGGATTTCGGTGAGGAGCAGTTTGAGGCATATTTCAAGAACTTCCTGCGTCCCGAACTGGTCGACATGCTTTTCTGAAGCGTTAACCCTCAATAGTTAACCTGATAGAGAAACATGGCTGAATATTATTATCTGCTGGCAGGACTTCCCGACCTGAAGCTGGAATCTGCAGACGCAGCTGTCTCCACCCGTGAACTGCACGAGATGATCCGGGAGCAGAGTGAAGATGTGGGGCGCGATATGCCTCTGCTGGAGCAGTTCTTCCTTAAGGGCGACTGTAAAAACCTGCTGATTCTGCTTGAGGACAATCTCGCGGCATTGCCCTACGGAGGCAACTGGACCAAGGCGGATTTGCAGGAGATGATAGCCGATGCGTTGGAGGATGAGTTCTCCGACGATTCGCGCTTCCCTGCATTCTTCGCCCCTTTTGTGAGAGAGTATTTTGAGAAAAAAGGGACGCAGGGCTATTTCCCCGAGGATGCGCTGATGCTGCGCTACTGGAATTATCTGAAGTCCATGGGTACGGGCTTCGTAGGTCGCTGGGCATCGCTCAATCTGGATATTGCCAACACTCTCACGGCTCTTATCTGTGAGCGGCAGGGATGGCCTGTGGAGCAATACACCTACGACTATGATGCTTCCGAGGTGGATTCGGATTTGTTTGCCCGGCTCAAGGAGATAGATTCCGAGACCGACCCCGTGCAGAAGGAGCGCCGCATCGATGCCCTCAAATGGGTGTGGATAGAGGACGAGACCTTCATAGAACCCTTCAACGTGGATGCTCTCTATGCCTATCTCTTGAAGGCTGAGATGCTGGAGCGATGGGCCATCCTCGATCCGGAACAGGGCAGGGAACGCTTCCAGGAGATTATCGAGAACCTCCGCAAGGAAGCCACCGTGCCGGAGGAATACACCGTTTTCATGCCCAAGAATGAAGGCGTTTACAATAAGAACGAAAGATAAAACTACAATAGAATATGACAAAAGGAACTGTAAGTGGTGTTGTGAGCAACATGGTCACGCTCCGGGTGGACGGACCTGTCCTCCAGGGTGAGATATGCTACATCACTACGGGTGGTGACCGTCTCATGGCAGAGGTCATCAAGATTGTGGGCAGCGATGCCTACGTTCAGGTCTTCGAGAGTACGCGCGGCTTGAAGGTCGGAGCCGAGGCTGAATTCACAGGGCATTCTCTGGAGATTCAACTGGGTCCCGGTATGCTGAGTAAGAACTACGACGGTCTGCAGAACGACCTGGACAAGATGGAAGGTGTATTCCTCAAGCGCGGACAGTACACCGAACCCCTCGATGCAGAGCGCGAATGGGACTTCGAACCTCTCGTTAAGGCCGGCGACCGCGTTATCGGGAGCGACTGGCTGGGCAAGGTGGAGGAAAACCACCAGCCGTTGAAGATTATGGTGCCTTTCCAGATGGAGGGTGTCGCCACGGTAAAGAGCATACAGCCCGCAGGCAAGTACAGAATACACGACACCATTGCCGTGCTCGTCACAGAGAAGGGCGAGGAAATCAAGGTGGATATGGTGCAGCATTGGCCAGTCAAGTTCGCTATGACAAACTACAAGCAGAAGCCGCGTCCCTTCAAACTCCTTGAGACGGGAGTGCGCACGATAGACACCTTCAACCCCATCGTAGAGGGCGGTACGGGTTTCATTCCCGGTCCCTTCGGCACGGGTAAGACGGTGCTCCAGCATGCCATTTCCAAGCAGGCGGAGGCTGACATCGTGATTATCGCTGCGTGTGGCGAGCGTGCCAACGAGGTGGTGGAGATTTTCTCCGAGTTCCCCGAACTGGTCGACCCTCACACGGGACGCAAACTGATGGAACGCACCATCATCGTCGCCAACACGTCCAACATGCCTGTGGCTGCCCGTGAGGCATCTGTTTACACCGCAATGACGATGGCGGAGTACTACCGCTCGATGGGTCTGCGTGTGCTGCTGATGGCCGACTCTACATCCCGCTGGGCACAGGCTCTGCGTGAGATGTCCAACCGTATGGAGGAACTTCCCGGCCCCGATGCGTTCCCTATGGACCTCGGTGCCCTCGTGGCAAACTTCTACGGACGTGCCGGATACGTATATCTCAACAACGGAGAGGTGGGCAGTGTCACATTCCTCGGCACGGTGTCGCCTGCAGGCGGTAACCTGAAGGAACCCGTGACGGAAAACACCAAGAAGGTGGCTCGCTGCTTCTACGCTCTGGAGCAGGACCGTGCCGACAAGAAGCGCTATCCTGCAGTGAATCCTATTGATTCCTATTCGAAATATCTGGAGTATCCCGAATTTGCCGAATACATCAAGGAACACATCAACGAGGAGTGGATACCCAAGGTGCAGAAACTCAAGACGCGTATGCAGCGCGGTAAGGAGATAGCCGAACAGATAAACATCCTGGGCGACGACGGTGTGCCTGTGGAGTATCACGTAACGTTCTGGAAGTCGGAGGTTATCGACTTTGTTATTCTCCAGCAGGACGCCTTCGACGAGGTGGACGCTGTGACTCCGCTGGAGCGTCAGGAGGAGATACTCAATCTGGTCACACGCATCTGCGACAAGGAGGATTATTCATTCGACACGTTCCTCGATGTGGTGGATTACTTCAAGAAGATGATTAACCTGTGCAAGCAGATGAACTATTCCGTCTTCAGGAGTGAGCAGTACTACGATTACATTAAGAAGATTGAAGAAATGATATAATACGTTGTCAACTCGTCAACTAAAAACACTATGGCACAAGCATTTCAAAAAGTATATACTAAGATAAGCCAGATCACCAAGGCTACCTGTTCCCTTAAAGCCAAGGGTGTGGGATATGATGAACTGGCCACCATCAACGGACGTCTGGCCCAGGTGGTGAAGATTATGGGTGATGATGTCACCCTGCAGGTGTTTGAAGGCACAGGCGGTATTCCCACCAATGCTGAGGTGACGTTCCTCGGTAAGTCTCCCTCGCTGAAGGTGAGCGACCAGCTGGCAGGACGTTTCTTCAATGCCTACGGGCAGCCCATCGACGGCGGACCCGAGGTGGAGGGCAGGGAAGTGCCCATCGGTGGTCCTTCTGTGAACCCCGTGCGCCGCAAGCAGCCTTCCGAACTGATTGCCACGGGTATCGCAGGCATCGACCTCAACAATACATTGGTGTCCGGACAGAAGATACCGTTCTTCGCCGACCCCGACCAACCCTTCAATGAGGTGATGGCTCTGGTGGCGATGCGCGCGAAGGCCGACAAGATTATCCTCGGTGGTATGGGTATGACCAACGATGACTACTATTTCTTCCGCAACACCTTTGCCGGAGCCGGTGCCCTCGACCGCATCATCTCCTTCATCAATACAACGGAAGACCCTGCCGTGGAGCGACTCCTTGTGCCCGATATGGCACTCACGGCTGCTGAGTATTTCGCTGTGGAGAAGCATGAGACCGTGCTGGTGCTCCTCACCGATATGACGTCCTACGCCGACTCCCTCTCCATCGTGTCCAACCGTATGGACCAGATTCCTTCCAAGGACTCCATGCCGGGTTCTCTCTATTCCGACTTGGCAAAGATTTACGAGAAGGCTGTGCAGTTCCCCGAAAGCGTGGGAGGAGGCAGCATCACCATCATCGCCGTGACAACGCTCTCTGGCGGTGATATCACGCATGCCGTACCCGACAACACGGGTTACATCACGGAGGGCCAGCTCTATCTGCGCCGCGACTCCGACATCGGTAAGGTCATCGTCGACCCCTTCCGTTCGCTCTCGCGTCTGAAGCAGCTCGTGGCCGGTAAGAAGACCCGTAAGGACCATTCTCAGGTGATGAATGCCGCCATCCGTCTGTATGCTGATGCCGCAAATGCCAAGACAAAGCTGGAGAACGGTTTCGACCTGACGGACTATGACAACCGCTGTCTGGACTTTGCCAAGGAGTATGCCGACAAAC
Source organism: Bacteroidaceae bacterium (assembly GCA_017958545.1). GTDB lineage: Bacteria > Bacteroidota > Bacteroidia > Bacteroidales > Bacteroidaceae > Physcousia. The sequence continues at coordinate 1,327 of JAGDCM010000046.1, read as the reverse complement.
TGCTGGCCATCGACGTCAATCTCAACACTGAGGAGATGCTCGATGTGACCTGGGGCCTCTTCCGCAAATACTTCAAGCTGGAAGAAGTGAATATCAAGAAGGAATTCACCGACATCTATTGGAAATAAGTAGAGGAGTCAACTTGTCAACTCGTCAACTTGTCAACTCGTCAACTGAAAAATGATCAAGTTTCAATACAATAAAACTTCGCTCCAGCAGCTTGAGAAGAACCTCAAGATGCGACAGCGCACCCTGCCCATCATCAAGAGCAAGGAGACGGCGCTGCGCCTTGAGGTGAAGAAGTGCAAGGAGGAGGCTGATGCCTTGGAGGCCAAACTGCAGGAGCAGATAGACGGCTACGAGGCGATGTTTGCCCTGTGGGGTGAATTCGATGCCTCCCTCGTGGCGCTCAAGGATGTGGAAATCGGTGTCAGGAAGATTGCCGGTGTGCGCGTTCCCGTGCTCTCCGCCATACGCCTGGATGCGAAGCCTTTCGGACTCTTTTCCGCTCCCAAGTGGTACTTCGACGGTATCAAACTGCTTGAGGGACTTGCCAAGACCGCAGTGGAGCGCGAATTCGTGATTGCCAAACTGACACTGCTGGACCATGCCCGCAAGAAGACCACACAGAAGGTCAATCTCTTCGAGAAGGTGCAGATACCCGGATTCCAGGAGGCAGTGCGTAAGATAAAGCGTTTCATGGAGGATGAGGAGAACCTCTCCAAGTCTTCCCAGAAGATATTGAAGTCCCTGCAGCAGAAGCGTGCAGTAAATCAAATGGAGGAGGAATCGGTATGATTGATAAGATGAAAAAACTTACGTTCCTTGTATATCACAGGGAATACGACAGCTTCCTCCGCGACTTGCAGGCTCTGGGCGTGGTGCACATACAGAAGTCGGGCGACCAGACGATGGCCGAACCCGCGACGCTGCGCACTCTCCGTCAGCAGCTGTGCGATGTCAGGTCCGTGCTCAGTTCGCTGCAGCAGATTGCAGGTGTGTTCCTCGAGGATGTGCCTGTGGGCAGTGCAGGAGTGACGGAGAGCATCGAGGCCTCGCAGGCCATGAAACTCGTGCGCCGCGTGCAGGAGATAGAGAGCTCCCTTGTTGCCCTGAAGCCTCGTATGGAACAGCTGCAGCGCGATGTGGAGGTTCTGCGCCCTTGGGGCACTATTGACAGGACTTTGATGAAGAAGCTTCACGATGCCGGTCTCCGCGAGCACTATCGCATAGCCTCTGCCAAGCGTTTCGAGCAGAAGTTCCCCGGATACGCCTCTATGGTTGTCAACCGCGACAAACGTTTCGTCTATTTCCTCACTTTCGACAT
>JAGDCM010000006.1 GCA_017958545.1 Bacteroidaceae bacterium | reverse complement strand
TTCTGCCTGAATCAGCGTGGAATCCATATCGAAGCAGATGAGTCGGCGCATGCGTCGATACATATTGTCCTGCTGGAACGAGCAGTCCATTGCCATCTTGCTGCTCATCTTGAGCAGTTCGCGCTGCATCTCGCCGCGGTCGCGCGGGGTGCCTCGCAGGGAGAACTCTATGCAGGCCTTGTTGCGAGTGGCGTTCGGGTCCTCCGCGTTCTCGTCAAGTGGCGGACGACCGGTGAGTCGGCGTATGGAGTCAATGTTCAGATCCTGTGCTGCAATCACCTTTGTCACAGCCTCTATCTGGCGTGCCTCGAGGCGTCTGCCCAGCACGGTGAGTATGTAGCGGTTCTTGCCCTGGCGTCCCACCCAGGCGTTGTAGTCGTCGTCGGTGACGGGGAAGAAACGCACGTTGACACCCAGTTCTGCCGTCTTGAACAGCACGTTCTTCATCAGGGGACCGCTGTTCTGCTCGTCCACGCGGATGAGAAGTCCGAGGGACAGAGTCTTGTGGATGTCGGCCTGTCCGATATCCATAATGTCTGCATCATATTGAGCAAGTATGCTCATGATGCTTGCGGTGAGCCCTGGACGGTCTTCACCGGTGATTCGGATGAGAATGAGTTCCTGAGCCATGATGTGTGGTTTGAATTTGTCGGCAAAGATACGAAATTTTTCCCAAACAACAGTGTTTTTAGCATAGAATTTCCCAAAATATGCTTTTCGGCGAAATCCTGTTGCTATAGAGAAATAATTACGCACCCTCTCTGCCAATTCTCTTCTCCCTACCTTCCTCCTCTCTTCCCCTATGTGGATTACGAGTTGATTACGCGTCAACTACGAGTTGTCTACGAGAAACCTCGTACCTAACTCGTAGTCCACTCGTACACCACTCGTACACTGGTCGGGGGAAGAAGGGAGTCTGAGAGGGACATGTAAAGGACAAATAACGGGAAAATAAGTGTGTGTAAAGGCTACTTCACCTTGTTGGCACGGAGGCGGACGATACGGATGCCGGTTTGCGTGGGATGCTGGTGCATGTAGTCGAAGAGAGTGAGAGGCTCAACCACCACTTTCTTGCGTATCTGCGAAGCATTGAGAAGATGCAGTTTCCCATCGCGTCCCCACACAGCAATACCGAGGTGGGAGCAGTCGAGACCTTCCTTTGAGGTGGTGATGACAAGGATGTCGCCGCTCTCGATGAATCCGAGTGTTTTTGCATCTTTGCCCACTTCGCTCTTGGGCAGATAGTACACCGTATGATTGCTGCTCGTCTTTTCGTGCTCGCTTATGAGACGCTGCGCTGCGTGGTCGTCCTTCAGCATGGGATATGCATTCACGTGGCGAGACATATAATTAAGGTGCAGCGTCATTGGGAGAGCGTTCGCTGTGGGACGAATCTCCTGCACAAGCCCCATCTGTGCATTACTCTCTATCCACCATTGGAAGTAATGGTTTCGGGAGGCGTAACCGTCAATCTGTCCAAGATGATAACGTATGCGTTGGAGGTTTTTCTTGAAGTCAGCGAATGACGTGGAACCCTCGCGGGTGGTGAGAGAGAGGGCGGAGACGGTTTCAACGAAAGTGGTGCAATCCATTGCGCGGAGGTTGACAACGAGTTGCTCCGTGGGATTTATTTCGAGAGTCTTTGCCTTGTAGGGAGTGCCGATAAACTCCTTTCCGTACCACAACATGAGGTTTGCATCCTTCTCGAGGGCGCATCCCCGCTGTAGCAGGTCTACGACGCGTAAGGAGTCGCTCTCTGCGTTAGCTATGCACCAGGGCATAACCGACAAGACGATCATAGCGACCGCCCTGCTCGCGGTAATAAAGGAGGATTTGATATTCATTCTCTGTTTGGTAGAAACTGCCCATCGTACGGCTCGTGCTACCGTTGCTCTGTATATATTCGTAATTATAATAGCCTTGCTTCATAAGAACGGCTTTCTCGTAAATGCCGAGCTGGTCATCATAGTCCATGCGGTATTGTTCGCTTTTTTCTCCTTGCGTCCATTGACCGGAGACATAAACATCACCGGAGTTAGTCAGTGGAGTGGTTCTGAGTATGAAGTGGACAATAACATATTCAGCCATAATATCATTGTCCTCGTCCCAGTTACGACGGATGACGAAGGCTCCGTTCTGATCCTCATCGCTAATATAAGCGCGGGCGGGGCGGTCTTCATTGAGAGTGATGTGCCACCAGGGGTCGTACCAGCGTATGTAGTCAATACCAAGTCCGGGTTTATGAACGTCGAGCAGTTCAAATTTGTGGAACTCGTTGCCGGCCTCAAAGATGAGACCTCGATGATGACTGAACTCTATTCCCGTGGCTTTTCTGATATTCGGGTAGATGCCCTCTACGCGTTCGTCCCAATGACGATTCTGAATCACACGCATGTAAAGTTGTTCATCGACATCAATGACGCGCACTCCATTATAATTTACGTTAACGGAAAGTTGTTGATGGTCTTTCTGGAAATCGATGTCTGTGTTGGAAGAGCAACTCACGGAAATGGGCATCACCTTATCAACTACGCAGAATTGTACTTCCAGAACACATTCGTCATCTTCCTTTATTTCCAGTTTATAGTTGCCGGATAGGCGTGGTTTGACATCTTTATTCGGTATAGACAGGTGGTAGTGCGTATATAATTGAGAGGTGTTGAAACTTGTGCGGTAGTCCTCTATGGGTAATCCGTTTACCCCCGAAAGCCAGTCACTCTCAAAGAGTTCTGTCGAGGGCTCCCACATCTTGTCGCAATGTTGAAGGGTGTAGGTGTATCGGTGGTATGTGTGGGAAAGTTGATCCCAGTCGATATTCAGGACAGAACGACTACCAAGAGAAATAACGGGAGGCAGTGTTCTGTCATCGTTCACCTTCACCTGCAAAGTGCGTATGCTCTCGTCCATTATCGTGTGGTGCTGGGCGAGGAGTGAGAATGGAATGAGTGCAACCAGTATGACTAGCAAAGACCTAAGTTGTGCCATTCACGTGCTATTGTTTTGCAGTCGGCAGTTGCTTTGTCAAAATCCACATCGTATTCTTCGCAGAGTGCCTTTGCCATATCCTCTATAGTGAACTCTTTTCCTATGACGGCTTTCCAAATGGTAACAGCACTTTCATTAAGGGCAATCAGGGTGGAGAAGTTAATGTTTTCTTCTCCGTATGCGATAATCACATTCTCGCCGCAAATCTCTCGTAATTCAAATCCGTCTTTTATTTTCATAGTATATGTAATTTACGTAATAAACTGTATAATTTCAATAAGGGATAACGTAGTGGAAGTAACCGTTTCCATATCTTTACTGCGCAGCGTGTTGTTTTGTTGTCTGCAGTGAAGGAAATGCGTGGATGAAGATAGTGGGTGACGATTCCGCAAACAGATTCTATGCGGCATGTTTCCGTACCTCTGATGTTTCCGTCGCCCATGAGTGTTACTATGTCGTCTGTGATATCTATAATACGATGAAGGACATATGTGTCTTCCCGGATTTCTGCCAATACTGCGTCTCCAGGTGCGAGCGGGGCAGTTATTGGAGCGAGTATCACGCGATCTCTTTTGTCTTCCAAAAATGGCCGCATACTACGTCCTTTCACAGAAATAGTACAACTGTGCCCCTCTCGAAGAGCGTTCTTTACGGCTCCCAAGAGTATGTCATTTGGTATTTCAAGAATCTTGTACGACGGCATTGTGACAAACAATAGCGGCTTCCCTGTCCGGCCTGCACTCAAGTTCCCAAAGTCGTGTTGCTGAAATCAAGTGTGTGAGTGATGAACAAACCGAGGTGTAAACGCGTTTATCCCATTTCATATTGTTACATGAGGGGAGCATCATTGTAAATGCTTCGATAGCTGAAAGGCGACGTATGATATTCTCAGGACCACGCTGAATACGTATGATTCCTCCGATGGGAGCATTTATGTTCCGATAACATGGAGTCTTTCCACTCCAGGGACTCCCGTAGACTATGGCCTGACCGTTTATGATGCGTATAATCGGGTTGTCGTCGTTCATCAGGTCACAATCGGGAATGTTCTTATACCAAAGATACGTATGCGTACTTTTTCCTGTACCGCTGGGAGCTGTCATCAGATATCCTTTACCGGCATGGCGAATCACGCTGGAGTGAACAAGCAAGGTGTCTTCTTCGCAAAGAGAAAAAGAGTAGGCAAGCATCATACTGTTGTTGAGCCCGAAACGACGATTCTCTATCTGGGAGGATACGAGCATCACTTTTGAGATACGAAACTTGCTCTCAGCAATCATCTTAACACACAGTTCGCCTTGAGGATTGTAGATGGCAAACTGATATGTGTCATCGTCCCGACGATATACTGCATAATCATTGCCGCCACAGTCAAAAACTCCGATTTGGTGTAAATCCTCATCCCAATCGTCAAGATGTGAGACAACGTTAACACAGAACTGATCCTCTCTCGTATCGTCGTAAGCAATACGGAAGTTGTCAAAGTTAGAAAGAAGAGGTTCCTTCTCCTCCTCTTCATAACGTATCCTCAGAGGGTGGTCAGCCACACAATATCTTTCTTCTTTCATCTCTAAAACTATTCCAGAATGCTATTGCTCCTCAAACGGATCCGTTGTCTCGTGACTTTCCCATTCCTCCGGGAAGAATGTAAAGATTTCCTTGGGCATACGCATAACAGTGACGGCCTCGGAACCGAGATACCCATTACGCACCTTCTCACGTTTACGCTCGGATTTCTTTTTGCTTTTGCTGAAGAAAACTACACAAGTGGTGTTGGGCAGATGATATTTCTCCTCTAAAAGATTTTTCAGTTGTAGGGCGTATAGGCTGCGGTCATAGAGAAATCCGGTACTGGTCTCAATGTATGCCGGAGTGACAGGATGCACTTCGGTGAGATAGGCGATGGAATCCGTGAATGAAACACCGACGCCAAACATGTAGACAGTGCAGGGTTTGGGTTTTGCCAGTGACGTAAGACATAATGTCAGGGCAAACAACAGTGAAAGGATATGTTTCATTATATATAACTCTGGATTTGCGCGCAAAGGTACGAAAAAAAGTGGACAAAGCCCACTTTTTCCCGTATTAATGTCTTGAATAGAGTGTGTTTTGATATGACGTCACACTTTCTTCGTGTTCTGTTGGTCAGAGTCGAGCGTCACTTTTACTGTATATTGTTTGCGCTCTCTGAGATAGGTGATGACGATTTTGTCGCCTGGACGGTGACGTGCGATAATCTCCTGCAGTTCACTCATTTTATGTACATCGCGGTCGTCTGCTTTTGTTATGATATCGCCTCGTTGCAGTCCGGCTTCATCAGCAGCACCACCGTCAATGACTCTCTCTATCCAAACACCGGTGAGCGTTCCGAGGTCAACTTCTTTTCCGCGAGCCTTTTCGTTGTCGAGATAGCCTGCAACGTCACCGCCGCGTATACCGAGGATTGCTCGCTGTACACTGCCATATACTTTCAAATCTTCAACGACATGGTTCATTATACTGGTGGGAATGGCAAATCCATAGCCCGCATAGCTGCCGGTTTGAGAATAGAGCATCGCGTTAATACCCACAAGTTCGCCGTTTTCGTTGACGAGAGCACCTCCGGAATTACCTGCATTGATGGCAGCATCGGTTTGAATAAAACTTTCAATGCCGTTTGCCCCAAGAGAACGTGCCTTGGCAGACACTATTCCGGCAGTGACAGTGCTGGTAAGGTTGAACGGATTACCGACAGCAAGTACCCATTGTCCGACTTTGAGTTTATCCGAATCTCCAATGGGCAGAGTGGGGAGGTCTTTGCCGTCAATTTTCACGAGAGCAAGATCTGTGGACGGGTCTGTGCCGACCACTTTGCCTTGAAACTCCCGGTTGTCATTGAGTTTTACACTAATCTCTGTAGCGCCCTCCACGACATGATTGTTTGTGACAATGTATCCGTCGGACGAGATGATGACACCGCTTCCGGCACCGTGTTTGTCCGGTTCGCGGTATTCACGTTGTTGAGGAATCCGCTGTCCGAAGAATCCGCCGAAGAAGTCTTCGAATGGGTCTTGAACAGAATAGCGTTGTGTTTTACCTTGTACAGTCACCTTGATATATACAACAGCGTTGACACTTTTTTCAGCAGCAATGGTGAGATCTACCAACGGACTTGCCGCATTGGTATTTGGAGTACATGATGTGAGTAAAATAAGTGATAAGATAAATGTTAGTTGTTTCATAGCACTTTTGTTTTAAAAATTCACTGCGAAATTACAACCATTAGACAAATGATGTATAATATCAAGCATTAAATCAAGTTAAATCGTTCTTTTTTTAACTTTCTATAAACACTGGATGCCTCTGTCTAAACAAATTTTATTACTTTTGCAGTGCGAAAAGAACAAATAGAGACAGTGAATCGGCTTGTCGCTGGTCTTATCGTTGATGATATAGGCAAGAGGAAAGTCCGGGCAACACAGGGTAACCCGCTTCCTAACGGGAAGAGGCTCGTGAGAGTCAGATAGTGTAGAAGAAAACAACCGCCTCGCTTTCTGTGAGGTAAGGGTGAGAAGGTGGGGTAAGAGCCTACCAGGTCTGTGGTGACATAGGCGCTGTGCACTCCGGGTGTTGAAAGTTCGCGTAAACTGGCGTCTGAGGGCGACCCGTTCGAGCCAGAGGGTAGAACGATTGAGGTGTAGGGTGACTTGCATCCTAGATAAATGACAAGCGCTGCTTTGCAGTACAGAACCCGGCTTACAGATTCACTGCCTCTTTTTAAATGAATAAGACGATGTGGAAGAAACTGTATTACATGTTGCGACTGACCGTGATGAATTTCATCAGGGGTAATATAAGTTCGTTGGCTTCGGCTTTGACCTATAACACGTTGCTGGCATCGGTACCAGTATTGGCCATTGCATTTGCAATCGCACGCGGATTCGGTTTTGACGCACTTGTTGAATCCAAGATACATCAGGTTCTGGATTTTTCTCCGGAAACGGCCACTCAAGTTATAAATTTTGTGAACTCCTATTTGCACCACACAAAAAGCGGAATGTTCGTCGGAGTGGGACTTGTCGTGCTGATGTATACTGTTGTAAACCTTACGAGTAATATAGAGATTGCATTCAACACAATTTGGAGAGTGAAAAATTCGCGTTCAATATACAGGCAGGTGTCGGATTACATTTCCATATTCTTATTGATGCCTTTGTTGTTTATTATAACCAGCGGTTTCAGTGTTTTCCTAATGACATTTGCGACCATGTTCGGGGATTTGGTTATCATAACAGATACTGTGCAGTGGATTATGTACCTTTCTCCTTATATTATCACTTCCGTTTGCTTCATACTGTTATATAAGCTGATGCCGAATACAATTGTTCAGTGGCGCTATTGTGTGGTTCCTGGTATTTTGGCTGGTGTGCTTTTTCAGGCAATGGCTTACTTCTACGTACATTATCAAATAAAGATTTCCAGTTACAATGCCATTTACGGTTCTTTTGCAGCAATACCTCTTTTCCTTGTCTTTATACAACTCTCCTGGTATATTTGCCTTTTTGGAGGTCAAGTAAGTAACACATGTCAAATGATGGCTGGAGAGAGCATAAACTCTAAGGAAGACAGCGTTGCAGATGAAGAGATAAAGTCTCAACTGTCGGAAATAAATGAACGTCTGACGGAATTAAGCAGTCAGGTGTCTGATCTCAATAAGCGTTTGATGTAGTATATAAAAAATAACGGCTCAACCATTGGATGAGCCGTTAACCTATTTATATAGTATAAATGATTATCTGTCTTTCTTGAGCGTGTAGACCAAAGCCACAATACTGCTCACGAGGGCCAGAATGCTGGAGCCTGCTCCCAAGAATGTGTAGAATGAACTCTTCTTAATATTCTTTGACTTGTTGAATTCAACGTATATCAAGTCGTTTTGCTGCAAGTAATAAGCAGGAGACTCGAAGATAGACACATCTGTGAGGTCTAAGTCATACATCATACGCTCTCCGTTGTTCTCTCTAAATAGTTTGATTTTCTTAGGAAGACCGGTGTCGTCAAGGTCACCAGACTGCGCCAGAACATCAAGGACAGTGTTGCGCTCGGAAGTCAAACTTACCACTTTAGGTGCGTGAACGGCACCGATAATTGTAACGCGGGCATTGAGGAACTTAACAGTAACTTCCGGTTTTTGGATAAGATTTCTTTCGATAATCCTTTTTTCGATGGCTCGTGCGCACTCTTCAGTAGTTAAACCTGCAACGTATATTTCACCCAGTGCAGGCAGTATTACATTACCGTCGTTGGTGACAGTATAACCATATACACTTCCTAAGCTGGAACTGATGCTTGTTGCAGTGCTGGTTTGGCGTTGTCCCATACCAAGCGTCACTTCGTTGGAGAATATTTCTAAAAGTTCCGGTTCGTCGCAGTGTATCCTGACATATATTTGGTCAGCCGGTTTGATTCGCATCTCATACATCTGTTGAATAACCTGTGCTTGTGCATAGAGGCTGTCTGCGCCTTGGAAATACTTAATCTTCTTTGTGCTTACGCAACTGCTCTGAAATAGTATTAATGTTAGAACAAATGTTGCAAATAAAAGTTTCTTCATATTGTTTTTGTTTTATAAATTATATTGTGTCAAGATAAAAATTGTTGTAATAACAAACTGCCACCATTTTTTTTTAGGGATGTACTGATAGTTGCACTGCTGTTTTTCTGCTTGAAGATTCTCTGCAATAACTTCTTCGTATGTTTTGTTCTCGTGAATCATGTGGTAGATTGTTCCCCAGTCAGGAAGCCCGCCAAGATTGCGATCGTCGATGAACATATCGGCTTTTATCTTACGTGTGTATGATAGGCTGGTTCTGTCGTCTTCCTCTGGGAAATCCCTGTTCACAGCATAGAAGTCCAATCCGCGTTCCTTACACCAGTTAAGGGCATCGACGAGTTCTTCATCCCTTCTGCATGTCCAGAGGATGAGATGATGTCCTTCCTTCTGGAGCATCTTTAGGGTTTGCACGGCAAATGGTTTCTCGCTACCAATCTGCGGGTACCTGTTGGTGACAATCGTTCCGTCAAAATCTACAGCAATGGTCATTTTGCAATGGCAACAGCACGGGTTTCACGAATCACAGTTATCTTAACCTGTCCGGGATATGTCATCTCGTTCTGTATTCTGTTGGCGATATCTGTGGAGAGTTTCTCTATCTGCTTGTCGTCAATCTTGTCTGCTCCAACGATTACGCGCAGTTCACGACCGGCCTGAATAGCGTATGTCTTGGTGACACCGGGGTAGGAGATTGCAATATTCTCAAGATCCTTGAGCCTCTTTATATATGCTTCTGCAATCTCACGGCGTGCACCGGGACGTGCACCTGAAATGGCATCGCAAATCTGTACGATAGGTGCGATGAGTGATGTCATCTCCATTTCCTCGTGGTGGGCTCCGATAGCGTTGCAGATATCCGGCTTTTCTTTGTACTTCTCTGCCAGTTTTGCTCCGTAGAGTGCGTGTGGCATCTCGGGTTCCTCGTCAGGCACCTTACCTATATCGTGCAGCAGACCGGCACGTTTTGCTTTCTTGGGATTCAAACCGAGTTCGGCAGCCATCACCGCACAAAGGTTGGCGGTTTCCCTAGCATGCTGCAGGAGGTTCTGACCATAACTGCTGCGATACTTCATCTTGCCGATGATTCGAATCAGTTCCGGATGCAGGCCATGCACACCGAGGTCGATGGTGGTGCGCTTACCTGTTTCCATCACTTCCTCTTCCACCTGTTTCTTCACCTTGGCTACGACTTCTTCAATGCGTGCGGGGTGAATGCGACCGTCAGCAATCAGTTGGTGCAATGCCAATCGGCATATCTCACGACGGATTGGGTCAAAGGCACTGATGACAATGGCTTCCGGTGTATCGTCGACAACAATTTCCACACCGGTGGCAGCTTCCAAAGCACGTATGTTACGACCTTCACGACCGATGACGCGTCCTTTTACTTCGTCGTTGTCGATATGGAACACGGTAACGGAGTTTTCTACAGCCGTTTCCGTAGCAACGCGCTGTATGGTCTGGATGATGATGCGCTTTGCCTCTTTGTTCGCATTTATTCGCGCTTCGTCCATTATCTCATTGATGTAGGCTGCAGCATTAGTCTTGGCCTCATCCTTAAAACTCTCGATAAGCCTTGCTTTAGCCTCTTCTCTTGACAGACCGCTCAGTTCTTCCAGTTTTGTGCGCTCTCTCTCAACGATGGCATTCTGTCGGGCATTGAGTTCTGTCTCGCGCTGTTCAAGCAGTTGCTGCTGTGTTTCCACTCTCATACGGATGTTTTCCGTTTCCTGCTTGCTTCGGTTAAGTTCCTCGCTACGCTGGTTCAGGGAAAGCTCTCTCTGCTTGGCACGGTTTTCAGCCTGCTGCATTTGCTGCTGCTGTAGTTGGACTTCTTTTTCGAACTCAGCCTTCCTGCTGAGCATTTCCTCTTTTACTTCCAGCAGCTTCTTTTCCTTAATCACTTCGGCCTCCTTTTCAGCCACGCTGCGGGCCAGTTCTTCCATCTTGCGCTGTTTGGCGGGAACTACGGCGAAATACCATACAGCCCACCATATCGCAACAATTATAACGGATATGATAATAAGAATGTATTGCATCTTTGTATCCTTGGTTTATGTGATTTGTATTAGATTTGTTTTACAGAGCTTTTTCGATTTCCTTCAAGAGGAGTTCCAGACGCCCGGCCATAGGTTCAAGATCCACTGCATGTTTGGTGCGTTGAGCCTGCACGGCAATGTCCAGTGCAGTCATGGTGAAGTACATCTCCGTCTTCTGGTTGGGGTAGTTGGTGGTGTAGAAGTTGTAGCGTTCTCTGATGAGGCGCTCGGCTTCACGGTAGAAACTCTCTTCTTCTCTCTTTACACTCATCGGCAATGTCAGTGTGCCGATATGGAGTGTTATTTTTTGCTTGTCTTCAGTCATTGTTCTTCAGTATTGCGATACATTTATCTACACTGGCAATCATTCTGTTTATTCTGGCACGTGTCGAATGGGCATCATCGTCCATTGCGTCCAGATACTTTGCCATTTTCAGTCGCTCGTATGCCTGTTTGTCTTCCTTTGCCGCCTCAATGAGCTGACGAATCTGCTCGTCTCTTTCTTCCAACTGGGTGCGCAGGTTTTGCATCTCGTTCATAACCTCCTGATGGCGGAAGAGCATCTGACGGGTGCGTGTCTCCAATTTGGAGAGTATTTCCATGGTTTCTTCTTGGCTTCTCATGGCTTATTCTTCTGGTTGAACCTTTTTCTCTTTTTTTGCCAGCATCACGATGGTGTGAATATATTCTGTCATCCACGCTTCGCTGTATCCGAGTGCAGTCTGATATTTGCGCACGGCAACGCAGGCTCTTCTTACACCTTCATCCTTCCAGTCGTTCTTGGTCATCACGTCGTGTACTTGTTTTTCGACCATTGCCCTGAGGGCTTTCTTCATAAATCCCGGCAGGCGGAATTTCCACTGCATCAGATTCGACATGAGCATCATGAGATCCTGAGAAAAACCTTGGAAGTGGATAAAGTAGGGCTGGACATCCTGTATCTTGCGGCAGTGATGTTTCACGCTGTTGTCAATCTCGCGGAAGAAGGACTCGCTGATGCCGTATATGCTCATCAGTGTCTTCTGGCACTGCTTCTTTTCTGCTATACCCAGTTTGTTGTTTTGGGTAGGAACCTTATATGTCTGCTTGAAGATACGCAGGTCGGGCAGTGCCGCCAGATTGTTTATGCCAATCTGTGCCGCCATAGTGGCTTGATAGTAGACACGGATAAGCAGCATGAAGTCTTCCATTCCTCCTGCTTTCGGTGTCTGCTCTTTCTTTTTGAATAGATTTCCAAATATGCTCATTTGTTCTTTATGCTATGTTTATTTGTGTTGTGTCTCTATAGGGTTGTTTGCCAAAAATGCTTCTGTAGACAATGAGAATATCAAGCCAGATACTCCAGTTTTGGATATACCAGAGGTCGCTCTTTATGCTTGCTGCCACATTCTCATCGGTCATAACTTTACCGTAGTACCCTTGTGTCTTGGCCCATCCGGTGATGCCGGGTTTTGCAAAGATACCGTTGCCGTATGTCTCCACAGCTCTGGAGAGTATTTCTGCCTGTTCCTTGCGGTAGTGACGCGGTCCGACAAGGGACATACTGCCGAAAAAGACATTTATGCATTGTGGCAATTTGTCAATGTTCGTCTCTTTGAGAAAATCCCCGAGCGGGAAGTCTTCATGGTCTGTCGCGGCGATTTCTCCATTCTCACCGGTATTTGCCGGAATATGCGTAGTGCGGAATTTGATGACACGCAGAAGACTTCCGTCCCAGTTGACACGCTCCCTTATGATGAATACTGGTCCCGGACTGTTCAGCTTGACGGCTATAGCCACAATGACGTATATCACAGGGAAGACCGTCAACAGGAAGATGCCGCTGAAGACAATGTCCACAAGACGCTTCAGTATGCGGTTCTCCACCCACAGAAGTGGTTCCGCTTTCTCATACTTCACGGAAGTCTCTCCATTCTGCGGCTTTGCTGCGAATCGTTTCGTTATCGTCCGGCACAGCAGAAAGGCGATGCCCGTAAATACTGCGTACCACACGAAAAACATTCTGCTTAGTGTGTAGTCTTTCAGTAGGAAAAGGATTGTCATAAACAACAGAACGTTCAAAGTACACACTTGCACGGCATGTTTGAGAATGATGTCTCCGCGCACCTCCCTGTCCAGATATGTGGGGCGCAGTGCCACCACGGTGGGAAGATATGCCAGCACCGCAATCAACAGATACCCCTTCGTGCTGAAATGGCTTTCGGAGTTGGGTATATGTTGACCGGCCATGGAGTGCGCAAAAAAGAAACACACAAGGATTAGAATGGCATCAATGAGTGCTATAACCCATCTTGCCGAACCTTGTGAAATATTGCGTTTTTTAGACATTACTTCTGCTAAAGTTACTCATAGTCTGCGCAAAGGTACATATTTTTTATAAAATAAAGCGCCAAAAGTGGGAAAAATCAGTCCTCAACTTGTTTTTTTTGGTATAGCAGACGCTCTATTTGAGGTAAAAGTTGTACCTTTGCGCGCAGAAATCATTTTATAATGTTTTGTTATGGCAGAATACGTTGAAAAAAATCAAACAGAAGAAGAAGAGGGTTTCTTTAATTTTAAAACCCTTTTCCAAATCTTTATGTTGAACTGGCAGTTTGTGCTGCTGAGTGTCTTGTTCTTCTTAGGTTGTGGCTTTGTGTATCTTAGGTATGCTACTCCTGTTTATACGGCAAGCATGAAGGTGCTTATCAAGGATGGCGATTCACCCCGTACGCGCAGCATCAACGGTTATGCGATGGACAGGTTAGGTATGATGACTAACAGTTCCGGTTTTGACAACGAACTTGAGATTCTTACCTCAACGGGTTTGGCAAATCGCGTGGTTAAGAACCTGAAACTGTATGTAACATATGTTCAGGAAGGTCGTATTTCCAAGCGTGAGATTTATAAGGGTAGCCCGATAGTCGTTGACTTCGAGGAGGGGAGAATCGACGAGCTGGAATATCCGATCAATCTGACTATATCTAAGGAAGGCGAGGGTATCCACGTTGCAGGCAATATGTTTTTGCCGATAGAGGAGGATGTGGAGGAAATTCAGGAGCAGGAGTATACCATAGATAAGACTCTGGACTCGCTTCCTGCCACAATACCTACTCCTGTTGGTACGCTTTTGTTGAGCAAGAACTACGGAATCCCTGTCTCTGAGCGCGACTTGCACGTGACGATATATCCTTTGGATTATGTCAGCGCGAAATATGCATACAGCATCACTGCTGCTCCGACATCCAAGATGACTACCGTGGCTCAGATTTCCATCAAGGATAACCTGCCAAGCCGTTGTGTGGATTATCTAAATGCTCTCAGTCAGGCATACAACGACGATGCCAATGAGGACAAGAATGAGATTGCAATAAAGACAGAGGAATTCATTGATGAACGTATCGATATCATAAAGCAGGAGTTGGACCAAACGGAGTTCGATATGGAGAACTTCAAGAAGCGCAACGAACTTATCAACCTTGCAAACGATGCCACCACGGCTCTGAATGCCAGTACCAACTTCCAGCAGAAACAGGTGGAAATGCAGACGGAACTGCTCCTTGTCAAGTCTCTTGTGGACTACATGAAACATCCTGCTAATGCGACGGAAGTTATCCCCGCAAACCTCGGTCTGTCCAATCAGGCGGTGACAGCTCAGATAGGTGAATACAACAATTTGGTGCTCACTCGCGCCCGTTTGGTGAAGTCTTCCAGTGAGACTAACCCCATGGTGGCACGTATCGACGACCAGATGGCACAGCTCTGGCCTGCAATCAGACGCAGTGTCGAGAGTGTGTACGAAGACCTCAAACAGAAGAAGAAGGGTGTCGACAGTCAGTACAGTACTTATCTCGGTCGTGTAAAGGATTCGCCTAAGATGGAGCATACTTTCAATAATATTGCCCGTCAGCAGGAGATAAAGGCTGGCCTCTATCTCACTTTGTTGCAGAAGCGCGAGGAGAACTATATTGCTTTGGCTTCCACTGCGCGCAAGGGTAAGATAATAGACAAGCCCTTGTTGCACGGCAAGGTCTCTCCTAAATCCTCTATTGTTTTGCTCGCATGTCTGGTGATAGGTTTTGGCCTCCCCATAGCAATACTGTACCTGCTCACTTTGATGCGCTACCGCATTGAGGGTCGTAACGACATAGAACGACTCACCAAACTGCACATCCTGGCGGATATCCCTGTGGACACTACCCTCACTCCCGGCGACCGCGGTATCTGTGTGCGTGAGAACCGCAACAACACCATGGAAGAGAGTTTCCGCGGTTTGCGTGCCAACATCGACTTTATTTTGGAGGGAGATGAGAAGGTGATAATGTGTACATCATGTATTCCCGGTGAGGGTAAGACATTCGTGGCATCCAACCTTGCAATGTCTCTCGCATTCCTGAAGAAGAAAGTCCTTCTGGTGGGTCTCGACATCCGTAAGCCTCAGTTGGTGAAACTCTTTGGTTTGCCTGCCGACAAGCGCGGTATTACGAATTTCCTTGCAGCCGACGAGTCGGATTTCGATTTGCTGGAGAAGCAGATATATCCCAGTGTGGGTCATGAGTATCTTGATGTGCTCGCTGCCGGTATCATTCCGCCAAATCCCGCAGAACTTATTTCCCGTGCAAACCTTGAGACGGCAATAGATTATTTCCGCAAGAAGTATGACTATATTATTCTTGACACACCTCCTGTAGGTCTTGTGAGTGATTCTCTGATGATGGGTCGTGTGAGTGATATGGTGCTCTTTGTGGCTCGTGCAGACTATTCTCCGAAGGCGAACTTCAGCTTTATCAATGAACTCGTTGCCGACAAGAAACTTCCGAAGGTCAACCTCGTCCTCAACGGACTGGATTTGCACAAGAAGAAGTATGGCTACTACTATGGTTACAAGAACTATGGTGGTTATGGCTACGGATACGGTTACACCCGTTATGGTCACTATGGTATGTATGGTGAGTATAGCGGTGATAATGAAGGAAAAGCAAGCACTGAAAAGTGATTAGACGAGGGAAGTTCCTGCTGACACTGTTGCTTGCCTCTTTGGCGGCGGGGTCATTTGCTCAAGATCCGTCTTGGCAAACTCCGCGTGCCTATCATGTGGCACGACAGTGTGCAGTGACTCCCGGTGGTAAGACCTTCGTGCTCTACGATGGCAACTATCAGGCAATGTCCTTGTGGAATGCCAATGTGGCACGCGACTATTCCGGTTCGCTTCTTTCGTGGGACACGCAGGAAAATGCGCTGATTCGCACCTATGACAGGTGTTCTGGACTTTCCGACCACAGGATTTCTTTCGTCCGTTGGTGTCAGGCTGCCCGTTCGCTGGTGGTTATCTATGAGAACGGTAATGTCGACATTATCGATGCAGACGACAACGTTGTCAACCTTCCGCAGGTGAAGGACGCTCCCATTCCCGGTAAGACCATCAATGACGTCACGGTGGACGGCACCAAGGTATATGTTTCCGCCAACTTCGGACTCATGGTGGTGGACGTGGTGAATAAGGTGATAGACGAGGTCTACCGTATGAAGATGGCGCTCAAGAGCGTCGCTGTGGGTGACGGCTATTTCCTGTTTGCTGCCCAGGACAGTCTGTGCAGTGCGCCCGTGGGTATAAATCTTAATGATACGAAGAAGATAAAGACGCTCACGCGTGGTACCACCTATCAGCGTGCAGCATATCATTCGGGACGTTTCTTTGTCAGCAACACGAAAGACCTTTGTCAACTGCATCTTGAGGAAGGAGAACTTGACGCTCCCGGTGTGCAGAAGATACTGAGTGCCGGTAGCAACTACTTCACGGATATGTCGGTGGAGAAGGGCAGTGTGTTGACTGTTCGAAGCGACGGTCATCTGTTGCTGACGGATGCTTCCGAACCCAGCTCTTCCACTACGCAGGATTTGGAGTGTTCCCCTTATCTCACAGGTGCATCCTATGACGGTTCCACTCTCTGGCTTTCGGAGGGTATGGACGGATTCTCCGGCTACAAGTTGAAGGACGGCAGTCTGCAGACCACTGATGTCCATAATATCGCAGTGGAGAGTCCCATGCGTAATCTTTCTTATAAGGTACGCTACGAGGGCGACCGTCTTCTCGTGACTGGCGGCAGAAACGTGGTGGGTTCCGAGGATCTGAATCCCTTCACGATGTCCTATTACGAGGGCGGCAAGTGGTACACGATAGACGAAAAGGGTTCTTTGGAATCCGGTCTGAAACAATATCCACGCTTCAATCACTGGAACGGCTTGGATGCCGTGCAGGACCCCTCCGACCCGGATCATATCTTTGTGTCGGCATATCGCAACGGACTGGAGGAATACAAGGACGGCAAGTTCGTTAAGCTCTATAATTGCGACAACTCGCCTCTGCAGAGCATTTTGCCTGATGCCTCGACCTATTATAACTACGTGTCGTGCAGCGCGCTGCAGTATGACGGGGACGGCAATCTGTGGCTCTCTCAGCAGCAGGTGGAAACACTCCTGCGCATAAGAAAACCGGACGGCACTTGGGCGGAAATATACCACGAATCCATTGCTGGCGGTAACAAACAGGACCAGTTCCTTTTCACATCATCCGCTTATGGAGGTCATCAGATAAAGATTCTCAGTTTGAACGGATGGGTCAACACCGGTCTCTTCGCCTTCACTGTCGACGGTCGCTTGAAGCTCTCATCTTCCAAGCATCATTCCAAATGGCTCAACCAGTCGGGCAAGGTGATAGAACCGAGTTCGTACTACAATCTCATGGAGGACAGCGACGGTTCGATTTGGATGGGCACTAACATGGGTCTTTATATCATGGAGAATGTCGGTGGTATCTTTGAGAGCGGCACCTACCAGTTGAAGCAGATAATAATAAACCGCAACGACGGCAGCGGTCTTGCCGATTACCTTTTCGACGGCATACCCGTAACGGCTCTTGCCATTGATGCCAAAGGAAACAAGTGGGTGGGCACGGAAGGTAGCGGTGTATATCGTATCAGTGCCGACGGACAGGAGCAGCAGCTCCACTACGACGTTACAAATTCGCCGCTTCCATCGAATGATATAAACGGTATCGCAGTGAATCCCGTCACCGGTGAGGTGGCGATTGCCACGATGGCCGGCATTGCTCTCTACAATACGGGTGAAGTGCCTGCGGAGGAGAGTCTCGACTATGACAACATACTCATCTACCCCAATCCCGTCAAACCCGGTTACCACGGTATGATTACCATCAAGGGCCTCACCGAGAACGCGGAGATTAAGATACTCTCTTCCTCCGGTCAGTTGGTTTGGTACGGTCACAGCACGGGTGGTTTTTGCCGCTGGAACGGACACAACCGCGCAGGATATCGCGTGGCGAGCGGCATCTATCATGTGGTGTGCAGCACGGAGGACGGCGATGAGGCTGTGATAGCACGTATTATCATGATGAAATGATGGGAAAAAGACTGTTCATACTACCGCTCTTGTGTCTGGCCTCTGTGGTGATTCCTGCGCAGAGTTATCTTTTTGAGGATATAGAGTACAGCGCTCTGGCTTCCGGTACGGCGGGCAGTGGCGACAACGCTCCGTTCTGGTTCACATCCGGTCGCTACGGACTCTCCACCCGTGAGAACTATAGCGGACTCTTCCGTGCGGAGCTTCACCGCAGTGCGGAGACAGACTCCCTGCACTACTGGCGCGTGGGTTACGGTCTGGACCTCGCCTCTCCGATATACAAGAACAGCGGCTACTTCTGCATCCAACAGGCCTATTTCGACCTGGAATGGAAGATGCTGCGTCTCTCTATTGGTCAGAAGGAGCGTCCGTTGGAGTTCCGCGGTGCGTATTCCACCACGAATGATATCGTAGACCCGTTCCCGGCTCCTGTGCTCTCCATGGGTGGTCTCACTTCCGGTAACAATGCGCGCCCGATACCGCAGGTTCGCCTGGAGATGCCCCGCTTCTGGGCTATTCCCGGCACCAAGGGTTTCTTCTCCTTCAAGGCTCATCTGGCTTTCGGATGGTACACCGACGCCCGTTGGCAGCGTGAGAACAACGACGGTACGCGCAATGTCTACACCAGCGGTAGCAAATACCACTCCAAGGCTCTTTTCCTCAAGTTCGGTAACGAGAAGCGTTTCCCCCTGATACTGTCCGGCGGTATCGAGATGTCGGCGCAGTTCGGTGGTTGGGGCTACAACCTGCGCAAACGCGAGACGGGAGAATACTATGATGAGGATATGAACGATGGCATCAAGAGTTATTGGAACGCCTTCATACCCGGTGGCGGAGACAGTACCGACGGTGCCGACTACAGCAATGCGAGCGGCAACCATCTGGGTTCGTGGCATGCCCGTCTGGAGTGGAAGGACAAGAAGTGGAGCGTTGCAGCATATTATGAGCATCAGTTCGAGGACCACAGTCAGATGTTCTGGCAGTATGCGTGGAACGACATGCTTCTCGGTTTTGAGGCGAATCTGCCGAAGAATCCTTTCGTGTCTTCTCTTGTGTATGAGTATCTCACCACCAAGGACCAGTCCGGTCCCGTCTACCATGACCACACTATCACAGTTCCCGACCAGGTCAGCGCCCGCGACGATTACTATAATAACACGGTGTACGGCTCATGGCAGCACGCAGGCAATGTGATGGGCGTGCCTGTGCTGATATCTCCGCTCTACAACAACGACGGGTCGCTCTTTGTATATCACAACCGTGTGAAGGCTCACCATGTGGGACTCTGCGGCGAACCCTGTTCGCAGTTCTCATGGCGCTTCCTCTACACGCACGAGAAGAGCTGGGGCACATACAAGTATCCCACAGTTGACCCTCTTTATGGCAATTTCTATCTCGTAGAGGCCACGTGGAAGCCCCGCCGTGTCCGCGGTCTGAGTCTCACCGGTTCCTACGGTCACAACGACGGCACTCTGCTTGGCAACAGCAACGGTGCGATGCTCACGCTGCGCTATTCGGGATGGATTAATTCCACACATTAATAACTAAAGTAGCAACATACAGATATGCGTCACATATTCTTTTCCTCTCTGCTGATAATGCTGACAGTGCTGGTGCTTGCGGGCTGTGACAACAAGCGCGATTCCAGCCCGCTCTATGGTCAGTGGCAGCTCCTCGAGTGGCGTGATGCCTCGGATGCGGTGGTCGCCACGAAATACGACGGCATATACTACCATTTCCAGTTGTCGCTGCTTCAGCTTGATTTTGTGTACATCTGCAAGTTCCAGGAGACCCCCGACCAGATAATCCTGACGGGTGCCTACAAGAACAATTACAACACCGACACACCGATACCTTTCACGGATTTGAAGAAATACGGAATACCCTCCGACGGAGTGTTCCATATCGATGCGTTGGATGACGACAATATGGTGCTTTCGGGCGAGAGCGGCACGCTGGTGTTCCGCAAGTACTAGGTCAGAACCTGTCTCCGCGCACTATCCTCACAAAGGTGCGCCACAAAATTTTGCAGTCGAACTTGAATGAACGGTGACCGAGGTAGTAGAGGTCGTAGTGCAGCCGTCTCAGCATTTTCTCCATTGTGTCGGTGTATCCGTTGTAGAGCGTGGCGTATGATGTGATGCCGGGACGTATCTGGTAGAGATACTCATAGCGGGCATCGTGTTGCATTATCTTTTCGATGAAGTAGGGGCGTTCGGGTCGCGGACCCACGAAGGCCATGTCTCCCTTCAACACATTCCACAGCTGGGGCAGTTCGTCCAGATGATGTGCTCTGAGGAACGTGCCTATCGGTGTGATGCGGGGGTCGCTGGGCTGGTTGCACAGTTCCGGCACGCCGAATTCCTCGGCATTCGGTGTCATAGTGCGGAACTTGTATATGCGGAATGTCTTACCGCCTCTTCCAGTTCTTTCCTGCGAGAATATCACCTTGCCTCCGTCATCCCATTTCACCAGTATCCAGCAGAGCAGGAACAGCGGAAGGGACAGGATGATGGACAATAGGGCTATGACGAAGTCAACGCTTCTTTTTATGATACGCTCCACGGTGTTCATCCCGTCTTGGATGAATCCGTCGGGCAGGGGTAGTTCTTCAGGGCTACGCACGCTTTTTTTCTGTTTGTTAATAAAACGATTTGCCGTTTTCTTTTATTGTGTGAGTGAAAAGAAAACTTTTTTCACACATTCCGTGCAATAAGTTAAAGTATGTTTACGTTCTTCTTTTACAAAGTAAAATACATCCAGCAGTGATATCAATCGAACGCTTACTCCTTTTCTATGGTCATCCGGTGGACTATTCAGTTGATTGGAGCATTCTTTTCGTACCGTTTCTCACGGCTTTTTTCGTTGCTGCGGCAGTCACCGCAATCGGTTTGCCTCTGATAGTGAAGGTGTGCCACTATTTCAAGTTCTACGACCTTCCCGACGGCCGCAAGGTGCACCATACTCCAGTGCCCCGTCTTGGCGGCATTGTGTTTATGCCCGCGGCCATCATCGGACTTAGTGCATCGCTTTACACCCTTGAGGATATGGCTCAGACGGGTGTCGTTGTGAACATCTCCACGCTTGTCATGGCTGCCGGTTCGTTTCTCATCTATCTTATCGGCATTTTCGACGACCGTTTCGGCATGAAGGCGAGCCACAAGTTCGTGATTCAGGCCGTTTCGGCGCTATTCCTTCCTCTCTGCGGACTTCTCATCACCGATATGAACGGCATCTTCGGTCTGCACGAGATACCCATCTGGGTGGGCTATCCACTCACGGTGATACTCATCATGACCATTGTCAACGCCATCAACCT
>JAGDCM010000045.1 GCA_017958545.1 Bacteroidaceae bacterium | reverse complement strand
TTCTTGTAGAACGGCCACAGATGCTGGTCGATATGTCCGGGATTCATGCAGTCCCAGCCGTTGAGCTCGGTCACTGTGCCCAGATGCACGAACCAGTACATCTGTATTGCCTCCTGCATGTCGCGGGGCGCATGTGCGGGCACCCATCGGCACACGTCAGCTATCTTGAGCAGTTCCGCCCTGCGCTTCTCATCCTTCGTCTCCGCAGCCATCTTCTCTGCCAGTTCGGCGTGACGTTCCGCAAACAGTATGGCGGCATCGCACGAGATGTCCATAGCCTCCAGTTCCTGCTGCTTGTCGGTGGCCAGCGGGTCGTTGATGTAGTCCAGCGATGCTATGCGCTCCGCAATGCGTTTCTTGCAGTCAAGCAGACCGCGCTGATACATTTTGCCGTCCATCGCTGTGTGTCCGCCGGCTCTCTGTTCCATGAATTCCGTGAACACTCCTGCGTGATACGCCTCCTCCCATTCCTTCGACACGTGCGAGAAGATGCGCTCTCTCTGCGTGCGTCCCTGCCAGTAGGGTATCACCTCGCGCTCGTAGGTGGCGATATCCTCCTCTGAGATGAAGTAGGGCTGCAGCTCGCGTGTGTTGAGCGTATGCAGATCCTCCACCGTGTGGCAGGTCAGTTCCGGGAATGTGGGCACAGCCTTCGGTTTGGGACCGCGCTCTCCCACGATGAGTTCGTCCTCACCGATGTATATCGTCTTCTTCCTGCATATCTCGTAGAAGTTCCTTGCGCGGAGGATGCAGTTGGGCATCTTGCCGTAGTTCTCCTTGTAGAATGCCGTCTCGATGAGCGCTCTCTCGATGGTCAGCGTGGTGGGTGTGTCGATACTCTGCTTGCGCAGACGTTTGATGCGCTCGTTCATTCCCCCGTCGTTGCCGGGATATGTCAATGGATATTTCATGCGTTCTTTGCTGCTTCCACCTCCTCGGCGGTCATTGGTTTGATTTTATTTCCCAGACGGCGTGCTCCCGTGGGTGTTATCAGATAGTCCTCCTCGTTGCGTATTCCTCCGAAGTCGCGCCATTTGCGCATTTCGTCGTAGCAGAGGAAGTCCTTGTGCAGTCCCTGGCTCTCCCAGAGGTCCATCAGTTGCGGGATGAAGTAGATGCCCGGTTCGATGGTGAGCACGAAACCCGGTTCGAGCGCTCTGCCCAGTCGCAGGCTCTTGAATCCGAACTGCTTGGATTTCTCCATGCCTCCGTAGCCCACGTATTTCTCTCCGAGATTCTCCATATCGTGCACGTCGAGCCCCATCATATGTCCCACTCCGCAGGGGAAGAACATGGCGTAGGCACCGCTCTCCGCTGCATCGCGTGCATTGCCTTTCACCAGACCAAGTCCCTTGAGTCCCTCGCAGATGGTCTCAGCTGCCTTGAGGTGCACCTCGCGGAAGTTCACACCGGGTGCCAGCATACTCACTGCTGCCTGATGTGCTCCGTACAGGATGTCGAACACCGTGCGCTGCTGCTCCGTGAAGTGCGCTCCCACGGGCATCGTGCTCGAGAGGTCGCCGGCATAGTGCATCGGACTCTCACCGCCAGCGTCCACCAGCAGCATCTGTCCCTCGCGCATCAGGTTCTCCTGCGAATGGTTGTGCAGCGTCTGCCCGTTCACGGTGCAGATGATGGGGAACGACATCTCGCATCCCGCCAGGAATGCCGTCTTCCTTATCTCCGCAGCCACCTCGCATTCCAGCCGTCCCGGACGGCACGCCCTCATGGCTGCCACGTGCATATCCACAGAGCGATCCACACCTATCTCTATCTGCTCCACCTCCTCGGGTGTCTTGTGGTTGCGCATCTCGGCCACAGCCACGATGAAGTCCTCTGAAGGCTCCAGCTCCCACTGCGAGAGTATCTTCTCGTGCTCTGCGCGGTAAGGGGGCAGTGTGTGCACCTTCTGCCCTTTCTTCAGGGCTGCTGTCACGTAGGGTTCGAACTCTGCTCTCGCCCTCACGTCGCTCACTCCCACCAGTGCGCTCATCTCCTTCTTCGTGGGCATATCGCCCATCCACACGATGTCGTCGATGGTGAGTTCGTCGGCAAAGATTATCTCCCTGTCACCGTCAATGTCTATCAGGGCACACATACCTGCATAGTCAGAACCGAAGTAATACAGCATCGTACTGTCCTGACGGAAGGCGTATCCGTTGTCGCGGTAGTTCATACCCACCTCCTCGTTACCGATGAAGACGAGCAGACCCTTGCCCACCATCTTCTTGAGTTCTGCTCTGCGACGGATGTAGGTTTCTTCTCTGAAGTATTTCATGGCTTAACCTCTAAACTCTAAACTGTAAACCGTAAACTCACTTCAGACCTGCCTTGAGCGAACGTATCACCGCTGAGGTGAACCCTGCGTGATCCAGTTCGTTGAGTCCCTTAATGGTCACTCCGCCGGGTGTTGTCACCTTGTCGATAGCCTCTTCGGGGTGCCATCCGGTCTCCTTGAGCAGCGACACAGCGCCCTGCATCGTCTGCAGCGCTATCTGCTTTGCCTGCTGGGGATAGAAACCCATCTCGCAACCGGCCTGCATCTGAGCCCTCACATAGCGCATCACGTAGGCAATGCCGCACGAAGCCATCATCATACCGGCTCCCACGAGGTCTTCAGGCACCACGAGCGTGTCGCCCACGAGGCCGTAGAGCTGCTCCACCTTCTCCACATTCTCCTTCGACAGACTGCCGCCTCCTGCCACAAACGACATAGAGGCTCCGTACTCCGCCGCGATGTTGGGGATGACGTAGGCATACTGTCCCACGCGCTTCATCTCCTCGCAAAGCTTATCCGTGGTGAAATTGGCGGCATCGCTCACCAGCACCTGCCTCTCCGTATCCACCACATCCTTTATCTCCTGCACAACGACGGGCATCAGCCAGGGCTTCACCACCATCACCACCACATCGGCACCCTTCACGGCCTCCCTGTTGTCCGTCGTGGTCACCAATGAGGGGTACTTTGCCTTAAACTCCGAGAGCAACTTCTCGTTCTTGTCGGCCACTGTTATCTGCTCCAGTTTTCCACTCTTTGCCCAGCCGTGGATGAGCGCTCCGCCCATGTTCCCGGCACCTATAACTGCTATTTTCATATCTATATTTTATTTTTGCGCGACAAATATACGATTTTTTTTGAAAGTAGACAAGTTGACGAGTCTACTTGTCAACTAAAATCACTACCTTTGTAGTGTAATTTGAATTTTTAACATCAAAAACTACAATAAAAAAGACATATACCATATAATGAGAAAGACCATCATAACACTTATAGCTGCTGCGGCACTGCTCTTCTCCTTCTCCGCTTGCGAGAAGACGGAGAATAAAGAGCAGACGGACTCTTCAACCCCCGACTACAGCCCCTCAGAGTCCCTTATCATCAACCAAGGTTTCAAGGCGAACGATTCTGTTCGCACCGCGTTCCTCATCGACAGTCTGCAGAAGACCGGCGACCTCACCCCGATGGCTGCTGCGATATTCCGTGCCAGCTATCACGAGCAATTCTGCCGGCGCTCTGATTACGATATTGTGACCGAAAGGCTGTTCACCGCTGCATACCGTCTCGCTCAACCTGACGACCACCTGAAGTGGTATTACAACTTTTGTGGCAACCGTCTCGCCTATTATCTGTATATGGGGCACAACTACGAGGGCTGCCTCCGTGTGGCAGTACCTCTGCTCACCACAACGGATTCGCTCGGCAACAGTCCCAAAGACCAGACCAACCTCTATTCGCTCCTGTGCTGTTGCTACGTGAAACTGGATCAGCCCGACAAGGCCGAAGAGACCGGCAAGAAAGCCCGCTCATATTGTTGGGAGGTGCTCGCAAAGGACTCCTCGGCAGCCAACCATCGGATGTTCATCAATTCCTATGCCCGCATCAAGGATGCCTACGTCCGTGTGAAAAATTGGGAGAAGACCAGGGAATGGATGGAATTCAACGATTCCATCGGACGTCTTTATAAGCGGCGCTACCCAGACGATTCCGTTTGGCCCATCTACGACGGCTTTACACATTTGGACCGCGCCATCAAGGCGTGGAGCCTGGGACTGACGGATTCTGCCGCCGCAGAATATGCGGAGTTCAGAAAATACGACTGTGCTTACGGTTTGGTCGGTCTCACGCAGAGCAACGACTACCTGATGCCTGCCGAGCGTTGGGAAGATGCCGCAGACAACTATCGGGCATTGGATTGGTTCATCGCCAACTGCGTGTCGGAAGTCTTTATGGAGGAAATCTATTCCTACTATATGCCCAAGTTCCGCGCCAACTTGAATGCCGGACGTATGAACGAAGCCCTTTTCGTGGCAAAACAAATCTCAGATATATTCGACTCCACCTATGTCCGGCAGAAACGCAGTCAGATGGCCGAGATGGCCACCATCTACGACACGCAGGGCAAGGAGATGGAGATTGCCCGCCAGAAGGCCGAGCTCTCGCACGAGCGGTGGATAGGTACACTTGCTGCCCTGGCACTCATCACCACCTTTTTCATTATATACACCCTCTACCGACGCCGGGCAGGGAAACGGCTCCAGGCCGCTCACGCGAAACTGCAGCAGGCCTACGACCAGCTGGAGGAGACCACGACAGCCAAGGAACGCATCGAATCCGAACTGCGCATCGCCCGTAACATACAGATGTCGATGGTGCCCAATGTCTTCCCCGAGTGCGACGGCCTCGACATGTTTGCCTCCATGGTGCCCGCCAAGGAGGTGGGCGGCGACCTCTACGGCTACTTCCTCCAGGGCGACAGCCTCTACCTCTGCGTGGGCGACGTCTCGGGCAAGGGCGTGCCCGCCTCGCTCTTCATGGCACAGAGTGCCCGCCTCTTCCGCACCCTCGCCTCCGAGGGTATGGCTCCCGCCGACATCGCCGTGCGCATGAACAACGAATTGTCTGAGGGCAACGACAACAACATGTTCGTCACGATGTTCATCGGACTCATCCACCTCGACAGCGGTCAGTTCGACTTCTGCAACTGCGGACACAATCCCCCCGTCATCGACGGTCAGTTCCTCCGGATGACGCACGTCAACCAGCCCATCGGCATCATGGAGGGCCTCCCCTTCCGAGGCGAGACGCTTCCCGACATACGCGGTCACCAGCTGCTCATCTACACCGACGGACTGACCGAGGCCGAAAACCCGCAGAAGGCACTTCTCGGCGACAACCGCCTCATCCAGCTGATGGCCGATGCCGCCCGTCTCTCTTCGCACGAGGTCATCGACATGCTCACAAAGGCTGTGGAGCAGCACCGCTCCGGAGCAGAACCCAGCGACGACCTGACGCTGATGTGCATCACATTAAAAAAATAAACCGCCAGCGACTGCGCAAAATTTGCCAGTCCACTTGTCCGATTGTCCGAAATAAAAGATACAACATTCTTACATTTTCCCTCTGCGTTGGGACACAAACCTTCGCAACTTTCCTAAATTAAAGGAAATTTATTCGCAAAAGTTTCCTAAATTAAAGGAAACTTTCTCTTGTATAAGGTCACTAAATTTGACCCGTCCTTTAAAAAGGAAACGAGTGCCCTACCAAAATACTACTGTGTTGATAATGGTTTGCGCCAGTCGGTGCTGCTCACGGGGCGCGACGATGACGGCATTTTGTTCGAGAATGTCGTGTTCCTGTACCTTCTGCGTAATCTCCCTGACGGACAGAAGATATGCTACTACATGGGCGACAAGGAGTGTGATTTCGTCATCCAGACGGGAGCAGGCATCAAGGAACTGATACAGGTATGCTGGGATATAAAGGATAAGGAAACCCGCGACCGCGAACTGGGTGGCATCCGTGAAGCCGCTGCCGTCACCGGTTGCCATAATATGACCATTGTCACCCACGAACAGGAAGAGACTGTTTGGGACGAACATGGAAGCATTCGCATAGTACCAGCTTGGAGATGGTTCCTACAAAAATAGAGGAAGAAAATAATAAAGACACAAAAAACGCCAGTCCGATTGTCCGATTGTCCGAAATATAAAAGACACAGACCGCACGATTTGTGCGGTCTGTTGTCGTTAATCCTCCAGCCTCTTCCTTATCATCTTGAGGTGGATGGGCGAGAGGGTGCGGCCCCTCCAGCCTTTGCGTTTCAGGTCGTTGAGGAGCGAGCGCTTGCCTTTCTTGGTCTTTGTCAGTTCCTCGCGGAAAGCCCTCAGTGCCTGCATCTTCCCCACGGGGCGGTTTCCCGTCTTACCCCATCGGCAGAAGTCGAGAGCCACGGAAGAGAGAGTTGTCCGCCTGCTTTTCATGCCGCCTCTTCTTTCTTCACCACGCGGTAAAGATTTCTTCCCACAGACTCGTAGCCTCTGTCCACAATGAGCCGCCGCAGATACGACGAGTCCATTTTGGCAAACACCTCGTATTCCCTCAAAGCCGCTCCGCTAACTTCCATGCCCCCGTACTTCTCCTCGAAGTCGCGGAAGGCCTCTTCGCGTTTCTCGCGCAGGATGTCGGAGAGATTGTGGGATGCCTGTCGCTTGTATGCCCTGCACACGGCTTCCTGTCTCGATTTCGTCTCCTCGTTGAGCTGCGACTGCACTGCCATGGCGCAGTCTATTGTGCTCTTCACCCACCAGCGCACCACATTGATGATGTCGGGCAGCGTCTCGGCCTGTTCCCCGTTGGCGATGTGGAGCAGATAGGCTAATCCCATAGCCCTTTCATCAGCGCGCGAACAGCAGCTGTCGGCACTCTGCCCCAGCGAGATGATATACTCCTTAATCTCTCCGCCCAACTGCAGGATTTCATCCACGCGGAGAGCACGGCGAATGCGCTCTTCATGCACCCGTGCATTATATTCTTCACTTGTGAGCGGCCAAATGCCCTTATCACCGTTGTCAGTATTTTTTTCATTTTCGTTTTGGTTAAGGTCAAGGTTAAGGTTGCTTTCGCTACGCTCAGCCCCATTCGCAGGGCGAAAGGAAAGGTTCTCTCGATAAGTATTATCGAAGTTTCTCAATCTGTTCGCCGCTTCCTGCAGCACTTCTCTCTGTTCCGCATTCCACTGCGGAGCGCGGTATTTGCCTTCCTTCTTCTCATCCTTGCGTTCGCCCAGAATGGTGAGCGAGCCGCGCGAGAGCGTACCGTCGGCGTTGCAGTGTCGCAAAATTTTATACATAGGGTCGATGGTGCCTCCTATGTTGAAGCAGAGTTTCATCGAGGGCACATAATACATCTTGCTCTTCGTCTTGTGCATAAAGGGTTCGCCCGTACCGTCGTAGCTCTTCTTCATCATGTCGAGGATGATGGCGTAATACGGACTGCCTATCTTCTTGCCGAATTCTCCGGCTTCCGAGCACGAGATATACACGGCACCGCCTCCGTTTATCTGCATCTGTTCCAGCAGCGCCACCGCCGTGGGCACTGTGTCGAGAATGCGCACCTCCTCCTGCGGTATCGGCGTGTCCTGCCGCTCCTTCTCCGAGAGCAGTGAATAGGCTGCCGCCTTTTCGGCGTTCTTGCGGTTCTTCTCCAGTTCTTCGGAGAGGAAGATACGTTCCAGCGAGCGCAGTACAAGGCTCTTGCCGCATCCGCTGCCGCCCATCTGCCACGACTGCCCTGACACCCATCGCAGCGTGCCGTCGGTGTAGAGCACACGCGCATTGTTGCCCATGAATGCCATGATGGGGAATGTCAGTGTGAGTGCCTGGTGTGCGCTCACAGGGTCGCAACCGTCCAGCAGAGCCTTGGTGAAGGGATCGAGCTTTTTGGGGAGCGGATTGAATCCCTGCACTTCGCGCACTGAGTATTTATCCACGTTGATGGCGGGTTCGCTGCTTTTGGGGCTCAGCGAGGGACCTATCCTGCCTGCGAGTTTTGCCTTTGCAGCCTGCTGGCTGTCGGTGGCAGGAGCAGGCCGTGATGCCTGCTCCATGTTTGTCATTATCGGTTTCATTCGTTTTCTATGTCCAGAATTATCATTTCAGTTTTTTGTCTCAGTTTGCCGTTCTCCAAGCGCCTGTAGCTGGGGATTATCTCCACGCTCACCTGATCCTGTTCTTTCAGTCCGCTCGCCCGGAAGGCTGATATCTTCTCGCGCCACAGGTCGATGAACGTCTGCCACTCCTTGCCTCCCGAATCGCTCTCCGCTGCAATCCACACGCGCAGCACACGGGCGCTCTTGCCGTCTTGGAACGTCACGGTCTGTTCCTCACCGACACTCGTTATTCTGCATGTCACTATCATACTGCATCCTTTCCGAATTTAATAATTTTTTCCATGTCGCTCTCTTCGCGCTCCCGCCACGAGCGCTCCTCTTTCTTCTCACGTGCATCGTAGGCTTTCTTGCCGCGAAACCAGTCCTGGAATGCGCTTTCCTGCATCTTCTGGAGGTTGTCGTTGTAGACATCCCTTTCCATAAGGTCGATGGATGTTTCCAGTGCGTCAATGAGGTCGTAGCGGTCGTGCAGCATGTTCACATTGCCTATGAAGGTGAAGATGACATCTCCGTCTTTGTGCACGCGCAGACGGCTCTCTCCGTATTCCGTGCTGAAGCTGTGCACGGCCTTGGTCACGGCACCGCAATACACCCTGCGTCTGCGCTCCTTGCAGGCCACCACCTTTCCGTTGCCCACCGTCACATCCGCACCGCGCAGCTGCATGATGGGGAGTTCCACTTCATTATTCACCTTCACCACAACGGTGTTCTGACGGGTGATACTCATGCTCTCCAGTTCTGCCTGTGAGAGTTGGATAATCTGGTTCAATAAATTATTCGTTTTCATAGTTTTCTAAAATTTAAGACTAAGGTCTAAAGGCCTTTCGTCTGTTGTCTTTTGTCTTTAGTCATCACAGATTTCATCATGTTTGTAGTCCTCGATGGCGAGGCGTTCCGTTTCCGTCATCTTCAGGGGAAGGTGGGTGCCGATGATACGCTCGGAGTCCAGACCGCACTTCAAGAGTGCCAGTGAGAGGACAGCGAGCACATCCACGCCGCTGTGATGATAGCGATTGAAGTGTACCACGATTCTTCCGTCTGTGCATCCGTCCTGCATTGCTGCAACTGTGATTCCATGGCCGTCTACGGTGCCTCTGAGTGTCACCGTGTCCAGCACGTCGTCTTTGATTAATTTGAAATTCATTTTGATTTTCGTTTTTGGTTTTCGTTTTGGTTTTCACTCACGCAATTGGCCGATTGCGGTGCAAAGGTACGGACAAAAAAAAGCCCGATGAAGTGAATTTTCATCGGGTCCCTGTTTTGGACTAGTTTGGGACTAGTTTTGCCCCTTTTTGTTTTTCCGGGGAGAGTTTGGGACTAGTTTTTACCTAGTTTTGGGAGAGTTTTTTTATATTTCTACCCCCAAAAGGAGTTTTTCTACGTCTTCTGCCAACTTTTGATATTCTATAAAGCGCTTTCCCTTCACGGGTGCCGCATCCTCATCCCATTTCTTCGCAGGCTTGGCGAACGATTCTACTGCCATTCTCTGCATTTCCTTTACAGATGGCAGGTGCTTATGGTGAGGCACTTCGGTTTCCACCAGATTACAGAAGCCCTCATAATCTCTCTCTTTAACGAGCAACAGGTCGACCATCACTCTGTATACAGCATACCACATTCTGCCTATCGTTATTCTGCCGGCAACGGATTGTATCATCGACGAGACACGCTGAGGAGGTATGTCCATATTCACCTCCATCTCTGCCTTGGCCGCTCTCAGTTCTTCCGCGATGATCCGGTACGGCACTCTGGGCATTGACCTCATCACGTCGGTCACCACGCCGCAAATGATTACATCCTCTGTCCTGCCGTTCAGCATTATGGGTTTGTATTTGTGTTTCTTGGCTTTGTTCTGTGCTATGAGCCATTGGATGCCGTTCTCGTCCTCATGAAACACCTTCAGCGTTGCGTCGTTGCCAATCACCACTACAGCAATATCACCGCTCTTTGGTGATTTGTCTATTTTCATCTTCACGAGGTCGCCTTCCTCTATCTGCAGGTCAATCATTGAGTCGCCCGTCACCCTTAGCATCATCTCGGGCTGCATCGACAGCAGTGCCTTGGGTAGCATTATCATTTCGATTGGCAGGTCGCCTATTGCTGTAGGCAGCCCGGCGCATACTGG
>JAGDCM010000044.1 GCA_017958545.1 Bacteroidaceae bacterium | reverse complement strand
CCCAAAGAGGATGCACGGTACGAGGATGTGTCTTGCGTTTATACGGTATGCCATCAATCCGACGGCATTTGAGCCTCCAATAATGGACGAGGAAGATTGGCTGTATCTGTATAATTTCTCCGCAAGACAGGCCATTGTGGGCGTGGTGTTTGAAGGCGTGAATCGATACGATGTGCCGGGAGCAGCCCCGTCAAAGAGTATAGCGGTTAAATGGATGAGCCGTATGGCGGGTATTGAGCGGAAAAACCGATACACAAACGACGTCACAGCACAACTTTGCGGATTGGTGGAGAAGGACGGTTTCAAATGCTGCATACTGAAAGGACAGGGCAACAACCTGCTGTATCCGAACCCCTACAGCAGAACACCTGGAGACATCGACCTATGGATGGCGCAGACAGGAGATCCGGTAACGGACACCAAAAGAATCATAAAATACGTGAGGCAAAGCAACCCGAAGGGAAAGGCTATATATCATCACATTGATTATGGCTATTTCAACAGGATTGAGGTAGAGGTTCACTATCGTCCGTCGTTCCTGAACAATCCCGTCTATAACCACCGACTGCAGAAATGGTTCACCGAGCAGGCCGACACACAATTCGCAAACCGTGTGGAACTGCCCGACAAGGCTGGCACCATCGCCATTCCCACATCGGAATTCAACGCAGTATACCAATTGGTTCATATCTACCAACACGTGGTGAACAGAGGGATTGGCCTACGCCACATCATTGACTACTATTACGTGTTGACGGCTCTCAAGGAAAGGCAGAATCTGGACTTCACGCTGCGTCATTTAGGATTGGAGAAAGTAGCGGGAGCCGTTATGTGGGTGCTAAACAAGATGCTCGGTATGGAGGAAAAGTATATGATTGCTGCCCCCAATGAGCATCTGGGACGTGTGTTGGCAAAAGAGATACTAAACAACGGAGATTTCGGAAAACGGGCAAAGGACAGCAGTGTCGCAGCAAATGGCAAGCATAAAGCCGCATGGCGTTTAGCGCTTGAAAAGAATGTCCAGCGCATCAAATTTGATGTGCGACTGATGCGGCATTTCCCGTCCGAATGCCTGTGCGAACCCTTGTTCCGAATCTATCATTTCTTCTGGAGATGTGTAATGTAGAGTTAGTTTACCGTTTACTGTTGAGAGTCAAGAGTCGAGAGTAATTCCTTTTAGATATAAGAATAGGGCTGATTCCGGAATGGAGTCAGCCTTTTTTCGTTTAAGGAACATGTAATGCCCTCTTGCCTCTAGACTCTTGCCTCTAGACAAAAGTAACAACTTGTTTACTTGTCAACTAACGACTCGTCAACTATTCATAATGTCGGATGCGAACATCGATGCCGTCATCCTGTAGCATGGCAGGGAGGCCGCTGACATCCGTCTGGCCATAGTGGTAAGGGAAAAGCACCTTGGGCTTTATAATCTTTGCGGCACGCACCAACTGCTCCGGAGTCATCGTATAGGGCTGGTTGCAAGGCAGGAAGGCAATGTCGATATCCTTGATGTCGTTCATCTCAGGTATGTCTTCTGTGTCACCTGCGATGTAGATGCGCAGACCATCCAGCGTCAGGATGTAACCGTTGTCACGCCCCTTGGGGTGGAACTGCTCACGACCCTCGGTCGTGTTGTAGGCTGGTACTACCTCCAAACGTATGTCTTCCGTGGCTTGGATGTCATCACCGTTGCTTACCACATAACCACTGCCGTACATGTCCGCACAGCGCTTGTTCGTGACGAAGTAGGTATGGTCGCGACTCAGCATCTGAATGGCCTCGCGGTCGAAATGATCGCCATGCTCATGTGTCACCAGTATGCCGTCAGCTTTCGGCATCGCTGTGTAATCGATGGTGCGGTCGCCCAGTTTTGTCACAGGGTCCACATAAATCTGCCATCCGTCGTACTCAACACGAATGCTGGCGTGAACGAGGGCGTGGAACTTCACTGTCCTTCCCCCAGGGGTTGTAAACACATCCACCTCATAGGTGTCATGACTCTCCTGGGCACTGACTGACAGTCCCAGCATAAGCAGCAGGCAAGCAAAAAACTGTTTCATGGTGATATGATTTAACCGATGCAAAGATACTGATAATTATTGTATTTCACTCAAAGAAGGAAAAAAAACAACGGCTTTATTTGAAAAATTTACAATATACAATTTACAATTTTGATTTTAGCGTATCTGTTTTCAACTATTTTTTTGTATATTTGCACCCGGAACATGTTTAACCTATAAATCAGGAGACTATGAAAGAACTGAAAGGAACAAAGACCGAGCAGAACCTCAAGGAGGCTTTTGCTGGTGAGAGTATGGCAAGAAACAAGTACACGTATTTTGCTTCGCGTGCCAAGAAGGACGGGTTTGTGCAGATTGCTGCCATTTTTGAGGAAACGGCAGCCAATGAGAAGGAGCATGCCAAAATGTGGTACAAGTATCTCAACGGAGGTATCAGTGATACCGCAGCAAACCTTGAGGATGCGGCCAACGGTGAGAACTTCGAGTGGACGGATATGTATGCGCGTATGGCCAAGGAGGCCCGTGAAGAGGGTTTTGAGGAGATTGCCAGGAAGTTTGAGTTGGTGGGGGCTATTGAGAAACACCACGAGGAGCGCTATCGTAAGTTGCTGAAGAACATAGAGGATGCGGTGGTATTCTCCCGTGAGGGTGATGTCATCTGGCAATGCAGTAACTGTGGACATATCGTCATCGGCAAGAAGGCTCCCGAAGTATGTCCTACGTGCGACCATCCGCAGAGCTACTTCCAGATCAAAAATGATAATTTTTAGTTTACAGTTTACCGTTTACAGTTTACCGTTGCTTTAGTTTACTGTTTACTATTTACCGTTTATATATTATAATATATGGCGTATGCATTTGAGAATATGAAAGCTTGGCAGGAAGCTCGCAAGTTAGTATTAGAAGTATATCGTCTGCTCGATGAGTTTCCGAAGTTTGAAACGTATGCTCTCTGTGATCAAATAAGAAGATCTGTTGTTTCGGTTTCTTCAAATCTTGCTGAGGGTAGTGGCCGAATTTCATTAAAGGAACAACTCCACTTTTACGAGATTTCATATGGTTCATTGATGGAAACCTACAATCAGTTAATACTGGCAGCAGATCTAAAATATATAGGTGATGATAATCTTGAAGAGTTAAGACCGCAGATAGATACCGTTGCACGTATGCTAAACGGTTTACGGTCATCACTCCTAAAAAAACAACAGTAAACGGTAAACTGTAAACAGTAAACCAAAATGTTGGGTAAGGATATCATCGCCTATATGGAGTCGCTGCGGAATGAGGAGCAGCGGCGGATACTCATGGGGTTCTTCAAGACGGGACCTGGTGAGTATGGAGAAGGCGATGAATTCCTGGGACTGAAGGTGCCACAGACAAGGGAGGTAGTGAAAGCGGCATTGAACATTGACCATGAACCATTGACCATTAACGAGGTGCCGGAACTGCTGATGTCGAAATGGCACGAGGTGAGGCT
>JAGDCM010000043.1 GCA_017958545.1 Bacteroidaceae bacterium | reverse complement strand
CCACTCCTCTCCTCTCCCCCAAAGGGGGAGTCGGAGGGGGCTAAAGATAATTTAGATTATGAAAAAGACATATATTGAACCAAAGACAGCCATCCTCGCAACAGACATTTGCGACGACTTGATGATTAGCGGTAGCACAGAAGGCGAACAGTTTATCGAGGGCGGTGGTAACGCCAGCGATCACGGTGGCAGTGGTATCGTTGTTGACGCCCGCGAGACTATCTCTTCCAAGGACGCTTGGGAAGAATGGTAATTGTGCAAGCACAAGTGAAGAGTTAAGAGTGAAAAGTGAAAAATTATCTCTAAACACTAAACTCTAAACTTTACAAAGAAACGGAACAAGGCGGCTCTCACTCGGGCCGCCTTGTTTTTTGTTTTAAATAAAAAAGTAGCTCAAAATTTTGCAGATAAAATAAAAAGTCGTATTTTTGCAGCGAAAATAATTGAGAAGAGTTATGACAGCAGTACAATTAAATGCAATGAATACCCAATTGTTGCAGGGAATCGGTGCCATCGCTGATGATGAATCTCTGATGAAGCGCCTCACCAAGTACGTTGCAAAACTGGTAAGGGAGAAAAAACAAGATCCCACCTTGTTCAGCAAAGAGGAGTTTTTCCATCGCATTGACGAATCACTGGAACAGGCTCGCCAAGGAAAGGTGACAACCTTCGACAATATCGACGACATGAACGCTTGGCTCAACTCTCTCTAAATATGTACAGGATTAGCTTTGTCGAAAGAGCTAAAGAAGATTTGGCCAAACTGAAAGCCAGCGAGCCCAATAGTTTTAAGAAGGCTACGAAACTGCTTGCCGAACTGGCCGAGCATCCAACAACCGGCACAGGTAAACCGGAGCAACTTAAAGGAGATCGCGTCGGACAATGGAGTCGTCGCATCTCTCAAAAGCACAGATTAATTTACACTATTCATGATGACGAGGTGATGGTACTTGTACTTGCTGCTTATGGTCATTATGATGATAAGTAAGTTTCTGTTTACATTTTTTTCGGGACTTCGCGGACATCGGGGACACGAATATTTTGTGCCTTGCAGAAACTAATAAAAAGACCATAAACGGTAGATAAACAGTAAACAGTAAACGGTAAACCGAAACTCAGAGCCACCCTGCTTCTTTATACCATTTCACCGTGGCACGCACACCGCGCTCAAGCGGCCACTCCGGCTCGAAACCGAGTTCTCTGCGGGCGGGAGCGATGTCGCACTGCCAGTTACGCTGGGTCAGTATGTTGTATTTGTCGTTGTTGAGCACAGAGAGTTTTCCCGTGCGATGCATCCACCAGTCTCCCACAGCACAGATGGCACGCATGAGAACGAGCGGAGCCTTCACATGCAGCACCCACGGATTGCCCAGTTCCTTCTGCACAAGATCCGAGAAGGTGCGGGAGGTATACACCTCGCCGTCGGAAAGGAAATAAGCCTTGCCAAGTACACCCGGTGCATCGAGAGCCTTGTAGACCGCCTGTACAACGTCGGCAACGTAGATGAATGTGATGTCCTGCGGTTTCCAACCGGCTGCGAAATCCATGTGTCCCTTGATACTCTTCACCATCACGAAATAGTCCTTCTCACGAGGTCCGTAAACACCCGTGGGACGCAGGATGACATACGGGAACTTCTCCACAGACAGCGTGCGCAGGAACTCCTCCGAGGCCCACTTGCTCTCTCCGTATGCCGTATTGGGACGAGCCTCGTCGGTGAGGAGTATCGGCTTGTACGGCTGCTCTTCGCGCACAGCACCGAAGACACTCAAACTGCTCACAAAGACAAAGCGCTCGGGTACGAGGTCCGTTTCCATGAGAGCCTCCACAAGATGTCGCGTGCCCTCCGTGTTGGTGCGGAAGAAATCTTCCTTCCTGAGACACTTCGTAGCACCGGCTGCGTGCACCACATAGTCGAAACGTCCGTAGCTGCGGAGCTGCTCCTTCAACACCTCCTTGTTGCCCAGATTTATCTCCGCAAAACGTATGCGCTCATCCTGGAGATATGCTCTGCTGCTGGCGGAACGCACTGCCGCCCACACCTCAAAACCTCTGCGGAGACCCTCCTCCACGATATAGCTGCCAATGAAACCGCTGGCACCCGTCACAAGTATCTTTTTCATCGCTTTATTATTTTCTTAAAAGCCTGTGGAAGGCAGTCCACAAGAGAGGACGCCGTGACACAGTATTCCGTCATCGCCGCCGTAGCAGCATCGCCGGCAAGAGCGTGGAGAGAGACACCGAGAATGGACGCTTCCACCGTAGAATAACCCTGAGCCAGGAGTCCCGCAATGATGCCCGTGAGCACATCGCCGCTACCGGCTGTCGCCATCCCGTTGTTTCCCCACGGACAGACGTATGTCTTGCTCTGAAAACCTTTGGTCACGATAATGTGTGTGGGATGACCCTTCAACACCACGACAAAGCGCGAGAGGTCGATAGCAGCTATGCCCAACCGTTCATATTCGCCTCCGTGAGGAGTGACAACCGTACCGTCTGGCACATCTTTCGCCCACTTGGGGTGCTGCGCCAGAATGTTGAGCGCATCGGCATCCAGGACGAGCGGACCTTTGCCCATCCTGAGCAACTGTGCGTGAAAAGCCTTTGCCGTCTCCTTGTGAGTGCCGAGTCCCGGACCTATCGCAACGGCATCGTATTCATCCACATTGATTGCCCGGGAGAAACGCTCCTCGGAAACATCATGAAGCAACACAGCTTCCGGAACGGAGGTCTGCAGGATGTCGTTGTTGCGGCGGGGAATGTGGACGCACACCTTGCCCACACCGCTGCGGAGACAAGCCCGCGCGGCCAGTACGGAAGCTCCTGCCATGCCCCACTGCCCGGCAATGATGAGTGCCTGCCCGAATGTGCCCTTGTGACCGTCAACGGGGCGCTCGCGAAGGAGCTTACGGAGTAATTGAAGTGTGATTGTTGTCATTTCAGTGACAAAAGTACAAAAAAAAGAGCGATATCTGCGATAATTATCTTAACTTTGCCTGCAAAAAGATGAAAAAGACGCTATTCCTTCTCGTTTGTATGTGCTCCACAGTGTTTGTTTCAGGGCAAGTGCTGTCCGTCATCGGTGATTCCTATGTGGCCAACCACCGCGCACCGAAATCTGAAAGCTGGCACGCCAAGTGGGCGGCGCAGAACGGTTATGAGTACCAGAACGTGGGTCGCAACGGCGGTTGTGTGGCATTCGACCGCACACGCGACGGCTTCGGTCCCTCGATGATGGTGCGCTACCGCGAACTCTCACCGGAAGCCTCTATCGTCATCATCATTGCCGGCCACAACGATGCGGACAAGTGCCGCGACAACAGGGATTCCGTTGCGATGTTCGCCGACTCGCTGTCCGTACTCATCGACCTTATCCGCCAACAGTGCCCGAAAGCGAAGGTGGGATACGTCACTCCGTGGGCTGTGGACCGTCCCGGTTTCAAGGAAATACACAAAGCCATCCTGTGCGTGTGCAAGAAGAAAAATGTGCCTGTACTCGACAATTTCAGGAAGGACTGCCCCATTCACGTGCTCGATGATGAGTTCCGCCGCAAATACTTCCAGGCACCGAACGACAAGGCACACCTCAACGCTGCAGGGCACGACCTCTATCTACCCTACGCGTCAGAGTGGATGAAACTGCTTTAGGAAAGCATCACTCCGCAGAATCCGCACAGAATACCGAAACCGCAACCGGCCAGCACCTGAGCGAGCGTGTGCTGCAGCAGAACCATACGCGAGGACATCACACATCCGGCCAGAAGAAGCAGCAGACAGAGCCACCACGTGGGATTATAGTTAAGTATCAAGCCGTAAGCCACCAGCGCACCGATGGCCGCACCGGCAGCAGCGGAGTGCATACTTATCTTCCACCAAATATTTATTATCACACAACCGCACTGCAGCAGCAGCGAAGCGCTTATCAGGGCACCCGCGAACGCCGGCATGTGGAGCCGCTCGATGATGGAGTAGCAGCACATATACGATGCGATGTGAAGGATGTAGGGCACGAAACGACGGCGGCGGTGACTCAGTTCGACAGCAGACCACCCGTGCATCTTACGGTAGAGTATGACACCGACCCACGGGAGCAGCACCGTGAAGATATACACTATCGCCAACAGCCACAGTTTGAACAACCAAGGCAGCAGCGACAGATATGTCATAGTGAGCATCACCAGGAATCCCACAAACGGATAGTATGTGGGGCGGAACAGCAACGACACGATGCGCGCAAGCGTCAAAACATCAAAGGAACGCGGTCTTTTCATCTTCTTAAACGTGCTGGTGGAAAACCAAGCGCCTCGCGGTATTTTGCTACCGTGCGGCGCGCTATCTCATATCCCTGTTCCCTTAGCAGAGCACACAGGCGGTCGTCGCTCAGGGGAGCCGTCTTGTCCTCCGCCCCGATGAGTTCCTGCAGAGCCTGCTTCACCTTGCGCACAGAGACCTCCTCGCCGTCTTGCACGCTGCTTCCCGAGAAGAACCACTTCAGAGGGTACATCCCATAGGGTGTCTCCACGTATTTCGAAGAGGTGACGCGCGACACCGTACTGAGGTCCAGACCCGTCTTCTCCGCCACATCCTCCAGACGCATCGGACGCAGCAAAGCCTCATCGCCCTCCACGAAGAAAGCCTTCTGCAGGCGTATGATGGTCTTCATCACGGTGAGCAGCGTCTGCCGCCTCTGCGCCAAGGCATCGACAAACTGCTGTCCCTTCTCCTTGTATGTGCGCACAAACGAGGCACTCTCGCCCTCACCCTCCTCGCTGGGAAGCTCCTCGCTCACCTTGACAGAAGGCACGTCGCCCTGATTGAGCGACAGATGTATCACGCCCTCCTCGTCTATCTCCACGATGAAATCGGGCTTTATTGTCTGCATCTGACGGTCCATCACATCATTCAGGTTTCCTCCGGGACGGGGATTCAGGCGCTGCACTTCGCGTCTGAGGTGCTCCACCTCCAAATCCGTGAGATGCATCCTCTCCTGTATTCTGTCCCAGCGTTTGCCGGTGAAGTCGTCCCAACAGTTCTCGAACACGCTGCGAAGCTTCTCGCTGGGATGCTGAAGCAGAAGACATTCCTTCAGATTGCGCGCTCCGATGCCGGGCGGGTCGAACTGCTGCAGCACACCCAACAAACGGCTCACTTCCCGTTCCGAAGTAGGTATGCTGTGGTATATCTCCAGTTCGTCCACAATCTGGTGTATGGGTTTTGTGATGAAACCGCTGTCGTCCAGCGAACCTATGAGGTATTCCAG
The DNA here is from genome assembly GCA_017958545.1 of Bacteroidaceae bacterium. Lineage (GTDB taxonomy): Bacteria > Bacteroidota > Bacteroidia > Bacteroidales > Bacteroidaceae > Physcousia. The sequence goes on along the minus strand of JAGDCM010000043.1, from coordinate 4,235 downwards.
TATCTGGCGCTCTTCCTCCGTGAGGTCATATTCGCCCATCTGCTCCGTGAGACTGTCGTAGAACGACTGCGTGTCTCCGCGCTCTCCCACGTCGTACGACAGCGATGAGCGGCTCTGCTTGGTCCTTGTGCTGCGTCGCTTCTCCAGCCACGGATTCTCCATGCACTCCGCCTCCACCCTCTCGCGCAGTTCGTCCAGCGACAGCGATGTGAGCTTCGCCGCCAGCAACTGCTGCGGCGTGAGCCAGAGCCTCTGTTCCTGAGTCTGGCGCTGCGTCTGCGTCTGTGTCAGTGTGAGCTTCTGGGACATCAGTCTCTGATGAGTTTGTAATCCAGCTGCTTGCGATAGAGGTCAGCCCTTGCTACCTGTATCTTCACCTGGTCGCCCAAGCAATACTGGCGGTGTGTGTGGCGTCCGCGCAGGCAGTAGCTCTTCTCGTCGAATTCATAGTAGTCGTCGCCCAAATCGCGCAGAGGCACCATACCCTCGCACTTGTTCTCGTTTACCTCAACGTAGAGACCGTATTCCGTCACACCGGAGATAGTGCCCTCGAAGACTTCTCCCAGACGGTCTCTCATATACTCCACCTGCTTGTATTTGATGCTGGCGCGCTCGGCCTGAGCTGCCAGTTGCTCCATATCGCTGGAGTGGTCGCACAGTTCCTCGTATTTCTCGCGGTTGGCATTGCGTCCGCCCATTGTGTAGCGTGTCAGGAGGCGATGCACCATCAGGTCGGGATAGCGTCGTATGGGCGATGTGAAATGTGTGTAGAAGGGGAATGCAAGTCCGTAGTGACCGATGTTGTGGGTGGAATAGCGCGCTTTCATCATGGCTCGCAGCGTGAGCAGCTCTATCACGTTCTGCTCCTTCTTCCCCCTCACGTCCGCCATCAGATGATTGATGCTGCTGCTCACTCCCTTGGTGTCGTGACCCACTTTGAACTTGTAACCGAACTTCATCACGAAATTCGACAGGTTCGCCAGTTTTTCGGGGTCGGGCGACTCGTGGATACGATATACGAATGTCTTCTCGTTGGCCTTCTTGCCCTTCTCCATCTTCTGCTTGCCGATGCTCTCCGCCACAGTGCGGTTGGCCAGCAACATGAATTCCTCGATGAGTTTGTTGGCATCCTCGCTCCTTTTGAAATACACCGATATGGGTTTACCTGTCTCGTCTATCTCGAAGCGCACCTCCGTGCGGTCGAAATCCACACTGCCGGCCTCGAAGCGCTTTGCGCGGAGCACCTTGGCGAACTTGTCCAACTGGCGCAATTCATCGGCATAATCGCCGTCCTTTCCTTCGAGTATCTCCTGCACCTCCTCGTAGCAGTAGCGGCGGTTGCTGCGTGTCACGGTGTGTGCCAGATGCCAGTCCTTCACCTCGCCCTTCTGGTTTATCTTGAAGATGACGCTGTAGGTCAGTTTGTCCTCGTCGGGGCGCAGCGAACATATCAGGTTGCACAGGCGCTCCGGCAGCATCGGTATGGTGCGGTCCACAAGGTATATGCTGGTGGCTCTCTTCAGAGCCTCCTTGTCGATGATGCTCCCCTCGGTGACGTAGTAACTCACGTCAGCGATATGTACCCCCACCTCCCAGAGGTTTTCCTTCAGCTGACGTATTGACAGCGCGTCGTCGAAGTCCTTCGCATCGCGCGGGTCGATGGTGAAGGTGAGCACATCGCGCATATCCTCCCTGCGCGCAATCTCCTCGGCGGGTATCTCTGCCGGTATCTTCTCGGCGGCCTTCTCCACCGCAGCGGGATAGACGTAGGGCAGTCCGTATTCAGCCAGTATGGCGTGCATCTCCGCATTGTTCTCACCGGTGTGACCGAGCACATCCACCACCTTGCCGATGGGGTTCTTCGCATCGTCGGGCCATTCCACAATCTTCACCACCACCTTGTCGCCGTTCTTCGCTTTCTTGAGATTGGAGCGGGGAATGATGATGTCGTTGGCCAGCGTGCGGTCTTCCGTGAGCAGATAGGCGTATTCCTTCTTCACCTGCAACGTCCCCACAAACTGCTTGTCGGCGCGCTCCAGTATCTCGACGACGCGCGCTTCCCTCACGTGGTTCTTGCGGCGTGCCATCATCGTGATGCGCACCTTGTCGCCGTCCATCGCACGCATGGCATTGCGCTCCGCCACGAGGATGGGTTCACCGCCGTCCAGAGGCACCACGGTGTTCTTGCCGTTCGCCTTGCGGCGGAACATGCCGTCCATCACCTGCGATGACGCATTCAACTGGTAGCTGTATTTCGGATTTTCCTTGATATAGTCGCCCACTAGCAGGTCATCGATGACGTCCTTTGCCAGCATCTTGGCGGGTGTGGATGTCAGCGCCAGGGTGTGACATATCGTCTTGATGTCGAAGGACATACTGGGATAGCGCTGAAACAGATCCACCATCTCGCGCATCAGGTCCTTCTTCTTCATGCGGCGCACGCCGGTTTTCTTGCGTCCCATAGCGTTATTTCCTTATGGCCTCCAGCACCTGCTGGCCGTGTATCTTCGTTTTTATCTCCTTGGGAGTGAATATCTTCTCGATGATACCGTCTTCGTTCACCAGGTATGTGGTGCGCAGCGTACCGATGGTGCGTCTGCCGCATGCCACCTTCTCGCCCCAGCATCCGAGCTCCTGCAGCAGCGTGGTCTCCGTGTCGGCAATCAGCGGGAATTCCAGACCGTTGGCATCGGCGAACTTCTTCTGCAGTTCCGCGCGGTCCTTCGACACGCCTATTATCTCGTAGCCCTCCGCCGCCAACTGGGCTTTGTGCTCCTGCAGCGAACAGGCCTCTGCGGTGCATCCGCTCGTATTGGCTTTCGGGTAACTGTAGAGCACCAGCTTCTTTCCCCTATAGTCACTGCTTTTGATTTCGTTCCCGTTCTGGTCCTTGCCGAGAATCTCCGGAATTCTGTCTCCTACAACCATTTTTTTGCCTCCTTTTTGTTGTTTTTCCGATGCAAAGATAATAAATTATGTCCACTTTCCCACATTTTCCCAAACTCTTTAAACTTTAAACTTTAAACTTTAAACTAAAAACCGTACCTTTGTCGTGGATTATGAGTGGCCTACCAGTAAAATCCGAGCGTGCCAACACGATAACCCACCTCCTCGGTTCGCTTTTTGCCCTGTCATCCATCTGGATGGTATGGCCAGCGGTGCATCACAGTTGGCAGATGGCCTTCGGGGTGCTTTTCTTCATCGTCGGCATGTTCATCATGTTCGCCCTGAGTGCTTCCTACCATTGGGTGCATCCTGGGCGTGCGAAGCGTGTGATGCGCATCTTCGACCACATCGGCATCTACGTCATGATAGCCTGTTCCTACACCCCGATTTGCGTAGCTGTTGTGGGCGGCTGGCTGGGTTGGACCATCTTCGCCGTGCAGTGGCTTGCCGTCATCGGAGGCATATTCTATAAGGTGTTCGCCATGGGTCGCTTCCCCCGCCTCTCGCTGGCAATATATCTCTTGATGGGTTGGAGTGTGCTGCTGGTGTTCAAACCCGTCATGTCTCACCTCTCTCCGCTTGCCATTGCGCTGCTTGTCACCGAGGGTGTGCTCTATTCCGCCGGCACATGGTTCTTTGCCCACGACGACAAGCGCAATTTCCACGCCATCTGGCACATCTTCGTCCTCCTCGGTTCTATGGCCCACTGGAGTGTCGTGCTCTGCATCTTAATGGATGCGTGATTTTTTTTATAGTTGACGAGTTGACAAGTTGACAAGTTGACAAGTCGACAAGATGGATGTTTTTGTCTTTTTGTGCCGCAAATATCAATCTTATGAATACAGCAAGAACCGCCACAATGGCGCGGAGCAGTTCGCGAGGCTTGCGGGGAGAGAGCAGCGGCGAGGGAAGTTCGTTCCAGCCTTCCTGACCGCAGAGATGGCAGACCTCCCAGATGAAGTCGTCGTCGGCTCTGAGACCGAACCACGAGCGGAGCATGTTACGGATGCAAAGGAATAGTTCGTTTTTCTATACTATTTCACACATTTTCGCGACAAATATACGGATTTTTGTTGAAAAAGCGGGAAAAACGGGAAGAATTTTTTCGATAAGTTTTCATTGCCTCTTGGAGAAGTTTTTTCATTACGCAAGCATCCAAGTGGTACCTACAACGCTCATTTCCAGACACTTATCTCTTCCATTGCCAGTTGAAGGCGTTGCAGTGTTGCAGTGCTGCAGTTAAAAACACACGTTATCTACAAAAGAGCTAAAAATAGCTCTATATTAAT
>JAGDCM010000005.1 GCA_017958545.1 Bacteroidaceae bacterium | reverse complement strand
CTGGCCTACGACGGTCTCACATTCGACATATAGCCATGATAGCAACCGTCAGTGATAACATGCAGGAGATGTTTCCTGTTGTGGACGAACAGGGATGCATCACAGGTGCTGCCACCCGTGGTGAGTGCCACGACGGTAAGTCAATGCTCCTGCATCCCGTGGTGCATCTTCACATCTTCAACAGTCAGGGTGACATATACCTCCAGAAGCGTCCAGAGTGGAAGGATATACAGCCCGGGCTCTGGGATACGGCCGTTGGCGGTCACGTAGCCCTTGGTGAGAACGTGGAGATGGCACTCCGTCGCGAGACGCTCGAGGAACTGGGTATCGACCTTCGTGGTCTCTCTCCCGAACGGCTTGATACCTATATTTTCACGAGCGCACGCGAGCGCGAACTGGTATATGCCCATCGTCTCACATGGGATGACCCAATTCATCCCAGTGCAGAGACCGCAGGAGGACGCTTCTGGTCGCGCGAGGAGGTGCTTGCCACCATGGGCAGGGACATCTTCACACCCAATTTCGAGAGCGAATACCGTCGTCTCTTCCTTTCTCCTTCTTCCGACTAACACCTTACACTATATGATATACAGATATTGCGGTGCCAGCGGCATACAGCTCCCGGTTCTTTCCCTTGGTCTGTGGCACAACTTCGGCAGTGTGGACGATTTCTCCGTTGCCAGTCAGATGCTTCTCAAGGCATTCGACAGCGGTATATGCCATTTCGACCTTGCCAACAACTACGGACCCGCTCCGGGCACTGCTGAGGAGAACTTCGGTAAGATACTCCGTCAGCAGCTGCAGGGCCATCGCGACGAGATACTGGTGTCCACCAAGGCCGGTCACGATATGTGGCCGGGTGTCTATGGCACTGGATCTTCCCGTAAGAACATCATAGCCTCTTGCGATCAGAGCCTGCGTCGCATGGGACTCGACTACGTGGATATCTTCTACAGTCACCGCTACGACGGTGTCACACCCGTTGAGGAGACCATGCAGGCCCTTGTGGACCTCGTGCGCAGCGGTAAGGCACTCTACGTGGGCATATCCAAGTACCCCCCCGAGCAGCAGCGTCGCTGCTATGAATACCTGCGCGAGCACGACACCCCCTGCCTCGTGAGCCAGTACCGTGCTTCCATGTTCAACACCCTTGCCCGTCCCAGTCTCGACATTGCGGCACGCGAGGGCAGCGGTTTCATCTGCTTCTCCCCTCTGGCACAGGGACTGCTCACGGGTAAGTACCTCAACGGCATACCAGCAGACAGCCGTGCTGCCAAGTCCACTGGTTTCCTGCAGCGCACCCAGGTCACGGAACCCCGCATCGAGGCTTCGCGCCTCCTCTCTGCCATTGCAGAGGAGCGTGGACAGTCACTGCCCCAGATGGCCATACAGTGGCTGCTCCACGACGAACGCGTCACCAGCGTCATCCTGGGCACCTCCTCCGTGCGCCAGCTTGAGGACAACATACATAGCATCGAGGGCCCGGATTTCACTTCCGACCAGCTCTCCCGCATCGAGGCCATAATATCCCGCGAGGGTATCACTCTCTAAACTATACACTATACACTATACACTCTACACTCTCAACCCTCAACTCTCAATTCTCAATTCTCAACTCTACTTATGCTCATCGGTATTTTCAGCGGTTCCTTCAATCCCGTACACAACGGTCATGTGGCTCTTGCCGAATGGTTTGTACGTGAGCATGTGGTGGATGCTGTGTGGCTCATACGCAGCCCTCTCAATCCCCTCAAGGCAGCCACTGCCGTGCAGATGGCACCCGATGCCGATCGCCTTGCGATGCTGCGTCTTGCCATAGAAGGACACGATGCCCTCAGCATATCCACCATAGAGGACGATATGCCCCGTCCCAGTTATTCCTACCACACCCTCCAGCGTCTCCGTGAGCAATACCCGGAACATGAGTTCCACTTCATCATCGGCAGTGACAACTGGCAGCATTTCTCGCGTTGGTACCGCTGGCAGGACATCCTCCGTGAGTTCCACCTCGTGGTGTATCCCCGTCCGGGTTATCCTGTGGATGCCGCTTCTGCCGACCTTCCCGATGCAAAAGGCATCCGTATTGTTGATGCTCCCACCTACGATGTCTCCAGCACGGATATACGTCGCCTCCTCTCAGGTACTCCTTCCGAGCGTGATGAGGCCGCACGTCTTCTTTCTCCCTCTGTGATGCGCTATATCCTCGAGCACGGGCTCTACGGCACACGTGCCTGAATCATGTCCAGCAGCGGGGCATCCGCTTCGCACCAGTTCAGTTCCTTCATCTCCTTGGGTGTACACCACCTGTAGTCGGCATGCTCCTTCATGGTGAACTGCCTTGTCTTTGCCGTGCAGCGATAGGCTGTAAGCGTGATACTGAAGTCGGGGTAGGTGTGTGATGTTTCCCCGATGAAATCGCCCACTTCTACCTCATAGTCCATCTCCTCCAGCAGTTCCCGCCTCAGTGCTTCTTCATTGCTTTCCCCTTCTTCCACCTTGCCTCCCGGGAATTCCCAGTGCAGCGAGGTGTAGGGGTATTTTGTCTCGGGTTTCTGCATGCACAGTATGCGTCCCCCGTGCTCCACCACGGCACACACCACGCGGTAGTGAGGCAGTATGCGTGGTCTGTTACCCCCTGCCACGGCATCTGCCCACGGGCACACCGTCTTCTCGTCCAGGTCCTCCTGATCTCCCTTGCGTGTCCAGTACTGTCCCATGGTAATTAAGTTTGAGGTTTGAGGTTTCAAGTTTCAAGTTTCAGGTTCATCCAACTTGTCAACTCGTCTACTCGTTTACTTGTCAACTAAAAGTTCGCTCTCACTCCCCCGAACACCGTGGCCCTCGGCATATAGTATCCTGCATATGTCTGGTAGCTCTGTGCCAGCAGGTTCTCGCCCTTCACGAAGAGCGTCATGCTCTGTGCGTAGTTCTTCGACAGCTTGATATTGTAGTGCAGGTCGATATTCAGCAGGGTGAACTGCTCCTGCGGTGCGTCCTCGCCTGCAGCCAGGTAGAGTCCGTTGATATGCTGCAGCGACACCAGTGCACCCCATTTGGGGTGTGTGTCGGCTGCTGATACGAAGAGCTTGTGTTCAGGGGCTCCTTCCATGGGATTGCTCTGGTGCAGGTACGAGTAGTTGGCCGTCACCTTCCAGTTGTCCGTGAACCTGTAGTGGCCGAACACCTCCACACCGCAGTTGCGGAAGTCCCCGCTGTTCACGTTCCTTGGCCTTCCTCCTGTGCGCACCGTCGTGATGAGGTTGTCACCGTCTATGTAGAACACGTTGGCACCCACCTCGCCCTTACCGGCAAAGCGTTGCGTGAAGGATATCTCATACTGCATCATCTTCTCTGGTTCCAGATCCGTGCTTGCGGGCGGGAACATATACATCTCCCTTATCGTGGGGGAGCGGAAACCCTTCGACACCGATGCCTTGATGTCCGACTGCTGCGTCACGTGCACTGACACGCCTCCCTGCGGTATGCACTGTGCACCCGTCACCGAGTGCCAGTCGTATCTTGCTCCGGCATCCAGCGTCACCCATCGTCCTATGTTCTGTCTCAGGTCGAGATACACGCCCACCTCGTCCTGCGACTGCCATCGTGCGGGTTTGCCGTCATCGCCCTTGGTGAGGTATGTTCTGTCACCGTTCACCTTGTCCTCGTTCCATGCAGAGCCCCCGAAATGCTGCCAGTCCAGACCCAGCGTCACGAGGCCTCCCTGCCACAGTTTGGCTGTCTCGTAGGCAGTAATTCCTCCGATGAAATCTTTCTGTTCGTACAGTGTGGTCCTTGGCGTACCTCCTGGATTATAACCGTCGTCCACAGTGTGGCGACCCCAGTCGTAGTAGCCTCTCACACTGCCGCTCCACCTCTCGTAGCGGTTGTCCACTGACAGCGATGCCAGACCTCTCGTCACGTCTGCCTTGCAGTCGATGAGGGGTGCGTCCTCAGGACCCGGATTCTCTGCATCGAAGTGGGTGAGGTTCACGTCGCCCCTCACTTTCCAGTGGTCCGAGATGTCATATCCTATCTTGAAGAAACCACCGTACTGCTGGAATGCCGAGTAGTCGCGATGACCGTCCGTGCGACGGTATTGTACCCCGGCATTGCCAGAGAAGCGACCCTTCCTCCATAGTTCGGATGCCTCACCCTCAAAACTGCCGTACGAACCGCCCTGCAGCATCACGTCACGCACCACGGTGTCCCTTTCTGCCTGCCTGGTCACTATATTGAGCACACCGCCCATGGCTCCCGAACCGTACATCATGGATGCCGGTCCCTGTATCATCTCCACGCGTTCCGTCATCATGGTCTGGTATGCATCGGCAATGGGGTGTCCCATGAGTCCTGCATACTGCGGTTGACCGTCAATGAGCACCAGAAGCTGCGCTCCGCCTCCCACGCCTCTCACCTTTATCGCACCCGCACTGCCTGTCGATACGCTGTATCCCATCACACCTCTTGAGGTGAGAAACAGTCCCGGGGTCTGTTCCATCACGGTGGGCAGTACTGATGTGCGATACTGCTCCGTGAGCGTCTCCCTGTCGATGCGGGTCACTGTGAAGGGCACGTTTCTGCTCTCTGCCTCCAGGCGCGTACCGGTCACCACGAGGGTACTGAGTGTGTCTTCCGTTTCCGTCTCCGCAGCTGTTGCCGTGAGACTCATGGGGAGCAGGGCGCACATCATGGCGAACCACTGCATTGTGTGTTTTCTTTTCATCTGATTTTTGTATGTTTTTTTGCACATAAAAGTTCCGTTTTTGAGTCTCTGGGTGCAAAAATAGCGAATTATAACAAAAATTCACACTTTTTTATTATCTTTTTTTCCGAAATGTCTTCATATCATACTTTTTTCGTACCTTTGTCGCGGGTGATATATTATATATATCGGGGATAAATAGGGTATATGTCTTATGAGGTCACTGATAATCAGTACTGTAAAGGCAGGTTTCTTGACGGGTTTCCCGTATACCCTCGCATTCACGTGCGGGGTGTCCCCCCGATATTGCCAAAAATCTCAGTTCTATGATAGCGGAGGGTGATGTCCACTGGTTCCCGTTGCGCATAAGCAACTCCAGCGGCAGTCGTCAACAGCACCTGCAACGTCTCTTCGATGAGGAGGAATGCATCGAAGAAACCTACGTGCCGATGGAATATGTCAAGGTAGGACCCAAGAAGATGGACTTCGTACCGGCCTTGCTCAACTACATCTTCGTGCGCACCACACTGCGTTCCCTCATGGACCTCAAGCAGACGGGTCGCTACGGCAATGTGCGCTTCACGATGCATCCGGTCTACGAGGGTGAGGGCTTCAAGAAACATACAGAGATACTCTACATTCCCGACAAGAATATGCACGACTTCATGCGTGTTGTGTCGGCAGACAACGATAAGGTAATCTTTCTGGATAATCTTGATTATGCCTGCAAGCCCAGTCAACCGGTACAGATTGTGGAAGGTGATTTCGCAGGTATCACTGGTCGCATCAAGCGCATCAAAGGCAACACCTGCGTAGTGCTCCCCGTGGGCAACATCATCGCCGCCGCCATCACAGGCATCCCCCGCAAAATCCTCCGCTACCTCTCGGAAGAAGACCTCCGCGAAACAGAATAAAAGTTCACACGGAAATCACATTTCTGTCCCCCGATAACGGGGGAAACGAAGGGGGTTACCACAGAAATAATTGCATCGTCATGATGGCACGATCTTTGATCTTCTCGGAGACAGTCTCTCGTGTCCCCTTGAGAACAAGCTCTCAGATGTCCACGAAATCCTTCTCCGGCTCTTTGAGCAGCCCTCATGCCTCCTGATTTTAGCTTGAGCAAAGTTAAAGCATTTTCAATTTTGCAGAATGAGGCATCATGAAGTGATTGAGGGGATTTGAGCGGCAGACGATGAAAGCTTGTTTTCAATCTCTGGTTCCAACTTGTTAACTTGTCATCTAATGACTTGTCAACTTGAGAATGCTTTCTGTGTGAGATATACCTGTGTGATATTTAAATTAATTTAATGCAGAAAGACGATTTGACATACGAGATACGTGGTGCCATCTATGATGTGTACAAAGCTTTGGGGCCAGGCTTGTTGGAGTCTGTTTACGAAGAAGCCTTGTGTTTTGAATTGTCTAGTAGAGGCTTGTCTGTTGAAAGGCAGAAACCGGTGCCAGTAGTATATAAGGACAAAGTATTGAAAACAGATTTGCGTTTGGATATAATTGTTGAGGATCAGGTTATAATAGAGTTGAAGTCTGTAGAAGAGATGAAGAAGGTTTTCTCGAAACAACTACTGACCTATTTGCGCCTGACTGGAAAAAAGATAGGCCTCCTGGTCAACTTTAACACAGACAACATACTAACATCAATCATACGAATAGTAAACTAGTTCAAATTTCAGCTTTTAATGCTGCCATTATCTGAAACGAGGTGAAATAATTTCAGGTTTGGATTATGATGATGACACGAGACGTAGAATGCGGATGATTTTAAAGCGAAAGAATTGAGCAATCTTCGATTTTATCACAGCGAGCCTGCAGAGCAGGTGGTTTTGGCGAGAAGCCTGCGGTGGAAGCTTGTTTACAAAAGCAGGCAATTCGTCAAAAACCAGAGGGAAGTATTTCCTCGCTGTGAGAAAAAGTTTCCGTGATTTCCGTGATTTCTGTGTGATATTTTATAAATTACAGATAGTAACGACTCGTTAACTCGTCTACTTGAGAAATAATTAACCGACAGTTGCTAGTTCGCTTTTGGCTATTGGATATGACCTGTCTACTCGTCCACTAACAACTCGTCCATATAAACAACTATTTAGTTGAATAGAAAAGCAAGTTTGGCTAAATAATTAAAAAATTTCATGAAAACTTATTTATTTAGTTTAGCAATCTTGCTGATCACAAGCTGCACCAGCAGCAACGAACCTCTGGTTCCCCAACCCGTAGATGCCACAGGCACGTCGAAGGTCACCGTTCG
>JAGDCM010000042.1 GCA_017958545.1 Bacteroidaceae bacterium | reverse complement strand
CTTCGAACCCGTGCACACGGCTATATAAGTCTGTATGCGCGGTTTCTCCGGGTTTACGCTCAGATACACTTTCAGACCGTTGTCAAGCGTGTATATACGGGTCTGCATCATATCTCCGGGCACGGTTGTGTACTTGTATTCCCTGGCCGGGGCACTCATCCCAAGCCCCACGGCCGCAACAGCCAGAATCCATTTAAGTTTCATTACTTTTCTCCAGTGATTACAAAGTGGTAAAAGATAATAAATTCAATGCTCACTGCAGACAAAGTTACTGAATTTTTCCTTATGTCAGACGCATTTCACACAGTTTTTTTGCCGTATGTCGGACAAATCCGGTCTCAATGCCCCTGAAACGGCAGGAACTGTTCATTGCTGCCGCTCTATATCGCTGACAGGAGATAAGCGACCGTCGCCGTGGAAACCGATATTGACAGGATGTGCCACATCGGGCCAGAGGATGCAGCGGCTGACATCAATATCCTCCGAGCCTCCCCAGTACCACCAAACAAAACTGCCCGTAAAACAGATTGCACCGATGGTGGGCTTTCTCACTCCACGCTACTTCAGCCAATGCTTCCAGAATGTGTTCGGAATATCACCTCTGGAATATCGGGCAAACTGTTCAACGCAAAATATCACACAACATACATGAAATCAATATGCTGCCGGAAAAAGTTCACCTTCAAACCGTCGGAATATATTGGCAGGTGACAGAACAAAATGACGGGCGAAAGACACTAAAAGTTGAAGCCTATCAGCAAAAACGGCATTTTTGTTTGCTTTTATCGGAAATGTTTTGTATAATTTAGCAAAATGCCATACCTTTGCAGCAGGAATAATCAAACGGAAATACGGCTGCCATTTCAACATGCATGTGACGAATCGCGTGAAATCTTCATTTGTGGTGTCTGAATCAACATTTGTTTTACGATAGAATCAGCAAAAATACGGACCTTTGCATTGTCATTTAAAATTTTTATCCTAAAAAGTTATGAAAAAGAACACACTTTTCCTTGTATTGATGCTATGGATAAGCGGTCTCAGTCAGGCCGTCGCTCAGGCAGTGCGCTACACATTTGTCCCGACAGACTATGTCTCCACAGACAACAGCCGTGCTCCACAGGACCGTTTTTCCTACACAGATGAGAGTTTCACCATCCATGCCACCGGTCAGAACAATGTGGCATTCATGATGGGCAGTGCCTCCAACGGAAAGTACTACGTCACGGGTGCCGACCGATGGTTTGTGGTGAAAGGAAGTAACGTAAAGACCGGTTCCACCGACACATATCTATGGTGGAGCGGCGGCACCAACAACAGTTCGCAGGTGGCTCCCGACCATATCGTGAGCAACGGAGGCCAGACATATTTCATCTGGAACATGACAAACGGTAACGCTCTCTTTTCGTGGTTTGACCCGGAAAGCGAGAAAATGGTGCAGACCGACAACGGCCGCGGCATCATCATGGCCATGGGAATGACAGCTGCCAGCAGTAGCGGTGGCACCGTGCATGACGTGAACTATTACAGCGACCTCGACATCGCCATAGATTACCGTTTCCTGATGTCGGCCCTCGGAATCACCGATGAAGCTCTGGCAGAACAGATGCGCACCCGGCTCACAGCCATCATCGACGAAGCAGAGGCCCTGCTCATCAGCCGTCAGGCTCCCGCAGAGGCCAAGGCTGCACTGCAGACAGCCATCAATGCGGCAAAGGACGTGCGTGACGCTATCAACAACGACAACTACGCAACTGTGCCCGACAACATCGCAACACTGCAGGAGGCCATTTCCACGTATTATGCAGAGAGCCGCACCGTCAGCTGGGAGTTTACCGACGACGGTCTGCTTGCCCACTGGGACGAACTTAACGTGCGGGTGCGCTTCATCAACGACAGCACGGTGAGAGTTACCAAGTATATAGGTGATGAGAGCCGCGTGGAAAAGAGTCTTGTCATCACGGCGGCACCTGAAGCAGTTCAGCCCGTAACCAAAGGTGAAACAGGCGGCATAGTGTATCTCGCCACAGAAAAGGTACGCGTGGAATACAATCTCGCGGAAGCCCTTGTGAGCGTGCTGCGCCACAACGGCGAGAGTCTCATCAGTGAGATAAAGGCCGACCTTACGGAAAAGGCCGACGGACCCAACGCAGCCTACCAGCTGAAGCAGGTGTTCCGTCTGGAGGAAGGGGAACAGATGTACGGTTTCGGCCAGTTGCAGAACGGCCGGCTTTCAGCCCGCGGTCTGTCCACCAGGATGATACAGGACAACCGCAGTATATACATCCCGTATCTCTACTCTTCCAAGCGCTATGCCATCTACTGGGACAACTAGTCCCCTACCGACTTCTCGGATGACGAGAGCGGAATGTCGTTTGTCTCCACCGGACAGGCTATCGACTACTACATACTGTCAGGCAGCAATTCCGACGGTGTGCTCCGTTCGCTGCGTCGCCTTACGGGCGGGACACAGCTGCCTCCGCTGTGGAATTTCGGTCTCTACCAGAGCAAGCAGCGCTACCAGAGCGTGCAGGAGGTGATAGATGTAGTGAACCGCTACCGCACACTCGGTGTGCCTCTGGACTGTGTGGTGCAGGACTGGCAGTACTGGGGCGATGACAACCACTGGAATGCCATGGAGTTTCTCAATCCCAACTACAGCGACTATCAGCGCATGATTGACGAAGTGCACGGCATGAACGCCAAACTGATGATATCCGTATGGCCCGATTTCGGTCCGGCCGCACAGCAATACTCCGAATTCATGGCCGCAGGACGCCTGATTCCCATACAAAGCTATCCCACCAATGTCGCCACACGTCCCTATGATGTGTACGACGCAGCGACACGCGCCAGATACTGGAACTATCTCTACAACGGTCTGATGAGCAAAGGTATCGACGCTCTGTGGCTCGACTCCTCCGAACCCGATGACTTCAGCAACAAGACCACCGACTACGACTACGTGACAGGTCTCGACGGGCGCACGTTCCGTTCAGTGCGCAACGCATTCCCCCTGTGTCATGTGGAAGGCGTATATGACAACCACCTGGCAGAGGAAGGTCTCCGCGACAAGCGTGTGAGCATCCTCACCCGTTCAGCCTTTGCCGGAATGCAGCGCACGGGTGCCTTCGTGTGGAGTGCCGACATCACGTCCAGCTGGGAGACGCTTGCCGCCCAGATTCCCGCAGCATGTAATCTGTCCGTATCGGGCATCCCCTACTGGAACAGCGACACGGGTGCATTCTTCATCGGAAACTACAGCGGCGGCGTGAACAATGCCGACTGGCGTGCCCTCTATACACGCTGGACACAGTTCTCGTGCTTCTGCCCCATGATGCGTTTCCACGGCGACCAGACCCCGAGAGAGATATGGCAGTTTGGCAGCGAGAACGACTCACGCGGCGATTATAACAACATACTGCGCTACATACGTCTGCGCTACCGCCTTCTTCCCTATCTGTACAGCACCGCCCGCCAGGTGGTGGCAAACGACGAGACCTTCATGAGGTCGATGCCGGTGGCCTACGAAGACGATGCCCGCTGTGCAGATGTGAATGACCAGTATATGATGGGCCGTTCCTTCCTCGTGGCTCCAGTGGTCACCAACGGAGCTGCAGGCCGCGACGTCTATCTGCCCGCCGGCAACATGTGGTACGACTTCTGGACGGGACGCATCGCAGAAGGCGGCAAGAGCATCTTCCGCCAGACACCTCAGGACATAATGCCTCTCTACATTCCCGCCGGCACCATACTGCCCTTCGGTCCGGAGGTGCAATACAGCAGCGAGAAGAAATGGGACGAACTGGAGATACGTGTCTATGCCGGCGCCGACGGACACTTCACGCTCTATGAGGACGAACTCGACGGCTATGGCTACAAGAGCGGTGCGTATTCGGAAATCCCCTTCACGTGGGACGAAGAGCAGCAGACGCTCACCATCGGACGCCGCGAGGGACAGTTCAACGGCATGCTCCAGCAGCGCACATTCCGCATCGTAAGAGTGTCCTCAACGAAGGGTATCGGCGACAAGGAGACAGAGGAGTTTGACAAGGTGGTCGTTTACGACGGTGAACCCCGTGTGGTGGTTCTGGAGGCAGCCATCGAACCCGAGGAGCAGTGTGAGGACAAGACCGCCCTCATCGTGAATCCCAGTTTCGAGGCCAACGGCAGCACCCTCAATAAGGTAGCACCCACGGGCTGGACTGTGAACAGCACGACCACGTGGTGGGGTGTCAACAACGGTGGCGGCAACGGCGACCCTGTTGCCACCGACGGCCGCTATATCTTCGGTGTATGGGACGGAGGCAACTCCCTTCGTCCCGTCATCTCCCAGACGCTGTCCACCCTTCCTAAGGGACGTTATCGCCTCTCTGTGGATATGCAGGCGAGCAACCGCAGCAATGCCGTGCGTCTTGGCACGCAGCATGTCTTTGCTGGAGAGAACAAGGGGTATTTTGCCGACCAGCTGAGCACAGCCGGCGAGGGCGACACCTATCCCATGCAGACCATCTTT
>JAGDCM010000041.1 GCA_017958545.1 Bacteroidaceae bacterium | reverse complement strand
GGTAATAGCCCGTGGACATAACCTTACGGAGCATCTTCATGATGTCACTGCCCATGCAGAGATGCAGGCCATCACAGCTGCAGCAGAGCATCTGGGTGGGAAATATCTGCAGGACTGTACTCTATATGTCACGGTGGAACCCTGCGTGATGTGTGCTGGTGCGCTTGGTTGGAGCCAGATTTCGCGCATCGTATACGGTGCTCCCGATGACAAGAGAGGCTACAGATCGTATGCTCCACGGGCGTTGCACCCCAAGACAGAAGTGGAGGAGGGAGTTCTTTGTGAGGAATGTGCCCGCCTGATGACGGTTTTCTTCAAACAGAAGCGTCCTTAGACGCGAGATGGAGGACAACTAATATGGCACAACACAACGTTCTTGGCGGTAAGGGAGAGGATTTGGCTGCCGATTATCTCGTGGCTAAAGGATATACCATATTGGAGCGTAACTGGCGAAGCGGACATAAGGAGATAGACATCGTGGCCCGCAATAAGGACGAAGTGGTCTTTGTGGAAGTCAAGACGCGCTTTTCGGAGTTCTTCGGACGTCCGGAAGAGGCGATTACGCCGCAAAAGATGAAGCTTCTCATCAATGCGGCAGATACTTATTTGAGGGAACGTTGCATTGACGATGACGCACGCTTTGATGTGATATGTGTGGTGAACGGCAGTCTACGTCATTATGAAGGTGCTTTCCGGCCATGAGGATATTGAGATTTGACAGTTGTACATCTACCAACGATGTTCTCAAAGGGGAGCAGGAGGACTTTGTTATAGCTGTTGCCGAGGAGCAGACCGCTGGTCGCGGACAGAGAGGGAACACATGGATATCGGACGGTGGGAAGAATCTTCTTTTCAGTATACTAATTACTCCAAACGAACTGAATGCAGCAGATGCATTTGTTCTTTCACAAGGTATCGCGTTATCTATATACAACGCCCTTGTGCGTTATATCCCGAAAGAAAGGGTAAGCATAAAATGGCCCAATGATATATACGTGGACACGAGAAAGGTTTGCGGCATACTGATTGAAAACGATTTGCAGGGGAAACGGGTGACGAGAAGCATCATTGGATGTGGCATAAATGTGAATCAGATGTCTTTCCCCGACGGTCTTGCCGCTCCTGCCACTTCGATGGCGATGGAATTGGGCAAAGATATCTCCCGCGAGTCGGTGTTGAAGGATGTGACAGACAAGTTTTATCAGTTATATATAGAAATATGTGGAAGATGTTACAATCATATAAGGGAACAATATCATGAGCACCTGTACCTTCGTGGTATACAGGCACGTTTCGAGGATAAGAACGGGGAGTTTGAAGGGGTGATATCCCATGTAGAAAACGACGGACATTTAATAATAAAGGATGCTGACGGTTGTTCGCGCCGCTACGCATTCAAGGAAATAAAAATAAAACTATGAAATTCAAGAGAATTTTGCTGAAGCTCTCAGGTGAGAGTCTGGCAGGTGAGAAGAAGCAGGGCATCGATGTGGAACGTCTCAATGACTATGCCTTGCAGATTAAAGAGATTGCCCAGATGGGTGTGCAGATAGGTATCGTCATTGGCGGCGGCAATATTTTCCGCGGACTAACGGGAGCAGGAAAGGGTTTCGACCGTGTGAAAGGAGACCAGATGGGAATGTGTGCTACGGTGATAAACTCGTTGGCATTGTCTTCAGCTCTTGGAGCCGTGGGACAGAAGAACAGGGTGCTTACGGCAATTCGTATGGAGCCTATAGGTGAATTCTATACAAAATGGAAAGCGATTGAGGCAATGGAGCGCGGTGAGGTGGTCATTATGAGTGGTGGTACGGGTTCTCCGTATTTTACAACAGATACGGGTTCTTCACTGCGTGGTATAGAGATAGAGGCTGATGTGATGCTTAAAGGTACTCGTGTAGACGGAATATATACTGCAGACCCGGAGAAAGATCCCACGGCAACGAAGTTCCATGATATCACTTACGAGGAGGTGATTGCCCGCGGTTTGAAAGTGATGGATATCACGGCTACGGCAATGTGTATGCAGAATGATTTGCCGATTTACGTCTTTAATATGGACGAGAAGGGGAATTTGAAGCGTGTGATGGAAGGTGCGGAGATAGGCACCTTGGTCCACAATTAGCGCACCACCTTGATACTTTCGTCGCCGAGAACGATGATGTATGTTCCTTCAGGAAGGCTCTCCAGTGAGACATTGGCAGAGCCTTCTATTTTTGCCACCTGCAGGAGACTGCCGGAGCTGGAATAGACGCGCAGGAGTCCTGTGCCGTTTACTTCAAGTGTTCCGTTGATGCTTTTAATGGACTTACTCTCACTCTTGAGTGATTTTACATCTGTAGGCTCGGAGGCGAAGTATATCTTTTTCATGTCCGTCAGAGCATAAGTAAGGATGTCCGATGTGGTGTAAATCTTAACTTCGGTTGCAGAGAATGTAATCTTCTTCACCTTGGTCAGTTGTACGCTGTTTTCCGTGTTGTCCTGCAACTGTGTTGTGAGATAACTGTAGTCGTCAGCTTGTACCGACAGCGTTGCGAGAGTTAATAATGTCAAAAGCAGATGTTTCATTGGTTAGAGTCCTTCTTTGATTTCTGCATCGCACGTGCCTCCGGTTATTTCTTTGCTGAGACAGCGTATACCGCGGGCGTTGCTCAGCAGTTTAGTGACAGTCACATATCCGGCACTCATCTTGAAGACGAGGTCTGTTTTCATGCCCATGCAACGATGTTCGTCCGGTTCGCTGCATTTGCCGCCGTTGGCTGCGATATTTATCACAGTGGGTCCGCTGTTTTCGTTTATTGTGATGTCATAATTGGCCTGGATGCCTCGGGAGCCGTTTCCGCTGGCCAGAATATCTATATTGCCGCCCGAGATGGTCACTGTGCTGTCGCATTCAATGGCTCTTGAATCCATATTCGTTGCGGCAAGATCCAGCGTGCCGCCCTCCATCTCAAAATCTTCTCCTACGCTGATGGCGTGTCCGACAACCTCTTTGACGGTGATTTTTCCTACGCTGCTGCCGATTTTCAAATATTCTTTAATGTGAATGCCGTTCTTGGTGTTGCCCTTTACGGTAAGGTTGCCGTTTCCTGTAATTTTCACATGTCCTCGGCAATACAGACATCCCTTGTGGATGCCTCCCGCGGCATCTTCCAGGCTGTTTTCCGAACCTTCCGTCATCTTAATGTTTACGCGCTTGCCGCATTGGATATCCAGCGCAGGCCCAATCTTGGACACCAACGAGAGGTTGTCGAGCACAAAGGTGCACTTGTATATGCCGTTGTATACGAGACCTCCGTTTGTGCTACTTCCGCTAAGGATAAACATCAATTCGTCTGTTTCATTCGTATTGGTGATGGTGACATATCCGTTGTTTACGACATATGTAACATCCGTGCGTCCGAGCGGTAGGTCCACGGCAACATTCCCTTCTGCAAAATATACCTTGACAATATCCTTCACTACGAAATCCTGAGAGGGGATGTCAATGCTGACAGGATCCTCAAATTCTTCGTTCGCGCACGACGAGATTATCAGTGTCGATGCCAATGCCAGTATGTATAGGTGATTAAGTTTCATGTCGATGTTAGAATTTTATGTCGTATGCAATTGAAGTGGCATGCAGCCTGTCGCCGAAATCGTTCTCAATATCCCTGTGATAGAAGGTGATGACGTAGGCACACGATATACTGTGGTGCTTGTTGAAATCATAGCCGAAACCGGCAGAGGCTCGGATCTTGTATAAGTCCATGCCGTTGGAGATGTCGTTGAACAACTCTCCTGAGACGAACGGATGCCAGGGATTTTTCTTCTTGTCCATCTCCAATTTCACACGACTGCGCAATTGGTGGTCACTATATGCGTCTTCCGCTTTCGGGTCAATCATTTCGGATGTCCATTCACCGATTTCGACCTGCTCCCATTGCCAGTTGTTAATGTCGGTGGCTTTGTATGTGTCCGTCTTGCGATATTTGGTACGCATGGCATTCACAGAACCCACTCTTGCGTAGCGATATCTTTCGCGAAGAGAAACCCGCAGCCACGTGCCAATCTTCGTTCCGGCGATTACATCGAACTTAAAGCGGAATTTAGGGGTGAAATACGAGTTGGTCTTTCTATAGCCTGTACGACGTACGGCAATTCCCTCGTCGGTATCGATTTCCCATCCGGCATTGTCCCAGTTTTTTATCTTCGAACGTGTGTAGCTATTGATAAGTTCGATGCCAGCTCCGAACTTGAGATATTTGTTCACTTTGTACTTCGCATTCAGTCCCACACCCCAACGGTCGAGACAAGTGCTGTTACGGTCTGTGCGGAAGTGTGCTTCGACTCCTGCGCTCCAGTTGTAGTTGAATTCCTTCTCTGCAGAGAATTCTCCCCACACGCCGAAATCGTCTTCTCCTGCCCATAGAGCTGACGCTGCAATCAGGGCAAAAAATGATAGAAGTAGTCGCTTCATGTCTTATTGTCCCAGTTTGTTGAATCTGACTGTGTTTGCAATACTGTTACCTCTGTCCATATCCTCATCGTAATATATACGGATGAGTACGCTGTCTTTTAAGAAATCGATTGTTCCGACTTCGATGGAAATTATCTTCAAACCGGTGCGTGCTTCAAGATCAGCCTTCAATTCTTCACGCTTTTCCGGTGCAACGAGGTTCACATTGTCGTATCTGATATACTTTGAGCAGTGTTCGTTGAGGAGATTGCTCTTCTCGAAAATCCATGCCAGCATCAGGAATACGAGGTTGGCAAATATCAGTGTCACGATTCCGACACCGTCCCAGTAGTCCGCTTTTGCGTGATAGGTGGCAGATGACAGGGCATTCACCACACTTACGCTCACGAGCATGAACAAATAGGTCATCTCGCGGATGGGAATTGCCTCTGTGCGATAGCGTATAATGCCGAAGATGGCGAACAGACCGAGTGCAGCACCGGTCTTCAAAGAATCTCCGCCCATGAAGCTCACCAGCATGAAGATACTCATCGACATGATGATGAAAACAAACATATAGTCGCGACGTTTGCTGCGAGGGAAGTAGAAATAACGCGCGATGACGCTTACGACAACGATGTTCATGCAGAAGCGTAGAGCCATACCTATCGACTGCTCTACATCCAGCAATGTCAGTCCGATGGCTTCTGCCAACTCATAGTTGAGTTTATCGATGAGTTCAATAAATCCAATCATTTTTTAAGTGATATTTTATGGTATTTAACAAGTTTCTCTTTGAAGTTGTTTTTCTTTATCTTGTCGTTTGTCATCACAGTGCCGACGCAGTATTTTGAGAAACCGCTCGGTTTGATGCGCAACTTACGCAGCAGTGCCAGCACAGGGGAGTACACGTTTCCGTCTCTTTTCAATTCCACTATCACCAGATTCCCGACATTGTCGTCTTTCCCTGTCTCGTAGTTATGGAATGCCACATCAAAATCAATCGTCAGACGCTCCGTCTTTCCGTAGTTCACAAGTGTGATGCGGTGGAATTGGTTCTGCACCGTAGGATGTATGTCAGTCACGGGCATGTGTACGAGGCTCATCAGGAAATCGTTTGCCTCTCCCTCCATTGCGGTTTCCTGAGAGGTCACTTCAATGCGCTTTTTCTTTGTGCGTCCGTGATTGTTTTTTGTCTTTACTTCCAGGAATGTGGCTTGGGAATCCATGTAGGTTCTCACTCTCACCTTCTGTCTTGGAGCACGTCCGTTGTGATGCTCCATGAAGAAAAGGTGATTGTCTGTGTCCCAGTAAGTGGTTTTGTAGGAGGCTATTTTGCTACCGGCATTGTATTGGGCATAGTATTCTCCTTTGCACAGTTCCAAGAGTTGCGCCAAATGCTCTTTGTTCGTCACAAACTTGGTGTCCGTGCGATTCATCAGTCTGATGCCTTTCATCTCTGCCAATGTAATTGGCTCAAGTTGCTCCAGGTGGTGTTGTATTAGGGCGTCTATATCCACTTATCGGCGCATTTCTGTTACAAAGATAGGGATTTTGGTATAAAGTTTAGTCCTTGTGCTTAAAAGTTTTTCTAAAAGTCATTGTTTTTGCTAAAAATCTTATATCTTTGTCGTGTAAGTAACAATAAAAGACATATCAAATGATTGATGTAAAAGCAATTTTGGCGGAAGCTGAAGAGAGAATGGAAGAGGCCGTGATGTATTTGGAAGAGTCTCTCGCACATATTCGTGCGGGAAAGGCCAATGTGAAGATTCTGGATGGTATCCGTGTTGATTCTTACGGTAGTATGGTGCCTCTCAATGGTGTCGCCAGTGTTACCACTCCCGACGCTCGCACTATTGCCATTAAGCCTTGGGACAAGACGATGTTCAAAGCTATTGAAAAGGCGATTATCGACTCAGAGGTCGGTATCACACCCGACAACAACGGTGAAATCATCCGTCTCAACATTCCACCTTTGACAGAGGAGCGTCGTAAGCAACTCGCAAAGCAGTGCAACGGCGAAGTGGAGAAGGCGAAAGTTTCTGTTCGCAATGCTCGCCGTGACACAAACGACCGTCTCAAGAAAGGTATCAAGGATGGTCTTTCCGAGGACCTTGAGAAGGATGCGGAGAACGACCTCCAGAAGATGCACGACCGCTATATCAAGAAGCTCGACGAATTGATGGCGGCGAAGGAGAAAGAGATAATGACCGTGTGAGCGGCATTGTCATCAAAATTTCAGGAAGCTGGACCACCGTTCGCAGGGACGATGGGCAGTTTTTTTTGTGCAAGGTGAAAGGCTCTTTCCGCATTAAAGGGCTTCGCACCACTAATCCCGTTGCTGTTGGAGACCGTGTTGACATTGCTGTTTCTCCAGATGGGGAGACGGCTCTGATTACCAATGTGTACCCGCGTCGCAACTACATCATTCGCAAGGCCTCCAATCTTTCCAAACAGAGTCACATTCTCGCGGCAAACATCGATCGTGTGCTCCTTCTTGTTACATTGCGCCAGCCTGAGACATCAACGACTTTCATCGACCGTTTTCTTTCCACTGCGGAGGCATATCGTATTCCTGTTGTCATTTGTTTCAATAAGACGGACATCCTTTCTCCGGAGGAGATGGAAGAACTGCAGAATCTGCGTTCCCTCTATGAGTCGCTCGGTTATGAGACTATTGCAATGTCCGCTCTCTCGTCTGTGCCGTCTGAGCTTCGCGAGCTTGAAGGTTTGACGCTTCTCAGCGGCAACAGCGGAGTGGGGAAGACGACTCTCCTGAATGCCCTCATTCCCGGACTCGAACAGAAGACTGCGGCCATTTCGGAGGCGCATCTTACCGGAATGCATACCACCACGTTTTCGGAGATGTTCTTTTTAGATAATCAGAGTGATCCGAATAGTCTGAATGCTCTCATCGACACTCCGGGTATCAAGGGCTTCGGAACTTTCGATATGGAGCCTGAAGAGGTGAGTCACTATTTCCGTGAGATATTCTCTGTTGGGCGCGAGTGCCGTTTCAGCAACTGCCTTCATACCAACGAACCAGACTGCGAGGTGTGTCGTGCTGTCTCCGAAGGTCGTATTGCTCTCTCCCGATACGAGAGTTATCTCTCTATGCTGGGAGACAAGGACGCCGGCAAATATCGCGGAGCGTAGAACGTTATCCCACTTGGCTTCCGCCCTTCACATCGTCGAGTGTGGTGGTCACGGAGAGGTCGCCGTTATAGTTTACGGCGGAGAGTATCATTCCTTCCGATGTCTCACCCATCATCGTACGAGGTGCGAAGTTGGCGATGAAGAGCACGCGTTTGCCCACGAGCTGTTCGGGTTCGTACCATTGTGCGATGCCCGAGAGTATGGTGCGGTCCTTGCCGCTTCCGTCGTCGATGGTGAACTTCAGCAGTTTCTTCGACTTCTTCACCTTCTCGCAGGCCTTCACCAGTCCCACGCGGATATCCATCTTCTCAAACTCCTCGAATGAGACGGTGGGCTTCACGGGTGCGGCCTTGTAGGCTTCCGCCTCGTTGGCCTTTATTGTGTCTTCCAGTTTCTTTATCTGGAACTCGATGTCGCTGTCCTCCACCTTTGTGAACAGCAGTTCGGGCTTTGGCAGCTGTGTGCCTTCCGCCAGCAGATTCATGCTTCCGATCTGCTCCCACGAGAAGCTCGTCATTGCAATCATCTCTCTCAGACGCTTGCTGCTGAAGGGCAGGAAGGGTTCGAAGGCGATTGCCAGATTCGCTGTAATCTGCAGCGATATATTTATAATGGTCTTCACGCGCTCGGGATCGGTCTTGATCACCTTCCAGGGTTCGGAGTCGGCGAGATACTTGTTTCCGATGCGTGCCAGGTTCATTGCCTCCTTCTGTGCTTCGCGGAACTTGAAGCCCTCCAGCAGGCTCTCAAGCTTTTCCTTCACGTCGCGGAATTCGGCGAGTGTCTCTCTGTCGAAGTCGGTGAGTTCTCCGCAAGCGGGCACCTTGCCTTCGTAGTATTTCTGTGTCAGCTGCAGCGCACGGTTCACAAAGTTTCCGTACACAGCCACCAACTCGTTGTTGCATCGTGCCTGATAGTCGCGCCAGGTGAAGTCGTTGTCCTTCGTCTCGGGCGCATTTGCTGTGAGCACGTAGCGCAGTTCGTCCTGTCGGCCCGGCATCTCCTTGAGATACTCATGCAGCCAGACGGCGTAGTTCTTTGATGTGGAAATCTTGTTTCCCTCCAGATTGAGGAATTCGTTCGAGGGCACGTTGTCGGGCAGAATGTATTCGCCGTGAGCCTTCAGCATCGAGGGGAACACGATGCAATGGAACACGATGTTGTCCTTCCCGATGAAATGCACGAGACGGGTTTCGGGGTCTTTCCACCATGTTTCCCACGAGCCCCATACTTCTGGCTTGTTGTCGCAGAGCTCCTTCGTGTTTGAGATATATCCGATGGGAGCGTCGAACCACACATAGAGCACTTTTCCCTCTGCGCCTTCTACGGGAACGGGTATGCCCCAGTCCAGGTCGCGTGTCACGGCGCGGGGTTTCAGTCCTCCGTCCAGCCACGACTTACATTGTCCGTAGACGTTGCTTCTCCACTCGGTGTGTTCTTTCAGAATCCATTGCTCCAGCCATTCCTGGTATTGGTCCAAGGGGAGATACCAGTGCTTCGTAGCCTTCTTCACGAGGGGATTTCCCGTCTCTGCGTTGTAGGGATTGATGAGTTCCTCGGGCGAGAGTGTTGCGCCGCATTTCTCACACTGGTCGCCGTAAGCCTCGGGAGCGTGGCATTTGGGGCATTCGCCTCGTATGTTGCGGTCGGTGAGGAAACGCTGTGTCTGCTCGTCGTAGAACTGCTCGGAGGTCTGTTCCACGAATTTCCCTTCGTCGTAGAGTTTGCGGAAGAAGTCGGACGCCAGCTTGTGGTGTGTCTGGGATGTGGTGCGGCTGTAGATGTCGAAGCTGATGCCGAATTCCTTGAACGACTCCTTAATCAGCTCGTGGTATCTGTCCACCACTTCCTGCACGGTGATACCCTCCTTGCGTGCGCGGATAGTAACGGGTACGCCGTGTTCGTCGCTGCCGCCGATAAACATCACGGGGCGACCTTTCAGACGCAGGTAGCGGCTGTAGATGTCAGCGGGAACGTATACACCTGCCAGATGTCCGATGTGCACCGGCCCGTTGGCGTAGGGCAGTGCGGAAGTTACTGTTGTTCTCTTAAATGTCTGTGGCATTGAACCTGTATTTTTTTGAGATTAGAGCCCCGGCCTTGTTGGGGTCGGGGCTCCTGTTGTGCAAATGTCTTGCTTAATTACTTACTTAATAATCTGACCAGCTACGTTGAACTTGTTGCCGTTGCTGTAGATGACGATTCTGTCTTTCTCTATGTACTTGCCGTTGGGCTTGCCGAAGTTCTCAACAGAAGCGGGCAGTGCGTCTACACCAGTAGGTGTGGGATAACCGTCAGCACTGTAGAAGAGCTGAATCTCATCGCAGATGAACCAGCTTGAGTTCGACTGAATTTGACGACGGTAGAAACCGATAGATGTGTATGCGCCGCCTGCGGGAACATAGAACTGCAGAGCCTTGCCGCCGATGGCCGTCTCATTCTCTCTGCGAGCCGTCATCCATGCGTTGAACTGATCCATAGAGTTGGGAGTGTACCATGTAACGTTAGCACCTTCGGGATCTACAACGTATGTGGCGATGCTGCCTGCGCCCTCAGTGATATCTGTGGTCAGAGTCACGAAGCGAGCGTTCTGAGTAGTTACAGCGAGTGTATCTTCGGGCTCATTGCCGCGACCTACGTTAGCATACATGTATGTAGCGTAGTCGATGTCCTCGTCTTCCACGCCCTCAATAGCTGTCTTCCAATCGGTGCGACGGTCCTGAGCGTAGCTTACGAAGGTGTAGTAGCCCTCGGGCAGCCACAGAGGCTGGTAAGCATCAAGTATCATACTGAACCATTCACCGCTGCCGGGTTCGTTGATGTTGATGGCATTGGCAGCAGTACCGCTCCACTGAGTGTCAGTCAAGAAGTCGGGGTTGATGAGCTGGCTGGTAACATTTTCAAATGCAGGAGTAGTAATATTGATACGGATACTGCCGAGCATCATACGAAGCTCATCCACGAGCTTGTAATACTCGCCGAATGTGCTTGTGTAAGCATAGTTGAAGGCTTCATCGGGGTCGAATCCGGGATCTTGAATAGTCTCCTTGGTGAGAATCTGGGGATCGCCGTATTCATTTGCCACATAATATTTAATCAAGTTCTCCATATCCTTGTCGGTGAGGCTAACCAATGCGCCGGTCTCCAGTCCAACCAGGTTTTCATATACGGCCTTCACGTTGGTTGCATACTGCTTGACATCCTCATCGCCGTCGTAGCCGCCGATAAGCTCTTCAAGCTCAGCCTGAGTGGCATAGAACTTGTCGATCTCAACCTTGTAAACGTCGGTCAACTTGTTGTTCATGTATGCAACGTCGTCGTAAGCAGCCTTGTAGACAGCATAGTCCTGCAAAGCACTTTCGGGATCAGCCAAAGCCTCGTACTCAGGAATCTTCGCCAGAACGGTGTCGTTCATGAATATTTCCTGCACGCCCTGAGCAACATCTTCCTGAGGCAGCAACGGGTTGGCCTTCAACTCTCCCAGTATCTCACCCAGCTGCTCGCGCATTGTTTCAGCGTCTTCACCGAGGAGCTCCAGACGGAAGTTAGACCACAGAGCCCAAGCAGCGCCAGATGTATTACCCTTCACACCGATACGCAGTGTACCTACACCGCTACCGGGCTCGTTCTCTGTAACCTCACCCTTGACTGTCATGGGATAGCGACCGGCAGAGAATGCGATAGATGCACCCTGCATACCGTCGGGCACGAGGTATGTCTTGCCGCCAACCTCATAGTCTACGTCGGTTCCGAGATAGCCGTCGCCGTTAATACCCGTAGAGCCCTGGATGCGGTTGCGGATATCAAGGTCTTCGTTCTCGTTGTAGGTCCAAATCTTCTCCTTGTCGGCATTGGTTATACCAGCCCATTCGTCACCGTTCCAATAGAAGCAGTTGGTACCGTTCTTGGCGATAGTGCCGATCCACTGCTGCTGCTCCTCGTTCCATGTGAGATCCTTCTCAACGATATAATCGGGGTTGTAGAGGCTTGCAATGGGAGACTCAAAGGTACCCATGTACAGTTTTGCGGTTACAGGCTCGTTAAGAGTTCTGCCGGGAGAGCGGTAGAATGCATTGACAGATACTCTATACAGACCAGCAGGGGCATCCTCCACAATCTGATAGAAATCAAGGCTGCTGGCATTCCAAGCTTCTGCTACAGGCCAACCGGTGATGCCACCGTAGTTTGTCTTGTTTCCACCAGTCTGTTCACGAACCCATCCTGCACCGGTAGGATCGTTGAAGTCGGGGTTAACGAGCAGGAAGGTGACGTCCATGCCGGGCTGCACAACAGTCTTCTTCACGTCGTTCATCAAGGTGTTGAGGAATGCAACTTCTGCTGTGATGCCAGCATCGTCCAAATTACGTACTTCCATGATGTACGCGTAGTTACCGTTTACGAAGGTATAACCGGCATCTTGGTAGCCGGGAAGTTCAGGTGCGCCATTGATGTAAACACCGAATGCGTGCCATGCACCGCTGGGAATGAACTTGCCTTCCTGAGATGCAATCTGAGTGTAGAGCTTCTTAGCCTTGTCGGCAGCTGTGGTGTATGCGCTCCATTTCTCAATGCTTGCCTTCCAAGCATCCTCAGCCACAACGAACTCGCCGTATTTGATATCAACCTGTTCGAGGGTGGCATCGCCAGGCTGCAGACCATTAACCCAATTCTTGAATGTGGTGTAAGCGTCTTCGTATGTAGACTGCACGTCAGCAGAACCAATACCCTCGATGGGGTATGTGATGCTGGCGAGTTTCTCCTGAGCATACTCTACAACGTTGTTGAACTGTTGAATCTGAACGTTGTCATATACAGCCCAAATATCGTTACGAGTGCTCTTGAAGTTGAAGGTCATCTGGCCGTCGGTTACATTTACAGTAATAGGACCAATCTTGTATTTGCCATCATGGAATGACTGGCCGATCTTTGTCTGACTACTCAACTTGTCTGCATCATCCATCTCGTAGAAGTCGAAGGTTTGGCCGTTCACGGTGAAAGTGGGATAGCCGTTTCCGTCGTAAGGCTTGATGGTACGGTTGTTATGGAACGTAACAGCACCATAAGCTGTAACAGTGTATTCACCGTTGGGGATGTCGATAGTCTGGCTTACATCAAAGGTACTCATGTAGGACTCAGCATTGTAATCACCATTGCTGTCTCCGTTAATACCGGGATTGCCGCTCCAACCTGCGTTGTTACGGCAGAAGTCGGGGTTGGAAACAAGGAAGTTGTAGGAAACGTTGCTGGTCTGAGCCTTGTTCAACACGTACTGCAGAGCCTCCTCCGGGGTCAGTACCATAAAGGTAAGAGCCTCTGTGGCATTCTGAGTAAACTTAATGTTGAAGCCCTTGCGGTAACCTGCGTCACCCTTAGCAATGTAGCCGCGATCGGTAGCCTGAACCCACTCTCCGTTAACATAAGACCAGTTGCCGGGCATAGAGAACTTGAAATAGCCACCGCCGAGGTTGTGGATGTCCCAGATACCGTCTACACGCTTCGTGGTACCAGCCTCCTCGTTGTCTTTTACAACAATGGTTGCAAGGTCGGAGCCAGCGCCCTTGTCCATGTAAAGATCGGTACCGTAGTACCAAGTGCTGGACATTCGTGTGTTGCGAATGTTCCAGCCGTCTTCACGCTGTTGACCTGCTTCGAACACGAAGATACCTGCGTCCTCTGTGATAGCGGAACGACAGCCCCAGTTGTTTTGGGCGCCAAGGAAAAAGCCTGTTTCCTCATCTAGAATGTAGTACTCCACGCCTTCCTCAATTTCGTCTACAGCTCGTGTGCTCAATGTTGTGAGCAATACAGCTGCCAAAAGAAGTAATTTGTTCTTCATTTTGTTTGAGATTTGGTTAATAATAAGGTTAATTAAAAAATTGGTTTGTTGTTTATGTTCGACTTAATTTTAACTTCACTTCCATCACGTTTCGGCTGTTCTTCCCCTGCGGAGCGTCCGCGCAGCGCCTGCTCTGCACCCGAGGCTTCCCCAAGATTTCTTGGACTCTGTAAGGACTCTGCAAGGAGTCTGCAAGGAGGAACATCGCCATGTGTCTTCCTCGTCTCATCCCTGCCTCAGAGTTGCATCAGCCTTGCCAAAGACCACTTTAGTGGGGGCATTTTACTGCCGCTTTTGTGCTTTTTTCGCGCTTTTTACAACGCAAAGGTAGAAAATTTTAAAATACCACGAACATTTTTCTTAATTTTTTTTCACAAAAATGCGTTTTTTGTTGTTTTTGAGTCAATTTTCGCAAAAATGGCACAAAAATGAGCGCGGTTGGAAAAATTGTTGTATATTTGTCGCGGAAAAAGCTAAAAACGAATCATGACAGACTTCTTCTCATATACAGAACAGGGGTTTGAGGACGAATTGGTGGCGGGCAGGTACAAACTGGACGGCCCGCTTGGTTCGACACACACATTGAGGAGCATCGCCAAGACGGGTAGTGCTCCCTATATTCTGCTGCATACGAAACCCGGTACGGTGGAATTGGGCTATCACGCCCTGCATCGCTGGGAGACGCTGATGGACGATAGCGGAGCAGGATGGAGCTATGCCGACTACCGCACGACGGAACCCGTACGTTTGATTGACTATCAGGTGGGTTCGGTGAGAGACGACTTCCAGATGGGAGCGCTCGTGATGGTGAGACGCAAGGTGTTGCAGGAGTATGTGGAGCAGGAGACGCATGTGTATCAGTATGCTGCGCTCTACGACCTGCGACTCTTCTGCTCGCGCCAGCGACTGCCCCTGCACATCGGGGAATTCCTCTACAAGATGGACGAGACGGACACGAGAGCGAGTGGTGTGAAGCAGTTCGACTACGTGGATCCGCGCAACAGAGCGGCACAGGTGGAGATGGAAAGGGCTTGCACCCGTCATCTGCGTGCCATAAACGCCTATCTGCACGGCGACGAAGTGGATGTGGTGAAGCTGAAGGAGGGCGAGTTCCCTGTGGAGGCAACGGTGGTGATACCTGTGAGAAACCGCGTGCGCACCATTCGCGATGCCATAGAGAGCGTGCTCAGGCAGAAGGCTCCGTTTGCCTACAACCTGATGGTGGTGGACAATCACTCGGACGACGGTACGACGGAGGAAATAGACAAATTCCAGGACGAACGTCTGATACACATCATACCCGAAAGGGACGACTTGGGCATCGGAGGATGCTGGAACCGTGCTGTGCACGACGAAAGGGTGGGCCGCTTTGTGGTGCAGCTCGACAGCGACGACCTCTATAGCGGCGAAGATACGCTGGCGAGGATAGTGAACCAGTTCTACGAGGACGGAGCAGCAATGGTGGTGGGTTCGTACCGCATTTGCAACTTCCAGCTGGAGACACTGCCGCCGGGACTTATCGATCACCGCGAGTGGACGCAGCAGAACGGACGCAACAACGCGCTTCGTATCAACGGATTGGGGGCGCCGAGAGCGTTCTTCACTCCTGTGCTGCGCGAGATACAGATACCCAACACATCCTATGGCGAGGACTATGCCCTCGGATTGATGATATCGCGCCGCTACCGCATCGGACGCATCTACGACGAACTGTATCTCTGCCGCCGCTGGGAAGGCAATTCGGACGCAGCGCTCTCGCAAGAGAAGCAGAACATAAATAATTTATATAAGGATAGTCTGCGCAGCCGCGAGATAGAAGCCCGTCAGGCTCTCAACCGTCTGTGGCAGCACGAAGTGAGCCGCGAGGAAGTGGAGGCATTCTTCCGTCAGGAGTTGGAGCAATGGCAACTGGCTGCGACGAACTACAGGAATCTGGAGGAGCAGGTGCAGTCGCGCGCTCTGCCGATAGGCGAAACGGATATGACGGTGCAATGGAATCCCTCGCGCATCGTGTCGACGGCAGCGAAGGTGGATGCCAAGAGTATCGAGGAGCGCCCTTGCTTCCTGTGCGACCACAACAGGCCGAAGGAGCAGCACGCCCTCAAGATGGAGAGGCACTATCAGATACTGGTGAATCCCTTCCCCATACTGCCCCGCCACTTCACCATCCCGTCGCGCCGACACACGCCGCAGAGCATCTGGGCGCATTTCAGCACGATGAGACGTATGGCCTGGACGATGCCTGAGGATATCGTGTTCTACAACGGAGCACAGTGCGGAGCCAGCTGTCCCGACCACATGCATCTGCAGGCGGGAAGCAGGGGAGTGATGCCGCTGGAGCGCGACTGGAAGATATGGGAGAACCACCTGCGGAGGCTCTTCCCCCTCACAGGAGCGGGAGCCGCGCAGATGCAGGAAGCCGGTAATACGAGCGACCGATGCGGCCTCTATCTGCTGGAGGGCTGGGTGAGTCCTGTATTCGTTATACGAAGTCTTCCCACAGAACCCGATTCGCTGCTGTGCCAGCGCATATATAAGGCGCTGCCTGTAGTGGAAGGCGAGGTGGAACCGAGAATGAACCTCGTCACCTGGCGCCAGGAAGGCGGTGTGGGACGTGAGGACGAGATAGTGACGCTCATCTTCCCCAGAAAGAAGCACCGTCCGAGCTGCTATCCCGACATCATGGTGAGTCCCGGAGCCCTCGATATGGGCGGTCTCATCATTACTCCGCGCGAAGAGGACTTCAAGGCGATGACGCCCGAACTGGCAGCTGAGATACTGCGCGAAGTGACGCTTTCGGAGGAGGAACTGCAGCCCGTCATCGAGGCTGTGACCGACAAGGAACCGGCAGAAGAAGCCCCGAAGGAAGATGCAAAGCAGAGCGACGAACTGCCGCTGAAGGAGGAAATGGAAGGCGCGAAGGTGACGGTGGGTATCAAGAGAGCCCCCTCGCTGCGCTTCAACATAAACGGCGAATACACCGCCAAGGGACAAACCGTAACAGGCGAGCAGGCGGTGGTGTGCGAAGAAGGAAGTATACGATGGAATGGGCAACTTTACCGCAATCTGTCGTTCTCGCCGGTGACGGAGGATGCTACGTTCTCGATATCGGATGTGACGATAGGAGTGAAGTTCCATTGGGAAAGACAGGAGACGCAGACATTCCAAGGGAAACTGCGACTGGTGGTGGACGAGGAGAAGATTGTTGCCATCAACGAGCTTCCTGTGGAGGATTATCTTGTGAGCGTCATATCGTCGGAGATGAAAGCGACGAGTTCGCTGGAATTTCTGAAGGCTTCGGCTGTGATATCGCGTTCGTGGCTCTACGCCCAGATGGATCGTCGTCGTCATCACAGCGACAGCGACCGACCCGCATTCTTCGCCTTCACCAAGACGAGTAAGGAATATATCCGATGGCACGACCGCGAGGAGCACACAATATTCGACGTGTGTGCCGACGACCATTGCCAGCGCTATCAAGGTGTGACGAGAGCAGCAAATCCCGCCGTGAAGGAAGCTGTGGAGGCAACGAAGGGTCAGGTGCTTGTATACAGAAAAGACGATGGAACCTTGGAAATATGCGATGCCCGCTTCTCGAAATGCTGCGGCGGACGCACGGAGGAATTCCAATACTGCTGGGAGAATATAAAGAAGCCGTATCTGCAGAGTGTGGAGGATCCTTGGTGCAACACACAGGACGAGAATATACTGAGGCAGGTGCTCAACGACTACGATATGGAGACACCGGACTTCTATCGCTGGCATGTGATTCTGCAGCAGGAGGAGATTCACGACCTCCTGAAGGATCATCTCAAGGTGGAGTTCGGAGACATCCTGGCTCTGGAACCTATGGAGAAAGGTCCCGGCGGACATATCTCGAAACTCAAGATTGTGGGTTCGGAGCGAACGCTCATCATCGGTAAGGAACTGGAGATAAGGAAGGCGCTGTCGCACACACACCTGTATTCATCGGCATTCGACGCAACGCCCATAGATTTGGCGGGCAAGGAGAACGCGCCAGGAAAGGTTCCCGCCGCATTCCGTCTCGACGGACGTGGATGGGGTCATGGCGTGGGACTCTGCCAGATAGGTGCCGCTGTGATGGGACAGAACGGCAAGAACTACAGGGAGATACTGGAATTCTACTATAGAGGAGCAGAACTCGTATGAAACAGAATATAGTGTTCACCGGTAAACTGGCAGAAGACCTCGGCAAAGCAGTCGGGGCAGTGGGGTACGACCGCCTGTTCTGTCTCACCGACGAGACGACGCTGCGTCTGTGCTGGCCGTTGGTGAAGGATGTGCCTGCAATGCGAGATGCACGGGTGATAACCATCAAGGCGGGCGACGAACACAAGACGCTGGAGTCGCTGTCCTCTGTGTGGAGTGCACTTCAGGAAGGAGGTGCTACGAGGCGCTCGCTTATGGTGAATCTGGGCGGCGGAATGGTGACAGACCTCGGTGGATTCGCGGCGAGTACGTTTAAAAGAGGTATGGCATACATCAATGTGCCGACGACGCTGCTCAGTCAGGTGGATGCCTCGGTGGGCGGTAAGACAGGAGTGAACTTCGGAGGACTGAAGAACGAAATAGGTGTGTTCAGCGAAGCCGGTACTGTGATAATAGCGACGGACTTCCTCAAAAGTCTCGACGATGAGAACCTTCTCTCCGGCTATGCCGAGATGCTGAAGCACGGTCTGCTTGATACGGAGAGTCACTGGGCGTCGCTGATGCAGGAACCCTTCGCGCTCTTCGACGGCGAAGAGGGACGCGCGCTGATAGAAAGGAGTGTGGCGGTGAAGGAACGCATCGTGACGGAAGATCCGACGGAAAAAGGACTTCGCAAAGCGCTGAATCTGGGTCACACCGTAGGTCACGCCCTTGAGAGTCTGGCGCTGAAGAGGCAGCAACCCGTGTTGCACGGATACGCTGTGGCGTGGGGATTGGTGAGCGAACTATTCCTTTCCAATATCAAGGAGCAGTTCCCGACGGACAGACTGAGACAGATGACCCGCTACATCTTCGACCACTACGGCAAGATGGCAATCACGTGCGACGACTATCCCGTGCTCATGGAACTGATGACCCACGACAAGAAGAACGAGGCGGGCGTCATCAACTTCACTTTGCTCGGTGGAATCGGCGATATTCGCATCAACAGGCAAGCAACGAAAGAAGAAATATATGAATCATTAGACTTTTATAGAGAATCATGAAAAAGACATTGTTTTGCGCGCTGCTCGCGCTCTTGTGTATCACGGGTGCAGAGGCAAAGAAGATTGAGTTGGGGAAGAACCCCGTCCTACCGGAGTTTCATGCCGACCCCGAAGTGTTGTACTCGCAGAAGACGGGACGCTACTACATATACTCCACCACCGACGGTGCGAGAGGTTGGGGCGGATATTATTTTACGGTATTCTCCTCGAAGGATTTGAAGCACTGGTGCCACAAGGGTATCATGCTCGATTTGGCTACCGACCAGGTTCCTTGGGCTGTTGGAAATGCGTGGGCTCCCTGTATTGAAGAGGTGAAGCAGGCGGATGGAAGTTACAAATACTATTTCTACTACAGCGGACACGACAAGGAGCGCAACCGCAAGAGTATCGGTGTGGCGATAGCTGACGATCCCGAGGGACCGTTCACGGATTTGGGTTTCCCCATTGTAACGGAACTGCCGGAGGGACAGCGCGGCGGACAGCAGATTGACGTAGATGTATTCCGCGATCCCGTGAGCGGTAAACATTATCTATACTGGGGCAACGGATATATGGCAGGTGCAGAACTGGAAGACAATATGCTGACGGTGAAGAAGGAGACTGTGACGCTGATGACTCCGCAGGGCGGTACGTTGCAGGATTATGCATACAGAGAAGCTCCGTATGTGTTCTATCGCAAAGGTACATACTACTTCATGTGGAGTGTTGATGATACGGGTTCGCCCAACTATCACGTGGCATACGGGACGAGCAAATCACCGCTGGGTCCCATAGAAGTGGCGAAAGACCCCGTGATACTAATACAGGATCCGTCGAAGGAAATCTATGGTACGGCACACAACAGTGTGCTTCAGATTCCAGGCAAGGATGAATGGTACATCGTTTACCACCGCATCAACAAAAACTACATGCACAGGGACATGGGACCTGGTTTTCACAGGGAAACGTGCATCGACAGGATGTACTTCAATGAAGACGGAACAATACAAAAAGTGAAGGTGCATTAACGGCACCTTCACTCGTATATAACAATAAGTGTTCTTTGACTTTTTGATTAGCGTCTCCCACCGGGAGCACCTCCGGGGGCACCACCGCCGCCGCGTCCTTCACGACCGGCTCGTCCAGCTTCTGCGTTGGACATATTCATGCCGCGGAATCCGGGACCCATCTCGCTGCGTGCTTCGCGGTTACCGAGAAGGTTGAGTTTATAGATAACATGCGCCATGAGATATGAGTGAATCGTATTGGTGTAGGTATCGCTACGCTGCGTGGCGGAAATTGAGCGCGAGATGTTGCTGCGCTCTTTTAATATGTCGAACCATTGAATCGAAATAGCAAGATCCTGGCCGCGGAGCCATTTCTTGAAGTTCTGCGAGATTTGTGCGTTCCAGATGAGTTCTGTAGTGTTCATTGCTTCATCACTATAGCCGCGACGGTACTGCGGACCGATGTCGGTGGAGAAACTCATGTCCCAGGGCGTTGAGAGAATAAGGTTGCCGCCGTAGTTGAAATTCCAAGTATCGAGATTGGCTCTTTCCTGTTGGTCGTTGCGGGCGTGCTGATAGTTGAAACCGCCGTTGATACCGATTTCCACAGTACTGGTCTCGCCGTAGTCCATACGGAAATTGAAACGCAGCGTCTCGCCGATATTCGTGGAACGGGTGGTGGCTTTGTTAAGAGGTACATTGTTGAAAAGATGATTCATCTGCTCAATCGTGTTCACAGTGGATGTTCCGATAAAATCAGCGATATTTACAGAGCTACTGATATAACCTACGGAATTGTTGTGCGAGAGCACGGTGTTGGTGCTGATGT
This sequence comes from Bacteroidaceae bacterium, assembly GCA_017958545.1. GTDB lineage: Bacteria > Bacteroidota > Bacteroidia > Bacteroidales > Bacteroidaceae > Physcousia. The sequence continues at coordinate 13,386 of JAGDCM010000041.1, read as the reverse complement.
TGAACATCTTCTTGCTTCCGAGAGCCGTATTGAACATCAGATTGCCGCCCACATTCCAGTTGCCGTCGATATTCAAGGGACGGGAGTAGCGGTTGCCGGTTGTCTCATCGTAGATGGTAGCGGTGGAAATGCTGCGGTCAGTCATTGAGAAATAGGAATACACCGACCAGCCCATTTGCTTCTCTGTCTCATAGCCGTTATAGAAAAGGTTGAAGTTGTTCGTCCAACTGCTCTCCAGACCTGCTGTACCAGCAGTAACATTCTGTTTGTTGCTGTTGTCGATGACTTCGATAAGATTCGTCATAGAGGGCTGTGTCATCCATCCGTTGTAACGGGCACGGAGTTGGGATGTCTTGGAAATTCGCCATCGGATATCCATTCGCGGAGCCCAGTTGAAAACATTACGGGTGACAGCCGTGTCAAGCATGTGTTTTTTATAGTCGAGAAGAGTCCTCTGCGGCTGGAAAGAAATGCCCGCGTTGATGCGCAACTCCTGTTCGTTCTCGAACTTCTTATTATAACGCGCCATGATATTCGCGTCGTGGTTGTATTCGTTGTAAGTGGCATATTGGGAATTCACCCAGTCCTGCACGAGTGTCACGGTGTCAATACCGGGGATATTTCCAAGATACAGATCTTCCGGTGTCAGACCGCGCTGCGCAATCTCTTCTCTACTGAGCAGGGAGTCCAAACTATAAACGCTACGGTCGGAATCAGAGAAGCGGTACTGGAACTGATAGGATGCTTGAAGATTCAGGTTTTTGGTGATGGGCTCGGTATAAGAGAAACGTCCGCGAACATTCCAGCTTTCGGATGGATTCACATTGCGCTGACGTGTATAGTCGTAAGCACCTTCCGTTTTCTGGTAGTAGTTGACCAGAGAGAGCGAGTTGGATAGAGAGGAACTCTTGTTGAAACCTCCGGCAGCGTTGAGGGTGATATTGCGCCCGGGTTTTCCGAGGCGTCGGTTTATCTGGAAGTCTGCATTACCGCTATTATTCACACCCTCGGAATTTGTGATGCGGTGGTTGCTGTTGACGCGGATGTCGTAGGGGTCATCATAATTGATGTACTGGTTGAGAGGATCCGACAAGTAACTGAAGGGGTCTTGATTAAAAGTGACGGATTCCGATTCACCATGGGAATTGTTCTCGCTGTGACTGTAGCTGGGACGGAAGATAAGATTAGTCATTGAGTCGGGTTTCCATTCCAGACGGAAATCAGCGTTAATGTTCCAGTTTATGGGGTGCGACTGTGATGAGGAGTTGGTCCATTTGCTCGAGCCTGTGAGGAATGTCTGCGAGTTTGTGAGGGATTCGTTCTCTGTGGATGTGCGTGAAAAGCGTACGTTGCCACCAGTCTTCAAGAGTCCAGCCTCGTCGTCTTTCTTGCCGTTCTCCCATGCGAAGTTGACACCTCCCATCTGGCTGGTCACGATGCCGGCACCACCACCGCCACCGCGTCCTCCTCTACCGCCCCAACCGCCCATTGAACGGTCGTTGACGTTGTTGGCAGAACCGATAAGCGAGAAATGGTAATGGTCCATGAAACGATTTATGGAGAGTTTGCCGGAGTAGCGGTCCTCTGTACCGTATGCTCCGTCTGCATTGACGAGCCATCCTTCTTTCATGCCTTTCTTTACAGTAAGGTCGAGGACGGTTTCTTCATCGCCGTCGTCAATACCGGTAACACGGCTGTAGTCTGATTTGCGGTCGTAGGATTTTATCTTTTCTATCATCTTCGTGGGAAGATTCTTCATCGCCATCTTAGTATCGTTGGAGAAGAATTCTTTACCGTCTACCATGATTTTCTTTATAGACTTGCCGTTGATGGTGATGTTGCCGTCGTCGTCAACTTCCGCTCCAGGTAGTTTCTTTACGAGTTCTTCCAGCATGGCACCTTCTGCTGTGCGATAAGCGGCAGCATTGTAGACAAAAGTGTCTTCCTTCATTTCCACCTGGGCAAGTTTTGCCTCCACGACAGCCTCTTTCATGATATGTGCGTTCTCGTCAAGGGAGATAACACCGAGATCCACGTTCTTCCTTTTCGATTGCAGTGTGATGTCGCGCATGTGGGTCTGATAGCCCATAAAGCTTACTTTGAGAAGATATCTTCCTGCTTTTACTGCGGGTAGGGAAAATGCGCCGTTCATATTGGCGGCACCGCCGGTTACTTGTGAAGAGTCTTTCGGAGAGAGTAATAACACCGTTGCACCGGGAAGCGCTTCGCCGGTACTTGTTTCCGTAATCTTGCCTGTAATGGTCACTTTCTGTGCTCCCGCAGTCAGTGTAAAGAGAGTTAAAAAGAGTAATAGAAAAGATTTCATACAGCCTTAAGACAAGCGTCGAGACAGAAGGTTTATTTCGTTGGTAGGAATTTTGATGCAAAAAAATGTTAATAACAAATGTGTTACAAAGAAAAAAGGCAACCATTGGCTGCCTTTCTCTGTCGGGATGACAAGATTCGAACTTGCGACCACACGCCCCCCAGACGCGTACTCTAACCGGGCTGAGCTACATCCCGCTCCGTTTTTGCGAGTGCAAAGGTACGGAGTTTTTTTCAAATACAGACCACCTAAGCGTTAAAATTCCTTAAAATTGTCACTTTTGGAGGGACAACGATATTAAATCTAATATAAAAAATTAGTACCTTTGCAGCGTAAAGCAAAATAAAGTAGATTTTTAGGATGTCGTCAAAGACTTTATATAAACCGACCAGATTGCCAGATGTGATACACTTGCCTGCCAGCAAGAGTATCTCTAACCGCGCGCTGATTATCTCTGCATTAGCACAAAGGAACATCGGCAGCGAAGGGCCTGAATGCAGATTGGATAATATATCTGACTGCGATGACAGTAAAGTTGTCGTGCGCGCGTTGGCGCAAAATAAAAATAATGTGGCATCGGAAGGAGCCCCCCCTGTGGTTGATATTATGGCGGCAGGTACGGCAATGCGGTTTCTTACGGCTTATTTTGCTGTGAACGAGGGGACGTATATACTAACCGGAACGGAGCGCATGAGACACCGACCGATAGCGATACTTGTGGATGCCTTGCGCTCAATGGGTGCCAATATAGAATATGAATGCGAGGAGGGATTCCCGCCGCTTCGTATCAAAGGCGGTTCCCTGCAAGGCGGGGAAGTACGTATATCAGGACAAGTGAGCAGTCAGTATGTGAGTGCCCTGATGATGATAGGCCCCACGATGAGGGACGGATTGAAGCTTTGCTTGGAAGGTAATATAGTAAGCCGTCCGTACATTGACATGACAATATCTTTGATGAGGGCATTCGGAGCAGATGTGGAATGGGCGGATGAAAGAACGGTACGTGTTTCCCCGAAGCCCTATAAACCGACATCTTATGGGGTGGAGAGCGATTGGAGTGCGGCGTCGTACTGGTATGAACTGATAGCTCTTACCGGGGGGGAGTTGTTCATGCCGCGTCTCTATCGTAATAGCGTGCAGGGCGACAGCAAGGTGAGGGAATTTTTCGAACCGCTTGGTGTAAAGACAGTATTCACTGCAGAAGGAGCAAGGATATGCAAGGAAAACTGTGACGTGAGTAAGCAAGAGACTTTGGCTCTCAATCTAGTGGAGCAACCGGATTTAGCACAGACGCTGGTGTGTACATGCGCTTTTATGGGCAAGGCATTTTACTTTACAGGGTTGCAGAGCCTGAAGATAAAGGAAACAGACCGCATTAAGGCTCTTCGCACAGAACTGTATAAACTAGGATATAATGTCCAGGAGAAGGACGACAGTGTGCTTTCTTGGGATCCCAGTCAGGACGATGCATACAAGAAAAACGCTGAGAGTCCCGCTATCGACACTTACGATGATCACCGGATGGCAATGTCCTTTGCTTACGCTTGTGTTCCTTTTGGGAAAATTACAATCAACAATCCAGAGGTGGTGAGTAAATCGTATCCTACATTCTGGGATGAATTTCCGCAAGATGAGAAGTGAGGACTTTGAATGCTGTGGTCAGCACGAAGTGTGCGAGAAAGAGAGTCTGCTGGCTGCTGTCAGCAAGGAGATAGAGTATTACGAGGACGAGGAGTTGGATCGTTTTCGTGGTCGGGAGGCGAATGATTACTCTGGCGATGAAATCGAGGAATTCCGTTATGTGCTTGAGACAATGAGAGAGGATGAAGTGGCTGGCTGGTGTCGTTCGTTGCAATTGAGGGAGGTTGCCTTGCCGGAGGCATTGAAAGACGAAGTCCTCATGATTGTGGGAGAGCTAAGGCAATAAATGAAGGCGTTGGGCCGTTGTTTATGTGATGCGCGCACGTTGGGAAATATTTTTTATACTGGTGGTGGTGCAACTGCTGGTGGGCTGTTCGGTGAAAAAGAATACGCCCTTAAATCGTCGTTGGCATGCTTTCACTGCACATTACAACACTTTGTACAACGGACAAGTGGCATTTGCGGACGGCGAAGAGGCGCAAACAAAAGGCAATAAGGACGATTATACGCATCTTTTACCGATGTATGAGTGCCAGAACAAGGCGACACAGAGTCTTGGCTCAGGCAACTATGACACCTCCATAGAGAAAGCCCAGAAAGCTATTAAGCGTCATAGTATAAAGAGAAAACCTGCAGCTGGTAACCGCAACAGGCGAATGACACCGGAAGAGAAGGAATTCAGGGCAAGAAAAGAGTTCAATCCCTATTTGTGGCGTGCTTGGTTTATGATGGCAGAGGCTCAATTTCGTAAAGGAGAATTTATTGAGTCGAGTGCAACATGGAACTATATCCTGCGCCTTTATGCGACACAGCCGCGAATTACTCAAGTGGCGAGAGCCCGGCTGGCGCGTTGTTATGTAGCATTAGGATGGCCATACGATGCTGAGGATGTATTGCGTCGTATGGGACGCGACAGCCTTACATTTAAGGCAGCAAGGGAGAGAACAAACACAGAGGCAGCCTATTACCTGCTTACGGAGCAGTATGACGAGGCTGTGTCGTGTCTTGAACACGTGGTGAAGCATACGAAAGGGAGAATACGACGGGCACGTCTGAACTTCCTGCTTGGCCAGTTGTATAATCAGCAGGGAGAGAAACAGAAAGCTTATAAAGCATTGTCAAAAGTTATAGCTGCAAATCCACCGTATGAGATGTCGTTTGCTGCCCGTGTGTTGCAGACGGAAGTGATAGGTAAAGACAAATTCAGGCAGATGATACGTCGTCTCAAACGTATGGCGAAGGATGAGAATAATGCAAATTATCTGGACCAGATATATTACGCAATAGGTAATATCTATCTGTCTCTGCCTGATACGGCAAATTGTCTGGCATCTTGGGAAAAGGGAGTGGCGGAAAGTACTGGAAGCGGAGGTGCTAAAGCGTCGTTGCTGTTGAAACTTTCCAACATGTATTGGGAAAGGGAGGACTACATCAACGCGGCACGTACCTATCAGGAATGTGCTTCAATATTGTCAAAGGAGTTGAAAGAATATAAGCAGGTGGAAGAGCGATCAAAGGCTCTACAGCCGTTAGCTCCCCATCTGGAAACGGTGAAACTGCAGGATAGTCTTCAGGCATTGGCCAAGTTGCCGGAGGCAGAATATATAGCTGCGATTGACCGCGTAATAGAAGCACTTAAAAAGAAAGAAAAAGAAGAGGAAAAGAAACAGGCTCAGGCAGAGGATAGAGCTGAATCGCAACAGCGCCGGCAGACAATGGCTGCAACGGCAGCTGCGCAAACGAGAGTGTCTGGGCAGAGCGGTGCATGGTATTTTTACAATGTTACTACGACGACTGCCGGCAAGGCAGCTTTCCGAAAAAAATGGGGTAACCGTAAGAATGAGGATAACTGGCGACGTACCAACAAGACTATACTCGGTGATAGCGAATTTGAGGAATATGATTATGCTGCTGAAGATTCTGTGGAGATATCTTCCGATAATATTGACGTAGCGGATGAAACTGATGTAGATCCGGAGCAGGCTCTCAAGGACTCTTTAGCTAACGACCCGCATGAGAGAGAATATTATCTGCGACAGATACCGTTCACGGAAGAGCAAATGGAAGCGTCAAATGCGTTGTTGGTGGAAGGACTGCATGGAGCGGGTGTGCTTGAGCAGGAGAATATAGAGAATTTTCCCTTGGCAAAGCGCACTCTGGAACGACTGATAAAAACATTCCCGGATTATGAGAAGATGGCGGATGTTTATTATCATATGTTTCTTATTTGCGGACGCTTGGGACTTTGGGATGAGGCTCAGGAATACAGGCGACGATTAATTGAGGAGTATGCAGAGAACGAAAATGCTATTGCTTTGGCTAATCCGTTGTACGAACAAATAGCCAAGGAAGGCAAACACATGGAAGACTCCATCTATCAAAAGAGTTTTTCCGATTATATGGCAAATCGCTATGACGAGGTGGGACGCAGTTATGAGTGGCATACTCAGAATTTCCCGGAAGGGCCTCATCGTGCCCGTATGATGTTTGTTCAAGCAATGAGTTTGCTATATAGTGGTGATCGAAGCGGCTTCCTAACCCTTTTGAAGGAACTGATACAGAAGTACTCTCAAGAGGAAATAAGTGAGTTGGCTGCCCAAATAGTGAAGGGTGTCCAAAACGGCAGGCTTCTTCAGGGAGGACCGTGGAATGCCTCCGGTTTGTGGGCACGTCGTATGAGAGATTTCGGCGAAGGAGACACCACAGAGGTGAAGACACTTATAGAGGAGCGCATTGCCAACTACGCTTTTGTGCTGGCTTACGAAAAAGGTTCTTTGGATGAGGACCAACTGCTCTTTGAGGTGGCGCGCTATAACTTCAGCAATTTCATGGTGCGTAATTTCGAACTGGAGATATCTGATTTGAACGGTATCTCAATGCTGGTGGTGAAGGGATTCCTAAGTTACGATGAGGTGCATGCCTATGCACAGCAGTTATATTGTGACCGTCATATGGCAACAGTGCTGGAAGGGATTCGTTCACTGCTTATTGCTGAGGATAACCTGAAACTTCTGGGTGTGGATTACAGTTTTGATGATTATGAAACATTCTATGAGGAAAAGATACAGCCGATAGAAGTTCCAGAAGAACTGAATATTGACGAGAATCAGGAGATAGAGGATATCGATCCCGAAGATGTGCCGGAGGGTTATGGTACAAATGGAGAGAATGTAACAGAAGAAGTTATAGAGGAAGATGACTTCCCATTCGGATTTTGATAATATATGGATTACAGACTGCTTTGGATTGACGATGAGATTGACCTTTTAAAAGGACATATCATGTTTCTTGAAAAGAAAGGCTATGGCGTGGACACTGTGACAAACGGCTATGATGCTCTGGAGCAGTGCGATAAGGAGGATTATGACCTCGTGCTTTTGGATGAGAATATGCCGGGTTTGTCAGGATTGGAGACCTTGCAGCGTATAAAAGAAGCACATCCGGCTTTACCTGTGGTGATGGTGACGAAGAGTGAAGAGGAAAACATTATGAATCAGGCTATAGGCAGTAAGATAGCCGATTATCTTATCAAACCGGTGAATCCGACTCAGATACTGCTATCGCTGAAGAAGAATATTCATCAGAAGAGGATACAGACAGAAGTAACAGACCAGAACTACCAGCAGAACTTTGGCAAGATAAGTTTGGAAATGGGAGAGGCAAGGAGCATGGAGGACTGGAACGAGATATACAAGAAGCTGGTGTTTTGGGAACTGGAACTTTCGGAGACGGACTCGCAGATGAGGGAAATGCTCTTGATGCAAAAAGGCGAGGCAAATACGGAATTTGCCAAGTTCATAAAGAAAAATTACGAACGTTGGATGAAAATACGCCTGAGCGGTGAACAGTATGAGCTTGGCGAGGATGTACCCCTGATGTCACCGGATATATTCAAGACGCAGGTGTTCCCGGCATTAGACAGGGGGGAGAAAGTGACGCTGCTGGTCATAGATAATTTCCGATTTGACCAATGGCGCATGATACGTAGTGAGATTGCAGACATGTTTTCCATAGAAGAAAACTTATATTGCAGCATACTGCCCACGGCCACACAATACGCCCGTAATGCTATTTTCTCCGGACTCATGCCGGACAAGATAGAGAAGATGTTCCCGGAACTCTGGGTGGATGAAGATTCGGAGGAAGGCAAGAATCTCAATGAGGCTCCTTTGGTGCAAACGCAGCTGGATCGATACCGTCGCAAGAACACATTCTCGTATCATAAGGTGAACGATTCCGTAGGAGCAGAAAAACTGCTTGCACAACTGCCAAGTTTCAAACAATATGACTTAAACGTTATTGTCCTCAACTTTGTGGACATGCTTTCACACGCAAGAACAGAGAACCGTATGGTGAAGGAACTTGCCAATAATGAAGCAGCATACCGTAGTATTACGCAGAGCTGGATGCGCCATTCGGCTGTTGGTGATTTGTTCCGTGCCCTTGCACAAAGTGAGAGACGCATCATATTGACCACGGATCATGGTAGCATACGTACACAGAATCCGGTGCGAGTGGTGGGTGACAGGAACGTAAATACCAATCTGCGTTATAAGTTGGGTAAGACACTTTCTTACAATCCGAAAGAAGTGTATGAGATAAAGGTGCCTCAGAATGTAGGACTGCCTGCTCCCAATCTTTCTACCACTTATATATTTGCCACAGAACAAGATTTCTTCGCTTATCCAAACAATTATAACTATTACGTCTCTTATTATAAGGATACTTTCCAACATGGCGGCATATCAATGGAAGAAATGCTTGTTCCCCTTATCACGATGAAGAGAAAGGAAAGAGAAGGATAGTGTCCGGGTAAAAGGTGTTAGCGCTTGCGGATGATGGTAAGACCGTCACGTAACGGCAGTATTACTTTTTCTACGCGGGTGTCTTTTGCAACAAGGTCATTGAAGGCCTGCAACCCAAGTGTCTGGAGGTCGGACGGGCGAGCTTCCTCAGTTATTCGTCCATACCACAGTGTGTTGTCTGCTAGGATGAAACCACCGGAATTCATGCGGGGGAGGAGCATCTCATAATATTTTACGTAGTCGCGCTTGTCTGCATCTACGAAAACCAGATCCCAGTTATCACCAAGCCTGGGGATGATGTCAAGAGCGTCTCCGATGTGTAAATGTATACGGTCAGCCCACGGACTGCCGCCAATCCATTTTCGGAGGAAATCCTCGTTTTCATCGAAAACCTCGATAGTATGCAATTCTCCGCCTTCCGGAAGTCCCTCTGCCATGGAAAGAGCTGAATAACCGCTGAACGTGCCCAACTCCAGAATACGCTTGGGTCGTATCATTTCGACAAGCATCTTCAACAAACGTCCCTGTAGATGACCACTGGCCATCTGACCGTAAGACAACTTCAGTTGAGTGGCACGCCATAAAGCGTGGAGATATTCTCCCTCCTCGTCAATATGGCTTAAGATGTAGTCGTCAAGGCTCACTTAATATTGAGCAGAGCCTCAACGGCCAAGCGGTAGCTGTCCAAGCCGAATCCGAGAATAATGCCGATACAGCCGGTGGAAATCATGCTGTGATGACGGAATTCCTCACGACGTGGCACATTGGAGATATGAACCTCAACCACGGGAGTGGATATGCTGCGGATGGCATCGAGGATGGCAATGGACGTGTGAGCATATGCACCGGCGTTAAGGATAATGCCGTCTCGATCGAATCCCACTTCCTGTATTTTGTCGATAATTGCTCCCTCACTGTTGCTTTGGAAATAGTCTATGCGGCAATTGGGGTAGAGATCACGCAGACGATGGAGGTAATCGTCAAAACCTTTCTTACCATAGATTTCAGGCTCGCGAATACCCAAAAGATTCAGATTTGGGCCATTGATAATCTGTATTCTCATAGTTGTAAGATGATTTATGATGCAAATATAAGAAAAAAAGTGCTTTGGTGCTATGCATATGATGGTAAAATTTTGTATTTTTGTGGCAAATGAGCAAAAAAAAGACTCTTTCGGGTATTGGTGTTGTGCCGCAGGTGCTTATTGACGGCTACGTTCGCTATCTTCGTTTAGAGAAGGGTGTCACGGACAACACCTTGGATGCGTATCTAAATGATTTGCAGAAATTGCTTAATTATTATGGTGATGAAGGAATCGATTATCGTTGCGTCACGTTGGAGCAGTTGTCTCACTTCTCTGCCCAGTTGCGCGAGGTGGGTATAAGCCCCACATCTCAAAAACGTGTTCTTTCCGGTGTGCGGAGTTTTTATGCGTATCTCACTACGGAAGGAGAACTGGAACAGGATCCGACAGAACTCTTGGAATCACCCAAACTCGGGCTGCATCTTCCGGAGGTACTTACTATTGAGGAAATAGACAGGATAGAATCGGCTATTGATCAGTCCACTCCGCAGGGAGTGCGCGATCATTGCATAATAGAGGTGCTATACAGTTGCGGACTTAGAATATCGGAATTATGCGCTCTCTCGTTTTCCAATTTATTCTTAGAGGAAGGATATATACGGGTACTGGGCAAGGGTCGCAAGGAACGCTTGGTCCCGATTTCGCATCGGGCTGTGCGTGAACTGGAGAATTGGTTCACAATACGACGCCAAATGGAACCGGTAAAAGGTTTTGACGATGTTGTTTTTCTTTCAATGAGGCGTCGCAAGCCGCTTTCACGCATATCCCTTTTTATATTTATACAGCAGTATGCGGAAGTTGCGGGTATCGCAAAAAAGATATCTCCTCACACTTTCCGACATAGTTTTGCCACACACCTTTTGGAGGGAGGTGCAAGTTTGCGTGCCATACAGGCAATGTTGGGACATGAAAAAATAAGCACAACTGAGATATATACTCATCTGGACAGGAGCCGATTGAGGGAAGAAGTACTGCTTCACCACCCCAGAAATATTAAAAAAGAATAAAAAGAAGAGGGAAAGGCATGTTTATTAGGTGGAATTGTTTCTTGTTGCAAGAAAGTTTCGTACCTTTGTGCGCGGAAATATAATACTATACAAAAATATAATCAGAAAACAGTATGAAAAAGTCTATTTTGTTCGTAGGTTTAGCTGTTGTTATGGCTTTGACCTCTTGTAGCAAGCTGAAACTTACAGCAGACAATTTCAAGGTGACTCCGACTCCCCTTGAAGCAATTGGCGGACAGGTTCCTGCCACAATTACAGCAAATTTCCCCGAGAAGTGCATTCCCAAGAAAGCTGTTGTCGTGGTTACACCCGTGTTGAAGTATGAAGGTGGCGAGGCTGCCAGCGAGAGTGCTACATTCCAGGGCCAGAAGGTAGAAGGCAATGGCACCTCTGTTCAGTACAAGGTCGGTGGCACATATTCTATGAAAGCTAATTGGGCATATCAGGATGCTATGCTCAAAAGCGACCTCTATGCACGCTTTGATGCCAAGGTTGGCAAGAAGGTGAAGAATGTTCCTGATGTTAAGATTGGCTACGGCATCTTGGCTACAGCTCAGCTGTTGAGTTACTGCACGATTACCGGCGCAACAGCTCCCGATGCTTATCAGCGTATTATTGCCCAGAAGCAGGAGGCTAACATCAAGTTCCTTATCAATCAGGCAAATCTCCGCACCAGTGAGACCGGTAGCATCAGCATTCAGGATCTTGTGAAGATTCTTAAGGAGATTAACGACAACAATGAGACACGTGCTCTGCAGAACATTGAGGTAAGTGCATACGCATCTCCCGATGGTAAGTATGATTTCAACGAGAAACTCGCTGAACAGCGTCAGGATGTATCCGACAAGTTCCTCAAGGGTCAGCTCAAGAAGATTGGCATGGATGCAGACATTGATACAAAGTATACGGCTGAGGACTGGGACGGTTTCCAGCAGTTGATTAGCCAGAGCAATCTTCAGGACAAGGAGGTTATCCTCCGTGTTCTCTCTATGTATCAGGATCCTGAGGAGCGTGAGCAGCAGATTCGCAATATGAGCAGCGTATACACAGAAATTGCCGATGGCATTCTTCCCGAGTTGCGTCGTGCCCGTCTGTTGGTCAACTATGAGGTAATCGGTCGCAGTGACGCACAGATTCTGGCTCAGTTTGCTATGGATCCCAGCAAGCTTTCTGTTGAGGAACTGCTTTATGGTGCAAACCGTCTGCTGGCTCTTCCCGACCAAAAGGCTGTTTGGTACAGCAAGACACAAGAGCTCTATCCCAGCGACTACCGTGCATTCAACAACTATGCTCAGTTGGCTATAATGCGTGGTGATGCTGCACAGGCAGAGACATATCTCAACAAGGCTGCTGCCATTAATGCAAATGCTCCTGAGGTGAATGCCAACAAGGCCGTTCTTGCAATGAAGAGTGGTGATGTCGCTGCAGCTGAGCAGTATATGGGTAAGGCAAGCGGTTCTGACACATATCAGGAGATTCAGGGCGCTCTCAATATTGCAAGGGGTAACTATTCTCAGGCAGACCGTGACCTCAGCGGTGTGAACACCAATAGTGCTGCTTTAGCTCAAATTATGAATAAGAACTATGCTGCTGCAAGGTCTACTTTGGCAAATGTCAAGGAGCAGAACGCAGTAACCAGCTATCTGAAGGCAGTACTTGCAGCTAGAGTCGGTGACAGCGCCTCTATTTCCAACAGTTTGAAGGATGCCGTTGCCAAGGACCCCTCTTTGGCTAAGCGTGCCCTCAACGATGTAGAGTTCCAGAAGTATTCAAAAATTGTGGAGAGTATCTGCAAGTAATTTAAAATAAGTGCGCAAGGCATTATACCTTTTGTTCGCCCTTCTTCTCCTCATTTCCTGTGGGGGCAAGAAGGGCGAACTCCGTATCACCGGCGAGTTCAAGAATCTCAAGCAGGCAGACTTCTTCCTTTTCTCAGAGGAAGGGTATATGGAGTCGATAGATACAATACACGTCAGGAATGGAAAGTTTGATTACCGCGTGCCATTGACGGCAGATGAGGCTTCGTTCACCTTGGTCTATCCGAACTTCTCCACGCTCGACCTCTTTGGCGGCAGCGGGCAGCATATCCGCATTGAAGGAGATGCACGCAGTTTGTCCGAGGTAAAGGTGGAAGGCGGGCAGGTCTCCGAGGAATTCAAAACAGAATTCTATATACGCAGGGAGCGTGGTAAGAATTTGCTGGAAAAAGGAAAAAAACTGACGCCGTTCAAGTTGGTAACCCGTAAAGGGGACACAATACGTCGAGACCAGTACAGAGGGCAGTGGTTGCTGATAGCTTTTTGGGCGGATTGGTGTCCGGGCAGCAGCAGTGCCACGCATGAAGTACGCGTATTCCGTAAGCGCCTGGGCAGCAAGGCGGCTACAATCAGTTACAGCTTGGATACAGATACCTTTATCTTGTCGTTGGATGAGCGGCGTGACAGTATCGTATGGCCGAGTGTGTGTGACAGGCTGTCGTGGTGCAGCCCGTTGGTTCAGACTCTGGGAATCCGTGAACTGCCG
>JAGDCM010000040.1 GCA_017958545.1 Bacteroidaceae bacterium | reverse complement strand
TCGCCATAAGATGCAAGAACTGGACGTACGCCCCGATGACATTCAGACCATCGAGGATATTACGAAACTGCCGTTTACCACGAAGAAAGACCTGCGCGACAACTATCCGTTCGGTCTGCAGGCAGCTCCGCAAAGTGAAATTATCCGTATTCACGCCTCATCGGGCACAACCGGCAACCCGACCATCGTTGGCTATACCCGCAAGGATGTTGGTGTATGGAGCGAATGTATGGCACGCTGTCTGACCGCCTATGGAGTCACCCGCGACGACATCTTCTCTGTGGCCTATGGATACGGACTGTTTACTGGCGGACTGGGTGCTCACTATGGCGTAGAACATATCGGTGCATCTGTGGTACCAGCCTCAACGGGAAACACAGAGAAACACTTGAAGTTGATTCGTGACTTAGGTATCACGGGCATTGCCTGCACACCGTCGTATGCCCTCTATCTGGCTGAGACGATGGATAAGATGGGCATCACGAAAGACCAGATCAAACTGCGCGTCGGAGCGTTTGGTGCGGAACCTTGGACGGAAGATATGCGCAAGGAAATTGAGGAACGCTTGGGACTGAAAGGCTACAATATCTACGGCCTCAGCGAGGTGATGGGACCGAGCGTCAGCTACGAATGTCAGGAGCAGCACGGCTCGCACATCAACGAGGACCATTTCTATCCGGAAATCATCAACCCCACAACGTTGGAGAAACTGCCTAACGGACAGACAGGTGAACTGGTGTTTACCACGCTGACCAAAGAAGGAATGCCCGTACTGCGCTACCGCACCCGTGACCTCTGTTCACTGATGGAAGGAGAATGTGGCTGCGGCAGAACCAACGTCCGCATGAGCCGCATCCAGGGACGCAGCGACGACATGCTCATCATCCGAGGCATCAACGTATTCCCCTCACAGGTGGAGAGCGTCGTCCTCAGCATGCAGGAGTTTGCACCACGCTACATGCTCATCGTCGATCGTGTCAACAACCTCGACACCCTGCAGGTACAGGTGGAAATCCGACAGGAATACTTCACCGGCACCTTCGATACGCCAGCAGCTATCGCCGAACTGGAGAAGAAACTTGCCAGCAAACTCAAGAGTGTGCTCAGTATCTCTGCGAAAGTACAGCTCAAAGCGCCTAACACCATCGAGCGCAGTCAGGGCAAGAGTTCGCATGTGATTGATAAGCGAAAACTATAAACAACGAATAAAATAACTAATATGGAAACAATTACTACTCCCCTCCCTAATAAGGAGGGGAAAGAGGGAGAGACGTCTTATTCTCCCTATTTCAATCCTGAGGCGGAGACGATGCCTCGCGAGCAACTGGAGCAACTTCAGCTGGAACGTCTGCAGAAGACCGTGAACCACTGCATGAACTCCCCGTTCTACCAGAAGAGGTTTCAGGAATTAGGCATCACACCTGCCGACATCAAGACCTTGGATGATGTGCGCAAACTGCCGTTTACCACGAAGGAAGACCTGCGCGACAACTATCCGTTCGGCATCTGCTGTGTGCCAATGAAAGACTGTGTGCGTCTGCACTCATCAAGCGGCACCACCGGCAACCCCACCGTTGTCCTCCATTCCCAGAAAGACCTGGAGGAATGGGCTACAGCCGTTGCCCGTTGCCTGTGGATGGTGGGCAGCCGTCCTGAGGATGTCTTCCAGAACTCTGCCGGCTATGGTATGTTTACCGCCGGACTGGGTTTCCAGTATGGTGCCGAGAAGGTGGGTATGCTCACTGTTCCTGCTGCAGCAGGTAACACCACCCGTCAGATCAAGTTCATCAAGGACTTCGGAACAACCGTCCTGCACGCCATTCCCAGTTATGCGTCACGTGTTTTTGAGGTGATGCAGCAGGAAGGCGTCGATCCGCGCAAGGACACCAAACTGCGGGTGCTCTGCATCGGTGCCGAACCACATAGTGAGGAACAGCGTAAACGCATCGAAGACAACCTCGGCGTGAAAGCCTATAACTCATACGGTATCTCCGAGATGATGGGACCGGGTGTAGCCTTTGAATGTCAGGAGCAGAACGGTCTGCATATCTGGGAAGACTATTTCATCGTGGAAATCATCGACCCCGTGACGCTGGAGCCTGTTCCCGACGGAGAGCTGGGCGAACTGGTGCTCACCACCATCAACCGCGAGGCAATGCCGCTGTTGCGCTACCGCACACGCGACCTCACCCGCATTCTGCCTGGCGACTGTCCTTGTGGCCGTCACCACAAGCGTCTTGCCCGTCTGCAGGGACGCAGCGACGACATGATTATCCTGAAGGGTGTCAACATCTTCCCGATACAGATTGAGAAGATTCTGTTGAAGTTCAAGGAACTCAGCACCGACTACCTCATCACGCTGGAGACAAAGGAGAGCGGTGACACGATGACCATCGACGTAGAGCTGAGTCAGCTGTTCACCGATGACTACAAGCGTCTGCAGGCTCTGGAGAAGAATATCACCCGTCTGCTGAAAGACGAGATTCTCATCACGCCGAAGGTACGCCTTGTGTCGAAAGGCACCCTCACCGTTTCCGACGAGAAGAAGGCTGT
>JAGDCM010000039.1 GCA_017958545.1 Bacteroidaceae bacterium | reverse complement strand
TTCTGCATCGCCGGCACGAATGTCATGCAGGAGGGACCTGAATAGAGTTTGTCATCCTCCGTGCCGAATACGAAGATGGGAGGCGTATCGGCCGTGACACGCAGTTCGGGAGTGAGTGTTCCGCCTTCACCCTCGTCCAGATAAGCGGGATAGATGAGGATGCCGAAATCCGGACGGCACGACAGACGGTCGGCATCGTCCACGGGAGCGTAAGTCTGTTCGTCCCATCGTGTGCACGCTCTTGCCGAAAGCGAGCCGCCTGCAGAGAAACCTATCACACCCACCTCGTCGGCACCCTTCTGACGGGCCAGACGTATGGCGCGCTGCACGTCGCGCAAAGCCTGCTCTCTGTCATTTGGCACAGTGTATGCCAACACATAGGCATCATACCCCATACGCTGCAGCCACATTGCCACCTCCTGTCCCTCCTTTTCATAGGCCAGAATACTGTAAGCTCCGCCCGGGCACACTATCACCGCGCGGCGCACCCTGTTCTGTCCGCCGTTGTTTCTTCCGCCTCTCTCGTTCACGGCAAGGGCTGGGAACGGTTCAAGTGTCGGTATCTGCACCCTGTTGAAGCGGTTTCCGTCATCCTTGCGCTCCATCCAGTCGGCAGCAGCGATGCGGCAGTCCTCCAGAGCCGAAGGCCACACGGCAAAGGGTTCGTTCATGTATGGAGCCATCCCGCTCTTCATATCTTCCAGGACGGGCCATCCGTCCTCAAACTTCATTTCTTTCATCACCAAATAACTCTCACCTTCAAATTCTTTACTGTATCCGTGACAGATGAATATCTCCCTGCCGTCCGGCATCCTGTATGCTGCAGAATGTCCGCCGGCACTGTATTTCTCATCACCCTTATACACCAGTGTGCCGCCTCCTTGGGTCATAGGTGTGCCGTTACGGTCCAGGTAAGGCCCTTCCACGTTCTGCGAGCGTCCCACCATCACCTTGTAGTTGCTGCGCAGGCCGCGACAGCAGTAATCCCACGACACAAACAGATAATACCACCCCTCGCGCTTATATATAAAAGGTGCCTCGATGGCCTTGCTGCCGGGAGCCACCGGAGCCAGAGTGTCGCGCGGAGTGTCCTTCGGTCGGGATGCTATTGTCTGCTGCCTGAAAGACTTGTCCACCGTCGCCATGTCGGCCTTGAGACGTATCAGTTGGATACCGTCCCAGAACGAGCCGAACGACATCCATGCCTTGCCCTCATCGTCAATCACCACCGCCGGGTCTATTGCATTGAAACGGTCTTTCTTAGTGCTCTCAATCACCATACCGGTATCCTTCCAGTCGCCTTCCTTCAGGGAGCTGCACCACGCATGTCCGATGGCGCTGTTGTTGCTACCGAACGAGGAGCAGCTGTAGTACATGTGCCAGTTGCCGTCCCGTCCCTTCACGACGTCGGGAGCCCAGGTATGTCCGCGGTATCCCTTGATGCTCTTCATGGCCCACTCGGGAGCCTCTTTCAGGGCTGGTGGGCAGTATTTCCACTGGCGCATGTCGGTGGATGTCATCTGCTGTATGTTGTTGCCTGTAGAATACAGATAGCACACACCGTCCTCCCATGCCATCACGGGATCGTGTGTCAGCACTTCAGATGTGTAACCCTGACGGCGCGCGCGCTGCCACTGCTGTGCCGTCGCGGTCTGAACAGCGCACAGCAAAAGTAGAGAGAAAAAAACTGTTTTCTTCATAGTATAAAACGTTTCACGCCACAAAATTACGAAAAAAGGAG
This sequence comes from Bacteroidaceae bacterium, assembly GCA_017958545.1. Classification (GTDB taxonomy): domain Bacteria; phylum Bacteroidota; class Bacteroidia; order Bacteroidales; family Bacteroidaceae; genus Physcousia. The sequence goes on along the minus strand of JAGDCM010000039.1, from coordinate 848 downwards.
AACACTTCGCGCTCTCCCTTACATTTTTTATTATATTTTAAGGTTTAGTTGACAAGTTGTTAGTTAACAAGTTAACCAGTTGGATGTCAATGGACAAAATATTCCCCTGACGGAACGAAATAGGCCTTGCCCTCTAATCCCAGTTCCGGATGCGCTATGCCGATGAGGCTGCGCAGCAGACGCTCAGGATGGAAGGGAACCTCCTCGAAGAAACCGCTTGTGCGGGTGTCGCATACATAAAGCTTTGCCTTAGTGCCTTTCAGCAGCGGAGTGTCCTTTGTGATCTCCTCCTTGGTAATCATACCACCCGTCTTCACCAGCCAGAAGTCCCGCTCCGTAGTGGTAAGGGCTTTCTCTGCAACACGCTCCTTGGACAGCGGAGTGGCACCGGCACCCGGTACGTCGGCAAAGAGATAGTCGAAACCGGCATCACGATAGAGCAGTCCCATCGTGCTCTCTCCGCCTGCCACATACCAATGACCGCTCACGGGCATATCCACCAGCAATTTCGGACGATAAGTCGACGCAGGCAGCTGCTTCACCATATCGACCATGCGCATATATTCCCCTTCCACAACGTCGAACAGGCTGTCGGCCCGCTCCCCCACTCCGAACAGACGTCCGTAGAAACGCATCCATTCGGCACGCGCAAGGGGTGACTTCTCCATATAGTCGGCGCATTGTATCAGGGGAATGCCCATGCGCTCCATCTTACCGTAACCGCCGTTGTCCTCAAAAGGTGTCGGCATGAGAGCATCCGGTTCCAAATCCATGATACGCTCCAGATTGGGTGAAAGACCGCTGCCGAGATTCATGATACGGCCCTCCTTCACACCCTCGTGCACCCA
>JAGDCM010000038.1 GCA_017958545.1 Bacteroidaceae bacterium | reverse complement strand
TCTACCAGGTAAACCTTAGGCAAGGTGTTCGCAAGGTGTTGGCAAGGACTTCGCATACTCAGGCAAGCTATTTGTGCTTGCCAACTCCTTGCCAACAGTATGCGAAGGACGAGAGAAGGACGAGAGAAGTCTGAAGGCTGAAGGCTGACAAGTGATAGGAGAGGAAGTCATTTTTATCCAGATTTTGATGTTTTTATTAAAAATATACATCGAAATGACATCATTTTGAAATAAATTTCATACATTTGCGGCATAAAATAGCAAAACTATGGCACAGGTATCAATGACCGTGAGGATGGACTCACAACTGAAACAGAGTTTCGATGCACTCTGCGCACGGATGGGTATGAGCGCCAATGCGGCACTCAATGTTTTTGCAAATGCCGTAGTGCGGACGCGTAGCATTCCCTTCAAAATCAGCGCCAATCCCTTAGACGTGGAAGATGAGGCGCTGAGAGAATTCCGCGAATTCCGTAAGATGGTGGCTGCCAGTGACAGGCCCGAACTTACTCTGGAGGAGATCAACGAGGAAATCCGTCTGGCACGTGAGGAAAGAGCTGCAAAAGAGAAGGCTGCATTATGATAAAGGCAGTTATCGACACAAACGTCATCGTGTCGGCATACATCACCAAGAACCCGGACTCTGCTACGGCAAAAGTCTGGGAGGCCGTTCTGCAATGTAAGCTGATGCCGGTGTATAACGAGGAGATTCTGGATGAATATGTTGATGTGTTGCATCGCAGGAAATTTGGTATTCCGGAGCGTCTCATCAATCATGCGATAGACCAGATTGTCACCAACGGCATCCGTAGCGAACGCATCCAAAGCAATGAGGCATTTCCAGACCCTAAAGATGTCGTGTTCTACGAAGTTGCGCTCTCAAAGGATGATGCCTATCTGGTGACAGGCAACACGAAACATTTCCCCAACAAACCTATTGTCGTGACTCCTGCAGAGATGTTGGATATCCTGCAGCGAGAAGGACTTCTTTGAGCTTTTAATTGCACAAATATACCTCGCGCCTGCAGACATAAACTGCGGGCGCTTTTCTTTTGGCCCTTCCAATTTTTACTGCATAGTTATAAGATGAGGGAAGATGTAAGAGGTATGAGGGAAGATGTATGAGGTATGAGGTATGAGGTATGATATCTTAGACCTATCTACTACCTATCTACCAGGTAAACCTTAGGCAAGGTGTTCGCAAGGTGTTGGCAAGGACTTCGCATACTCAGGCAAGCTATTTGTGCTTGCCAACTCCTTGCCAACAGTATGCGAAGGACGAGAGAAGGAGCTGCCTGGCGCATTCGCTAAATGATAAATGATAAATGAGGGTTTAGTAGCTTAATAGCTTAGTAGTTTAGTAGTTTATAGGTAGGTAATATAGAGCATTTATCGACTATTTGCTGCGTTTTTAATAGAAAATCAAAAAATAAAGGCTCAAAAATACAGTTGTATTCGAAATTTACTGTAAATTTGCAGCAGATTTCGAGAATATAGCAGCTATGGAAGAATATGTTAAAAGGGACGTCTATCTCAACCGACTGATTGTCAGAAGAGACAACAATCTGATAAAGGTTGTCACAGGACCGCGTCGTGCAGGTAAATCATTTCTGTTGGATCCTATTTTTAAGGATTATCTTTTAGAACAAGGGGTTCCGGAAGACCACATCATAAGTATTTCATTTGATGTTGAGGATGAAGAAACTCCGCAGGAACTGCTTGACAGAGAAAAGCTGAAGGAATATCTGTACTCCCGAATTGTCTCGAAGACAGAACCTTATTATGTGTTCCTTGACGAAATACAAGAAATAGAAGGCTTTGAACGTATTGTCAACGGACTAAACAAGCGCTCCAATGTGGATGTGTATGTTACAGGCAGCAATTCCAAGTTCCTCTCAAACGAGATAAACACTATCTTCCGTGGGCGCAGCGATGAAGTGAACATCATGCCCTTTACGTTCAAGGAGTTTTGTCAAGACCGTTCCGAAGCTGTCAACGAACTGTGGAAAGAGTATTATACTTACGGAGGTCTTCCGGCACTCCGTAGGATGCCAACTCCAGAACAGAAGACAACTTATTTGCAACGACTCTGGAAGAAAACCTATCTGGACGATGTGGTGGAAAGGCATCATGTGGAGAACCGGGATGCGTTGGAGGCCATTGCCGATGCTTTGTGCTCTTCTGTCGGATCGCTTACCAACACCACACGTATCACCAATACTCTTGCAAGTGTCAGGAAAATAAAGATAACTGACGACACTGTTGCCAAATATATCGGTTATCTTGAAGAAGCATTTCTTTTTAACGAAGCCAGGCGCTTCAATATAAAGGGGAACAAATATTACGAAAATATCAAGAAATACTATGCTGTAGACGTAGGATTGAGAAACGCACGCCTTAATTACAGGCAGCAAGAGCAGACCCATCTGATGGAAAACGTAATCTTTAATGAATTGCTATATCGGGGATACGCTGTTGATGTGGGTGTGGTTGAGAAACGGGAGATGAAAAACGGGAAATCTGAGTACAAGCAGTATGAAGTAGATTTTATTGCTACCAATGGAAAAGATAAGTTTTATATCCAGTCGGCCTTTGCCATTGATGATGATGAGAAACGCCAGCAGGAGTTGAACTCACTACTGAAGATTGATGACAGTTTTCGTAAGATTGTGATTGTTGGGCAGGACATTGTTGAATATACCGACGAAAAAGGTATCCGTTTTATGGGGCTGTTCCAATTCCTGCAATCGGGTGTGTGAACCTTGACCTTAACGAAAGAAGTAAGATGTAAGAAGGAAGAGGTAAGAAGTAAGATGTAAGAGGGGAAGCCGCTGATTTTCAGCGGCTTTCTTGCTGTTGCGACATATGTGACAAATGTGACACGAATATTTTGCGGCCTCAAAGCCTTTTTTGCGGCCTAACCAGGGAAAACGAATCTACGGAACTGCGGATTTACGGTAATACGGGCTGCGGCTACGCCTAAATGACAAATGTGATACGAATATTTTGTGCATACAAAAATTTTCCTTATCTTTGTACTTGGAAATACTAAATACAATGATTAACTATGGATACTAACAGAAAATTGATTGAGCAGTTTCTTGAGTTTATCAACAGCGGAGATGCCGCCATCGGACAACCTATCATCAGCGATGACGTAATCTTCTACGCACCCACATCACCCGAGCCCATGAGAGGATTCGAAGGCTATATGGGCGTGCTCGCCATGATGAGAGGAGCAATGCCCGACATCAAGTGGAGAATAGAGGAGACAATATCCGAAGGAAACAAAATACTCGTGCGCTACACAATGACCGGCACACAGACACAACCACTGATGAATATACCGGCAACGGGTAAGAGTATTTGCGTCACCGCCATGAATATCTACGAGATAAAAGACGGCAAAATCGTACGCGAACACGGTCTGCCCGACATGTTCTCACTGCTGATGCAGCTCGGAGTCTTACCGCAGTGAAAAGAAAATCAATAAAATCAGGGGCAGAAATTGTTAAATAAGGGTTTTCACGGTTTTTGTTTTCGTAAAAAAGGGGGATTTTCCTCCTTAAAAATGGTAAAATCCCTTTGCCGATTCTTAAAAAGACAGTATCTTTGTGGCATAATTAAACAATGTGGCATATGAAAACGAAGTATTTCTTTCTCTTTTTGAGCATGATGATGCCATTCGTGACAATGGCTCAGGATGATGATGACCTCTACTTCGTGCCCTCAAAAAAGAAGGTGCAGACCGTGCAGGTGATCACAGAGGCAAGACCAGTGGAGGACCCGTACTACGTGTCGGAAGAAACAGATGCTGCATACACACGCGACGTGGATGAATACAACCGTCGCGGACGCTATCGCAAGACAAGCACAACAGAAGGCAGCGGACAGACTGTGGACACACTCGCCACAGTGTATTCAGCAGGATACGCACAAGGATACGGAGACGCATACTCGAAGGGATACACCGACGGTACGTATGACGCACCCATCTACCGCGTGCGCTTCACAAATATCTACGACCCGTTCTGGTGCTACGACCCGTGGTACTACGACCCCTGGTACGTGTCGCCCTGGGCATACTCGTGGGGAGGCTACTACGGATGGGGCTACAGACCTTACTATTACGGATGGGGCTACAGCACATGGAACAGGCCGTACTATTACGGATGGGCTCACCGCCCGTACTATCATTATCCCGGAGGACATCATCCACATGACGGCGGTCCGCATCACGGTCCTGGCGGCGGAGGACGTCCGCATCCCACGGGACGCTACGTAGGACAGGGTAACAGATACGTGCGCGGCGGTGTGACAGGAACCGACCCCTCGAGGAACTACGGAGGAAGAAGGATGGGCGACATGGGTGGTCGCAGGTATGACGGCAACAACGGACGCTCCGGCGGAAGCAACGGACGCAGCGTGAATGTGCCAAACAACAACCGTAGCGGTGGCAGAAGCAATACACCCAGCAACGGCAGAAGCAATACACCCAGCAACGGCAGAAGCTACACACCCAGCAACGGCAGCAGCACACGCTCGATGCCAAGCGGTTCGATGGGCGGAAGCAGAAGCGGAGGAGGATACTCCGGAGGCGGTGGACGCTCTATGGGCGGCAGCAGAGGCGGTGGCTTCGGTGGCGGACGCTCGATGGGAAGAGGGAGATGATTGAGAATTGATAATTGATAATTGATAATTGATAATTGATAATTGACTCTTGACTCTTGACAATTGACGATAACCGATAACCGATAACCTGAATATAACATACAAACCATGATGGCAAAGAGATATATAATAGCAATGGCTGTGGCGATGGGAGCAGCAGGGCTTGCATCAGCACAGAACACATACGTTAACGCGGAGATGACACAGGACCACGACCTGCAGGGTTCGGCACGCTACGTGGCAATGGGCGGTGCATTCTCAGCACTCGGAGCCGAAGCATCGGCAATGGGCGACAACCCAGCTGCAACGGCATTGATGAGAAAGAGCGAGATAACGCTGACAGCAGGAGCCCTGTGGGGTGCCGACAAGAGCGGTATAGACCTGGACAACGGTTACAGCTACGGTCGCACACACTTCACATTCGACCAGGCTGCCATCGTGGGAGCATTCAAAGTGGACGGACGCTATATCAAGAACTTCAACATCGGTTTCAACTACCATAAGAAGATAAACTTCAACAACCTCAACGCAGGTGAAATCGCTTGTTCGGGTTCACAGCTCAACCAGTATGCCGACCTGCTGAACAATTACGGAACCGACATATACAACCGCCATTCCGACGGATATATCTACGGAGCCTATTACGATTGCGGACTGATAGACTATGGCTATGCTCCCGATGGAAGTGTGAACTGGTCGCGCTCCTCGAAACTGCCTGCCACAACGGGACAGAGCATGTATCGCATGACAAAAGGTGCAATGCATGCCTACGACTTCAACCTCTCGGTGAACGTGAAAGACCGCTACTACGTGGGTCTGACCATCGGAGTGGATTATCTGAACTACAGTTGCGAGAACAGCTACGCAGAGCGTATCGGTACGGACGATGCTCCGTATGACTTTGATATAGCGAACTATCACAAGGTGACGGGTTCCGGCTTCAACTTCAAACTGGGTACCATTATACGTCCCATAGAAGACAACCCGCTGAGAATAGGTGTGGCTGTGGAGAGTCCGACGTGGTTCTTGCTCTCATCGCATTACGACAACACTCTGCGTTCAAAATATGACGCTAATATAGATGACTTCGTGCCTGTGCCCGGAGAATTCTATTCGAGCTGCTACAGCTACTATAATATGGAATACAGCATACGCACGCCCTGGCGCTTCCGTCTGGCAGTGGGCAGCACGGTGAGCAACAAGCTGGCGTGGGGTGTGGACTACGAATACGCCATATACAAATACGAGGGTATGGGCTATCTGGCAGAGGATGAGCGCCGCTCCATCTTCAACACCATCGACGACGAAATGATGAATGCCAACACGCGCCATTCGCTCAGCGGACAGCACAGGGTGAAGTTCGGTCTGGAATACAAGCCCATCAGCCGTCTGTCGCTTCGCGCAGGCTACAACTATATATGCGACATATACAAGAGCGAGCGCTGGGATCCGGGTGTGGCAGACGAGAGTACGGTTAACAATATCGGTACGTCGTGGATTACCGTATCGCCCACACACCTGCTGACATTCGGTCTGGGTACGCGCATCAAATGGTTCGGGGTGGATTTGGCATACAAGTGCCGTCTGCAGAATGCCAGCTACTATGGCAATCTGGATTCATATCCCAGCAGCATCGATATGAATACACGCCGCCACAGCGTGATATGCACGTTGAGTGCGAGATTCTAGTTTATAGTTTATAGTTTAGAGGTTAGAGAAAGAGAGAGGGTTGCGGCGATGCTGCAACCCTCTCTTCTTTTCTGCTAAAGGAATAAATATCACTTCTTCACGGGGATGTCGTTGATGCGCTCCTGATGGCGGCCTCCGGCGAACTCCGTATTGAAGAATTCGTCGAGGCAGGCACGACAGGTGGCTTCGTCAATGAAGCGTCCGGGGAAGACAATGACGTTGGCATTGTTGTGCTCGCGGATGAGATGTGCTATCTCAGGCTGCCACACAAGACCGGCACGGATGCTCTGGTGCTTGTTGAGAGTCATGGAGATGCCCTCACCCGAACCGCACATGGCAATGCCGCGCTCCACCTCGCCAGCCTCTATACCCTCAGCCAGAGCGTGGCCGTAGGTGGCATAGTTGCAGCTGTCCTGGGTGAAGGTGCCGTAGTCCTTATAGGCGATGCCCTTTTCCTCCAAGTAGCTCTTTACGAACTGCTTGAGAGGAAAAGCTGCATGATCGGATGCTAAACCAATGGCAATCATCAGAGCATTGCTTTAACTTGGTTGTAGACATTCTCAGCGGTGTAGCCGAGCTTCTCGTCGAGCACCTTGTAGGGAGCGGAGAAACCGAAGGTCTCCAGACCCCATACCTTACTCTCGGGAGCGGCACCGATGAGGAAGCCCTGCAGATTGACGGGCAGACCGGCTGTCATGCCGAATACCTTTGCACCTGCGGGAACAACGCTCTGCTGGTATTCCTTGCTCTGAGTGCGGAAGAGACCCTCGGAGGGAACGCTCACGATGCGTACCTTCACGCCGTCCTTACGCAGCAGTTCGGCACCTGCAACGAGTGTGCTCACCTCGGAACCGGTAGCTACCATCACAACGTCGGGATTCTCATCACTGCCGGCTACGATGTAGCCACCCTTGCGAGCGCCCTCGTAGTCGTTGCCTGCGGGCAGGTTGGTGATATTCTGACGAGAGAGGATGAGAGCTGTGGGGCTGTCGGTGTTGTCCATAGCCATAGCCCATGCAACAGTGGTCTCCTTGGCATCAGCGGGACGCAGCACGAGGCAGGAGTTCTTGCCGTCGTGGGTCTTGAGCTTCTCCATGAGACGGATCTGTGCCTCCTGCTCAACGGGTTCGTGAGTGGGACCGTCCTCACCGACACGGAATGCGTCGTGGGTCCATACGAACTTCACGGGGAGCTTCATGAGAGCTGCCATACGTACGGCGGGCTTCATGTAGTCGGAGAATACGAAGAACGTGCCGCAAGCGGGGATGACACCTCCGTGGAGGGACATACCGATACAGCAGCATGCCATTGTGAGCTCAGCAACACCGGCCTGGAAGAATGCACCGGAGAAGTCACCCTTGGTGAATGCCTTGGTGGCTTTCAGGAAACCGTCGGTCTTGTCGGAGTTGGAGAGGTCGGCACTGGCGCAAATCATGTTGGGCACTTGCTGAGCCAACACATTCAGACAAGCGGCAGAGGCATTACGTGTAGCGTCGTTGTCCTTCTGCACACACTTAGACCAGTCGATCTTGGGAGCCTTACCGGCAAACCACTCATCCTGCTGCTTAGCCTTGTCGGGATTCTGAGCGGCCCATGCCTTCTCCTCCTCGTAGCGGGCAGCGCAGATGCCCTTCAGCTCCTCAGCACGAGCAGCATAGAGAGCCTTCACGTCGTCGAAAATCTGGAATGGATTCTCGGGGTCGCCACCGAGGTTCTTGATGGTGTTCTTGTAAGCGTCGCCACCGAGAGGAGCACCGTGGGTCTTGCAGTTGGCCTCGTAGGAAGAACCGTCGTCCTTGAGAGCGCCCTTACCCATGATACACTTACCGATGATGAGACAGGGCTTGCCCTTAACGGCCTGAGCCTTGTCGAGAGCAGCGCGAATCTGTGCAGCGTCGTTGCCCACAATCTCGATAACCTCCCAACCGAGAGCACGATACTTGGCAGCGGTGTCCTCGTTCATAACGTCCTTAGTCTCAGTGGAGAGCTGGATATCGTTGGAGTCGTAGAACATGATGAGGTTGTCGAGACCCAGCACACCTGCGATACGTGCAGCACCCTGGGAAATCTCTTCCTGAACGCCGCCGTCGGAGATATAAGCGTAGATGGTCTCCTTGGAGAAAGTGGGGTTGCCGGTGTGAGCAGCCAGGAACTTGGCAGCGATGGCAGCACCGACAGCGAATACGTGACCCTGACCCAGAGGACCGGAGGTGTTCTCTACACCACGCTCAATCTCGAATTCGGGATGACCTGTGGTGGGAGAGCCCCACTGGCGCAACTGCTGCAGTTCCTCGAGGCTGTACTTGCCGATAAGGCAGAGCTGGGAGTAGAGCATGGGAGCCATGTGACCGGGATCCAGGAAGAAACGGTCGCGACCCACCCAACGGGGATTCTGGGGATCGTATTTCAGATATTCGCTGTAGAGGACGTTGATGAAGTCGGCACCACCCATAGCACCGCCCGGGTGACCGCTCTTGGCCTTCTCTACAGCAGAGGCAGCGAGGATACGGATGTTATCCGCTGCGTGATTGAGAACCTTGATATCGTTCATTGTATAAATGTAATTTTGGTTTGAATTAGTAATCGTTACTTCTTGCACTCAACAGCCTTCTGCTCTGCGGGGATGCAGGCCTTGTAGTTCTCGATATAGCGATTGAAGCCTTCCACGTCGGCAGGATCCGGGTCAACGGAAACGCCTGTATTTCCGGCAAATACGACTTCATCGAGCCAGTCGGCAAGATTGAGCTTCTTGGGATTGTTCACCATGTAGGAAGCCAACAGGGCAATACCCCAGGCACCGCCTTCTCCGGCTGTCTCCATGCAGGAGATGGGGGAGTTGAGAGCTGCTGCCAACATCTTCTGACCAACGATAGGTGTTGTGAAGTAGCCGCCGTGACCTGTGATGCGGTCCACCTTGACACCTTCTTCCTTGAAGAGAATGTCGTTGCCGAACTTCAGCACAGCGATGGCACCGTAGAGATGAGCGCGCATGAAATTGGCGAGAGTGAACTTGTCGTTGGCAGAGCGTATCACCAGAGGACGTCCGTCCATGCAACCTGTGACAGGTTCGCCGGAGATGTAGTTGTAGGAAATAAGACCGCCGCAGTCAGGGTCACCTTTAGCTGCAAGTTCGAAGAGACGGACATAGAGCTCGTTGGGAGTCTGGCTCACACCGAGAAGCTCTGCATACTCCTTGAGGATGCGCACCCAGGCATTGATGTCGGAGGTGCAGTTGTTGCAATGCACCATAGCCACGAGACTGCCGTCGGGAGTGGTCACCATGTCGAGCATCTCATAGGGCTTGGAGAGCTCCTTCTCAAGCACAATCATAGAGAAGGAAGAGGTGCCTGCAGAGACATTACCCGTGCGCTGCTTGACAGCATTGGTGGCAGCCATACCCGTGCCTGCGTCACCTTCGGGAGGACACAAGGGCACACCGGGCTTCAGATGACCGGAGATGTCGAGCTTGCCGGCACCCTCGGGAGTGAGGTAGCCTGCATTCTCACCTGCAGAAAGCACCTTGGGGAAGATCTCGCGAAGAGTCCAACCGAAGTTCTTTGTAGAGATGAGTTTGTTGAACTTCTCCACCATAGTCTCGTCGTAGTCCTTCGTCTTGGGGTCGACGGGAATCATACCGCTTGCATCACCAACACCAAGCACCTTCTCACCTGTGAGCTGCCAATGGATGTAGCCTGCCAGAGTGGTCTGGAACTTGATTTTCTTCACATGCTCCTCATTATCAAGGATGCACTGATAGAGGTGGCTGATGCTCCAACGCAGGGGGATGTTGTAGTTGAAGAGTTTGGAGAGCTCTGCAGCAGCTTCACCCGTGTTGGTGTTGCGCCATGTGCGGAATGGCACGAGAATCTGGTTGTTGTCACCGAATGCCATATAGCCGTGCATCATAGCGGAGATGCCGATGCCGGCGAGAATCTCAATCTCTGTGTCGTATTGTTCAAGGACATTCTTGCGGAGGTCGGCATAGCAGTCCTGAAGACCGAACCAAATGGCTTCGGTGCTGTAGGTCCAGAGACCGTCGACCAACTGATTCTCCCAAGTGTGAGAACCCTGTGCGATAGGCTTGTTTTCCTCGTCCACGAGGACAGCCTTAATGCGGGTAGAGCCAAACTCGATACCGAGAATGGCTTTACCTGCAAGGATAGTTTCTTTCGCTGTCATAATTATCTCAAGGCTTTGCTGAGCATGTAGTACATCTCGTTGTTCTGCAACTGCTGCTTGAACTCGCTGGTCTTGGTGTCCTTGTTGATCTTGACATACTCAATGCCGGTCATCTCGGCGAAGTCTTCCCAATACTCCTCTGTGATGTCGTAAGAGAATGCGCTGTGGTGTGTGCCGCCTGCGAGAATCCATGCGCCTGCACCAATCTCGAATGTGGGCTGGGGAACCCAGAGAGCGGAGGCAACGGGAAGGTTGGGCATTGGCTTCGGCTTGATGCACTCAACCTCCTGAGTGATAAGGCGGAAGCGGTTGCCAAGGTCTACGACAGTAGCCTTGATGCCGCGGCCAACTTTCGACGTGAAGACGAGGCGGGCAGTCTGCTGCTTGCGGATACCGATTCCAAGGAAGTGTACCTCGAGTTTGGGTTTGTCGACGGCGATAAGAGGACAAACCTCAAGCATGTGGCTCTGCAGGCATGACGATTGTGTGCCAGCAAAGTTCAGCGTGTAGTCCTCAAGGAACGAGCAGCCGATAGGCATTCCCTGCTGGATGACC
>JAGDCM010000037.1 GCA_017958545.1 Bacteroidaceae bacterium | reverse complement strand
CGGGCGTTGGACGCTTAACGGCAGGGAGGTGTCCGACACGGTGGCGTGCAAGGTGCGCGAACTGGCAGAACGGAGTAAGGCGTACCAGTGTCTGAACCGCTATGTGGAGTCGCCGCCGTTCCGCGGTGCTCCCGATGTGCTGGGCGGAGCGCCCTCGTGGCAGTTCTATTGCAAGTTCGAGGGCGGAGATATTAACAGCGAATCGGAGCGCGGGTCCGTGCCGGCAGGCTGCTGTGCAATAGTGAATTACCTGAAATCACTTATGAACTAACATACAACGACCATGAAAGATTCATCAAAGAAAAAACTGACCCTTTTCTCGCGCCTGTGGGCTGTGTCCGTGATACTGCTTGCGGTGCTGTGCATTGTGGGTGTCATCGGCGGTATGAATGAAAACAAGGACATGATGGGTGTTTCGATGGTGGGCACCTGTCTGATGTTCTTGGTGCTGGTGTGCCAGCTGGTGACGTCGATAATAGTGCGCCGCTGGTGGTGCGTGGCGGGCTGTGTGTTCGGCATACTTGTCTCACTGTTCGTTATGGGTAGTTCCATAGCAGCTTTGGCGGCAGGACAGTATCGCCCGCCGGTGATGGAAGCGGCGGAGACGGACACAGTGTTCTACTCGTATGAAGACGACAGGATATCGTGCAGCATCGTTGCCCTGGTGCCCGTCGACGGAGTGGACGAGGAGTTCAACGAGTGGCTGAGCAAAGAGCTGGGAGGCGGCTACAAGGGTGACAGAGGCGGTCTGCAGGCTTTGGTGGACTATTACGGGGAAGCACATGTGGACACCCTGCGCAGCACGTTGGAGGACGGAGTGCCCGACTATGCGGAATTGAGCTATGAGGCCGTGATGGACAAGATATACGAGAGCGACAAGGCGGTGACGTATGCCCTCACCACGTATCTTGATTTCGGCGGTGCGCATCCCCTGACAAGAGAAACTGGTGCCACGTTCAGCAAGGAAGACGGCAAACAGATGACATGGGATATAGTGCGCAGCGACCGGAGGGCAGAGCTGAACGATGTGCTGAAGGACATGCTGAAGACCTATTTCGATGCCGGCAGCGACCGCGAACTGATGGATGTCCTCCAAGGTGTGAAGAGCGTGTCGGAACTGCCGCTGCCGTCGACACCGCCCTATATGACAGAGACGGGATATGTCGTCATATATCAGCAATATGAGATAGCACCGTATGCTATGGGTATGCCGGGCGACACGATTTCATACAACACGTTGAAACCCTACCTCACCGAACAGGCGCAGGAACTTATTCCGACAGAGGAGGACTACAGCTTTCCCGTGGAGTTCAAGGGGGAGGCTCCTTCTATGTCCGACTTCGTGAAGGCCTTGTCGCGGCAGGAGGACCCCGGCGAACTGCTTGCCTACATAGAAAAGAAAAAGAAGAAGCAATGCGGCGACGACTGCGTGATATATTTCAGCCGTGACTCATCGGACAGATTCGTGTGGACAGACACCACGGAGATATGCTGCTGGGACAATAGCGACGGTCGCCACAAGACGTTGGTGGTGATACACAGGGACTACACAAACGGCGAGATTATCGCAGGGCAGTACAGCGGTTTGTCAATCTACGTCTATGATGCCTCTACTTGCCGCATGGAAATGACAGGCCACGATTATCTGGGCATAGAGCCTCCTGAGATAAACGGGCTGGATGTATATACCGTCTCAGCAAAGGACAAGACAGTCACCGTGTCGGTGAACAACCCCGACGAGGGTAGTGAATCGAGGACGTACAGGTGGGACGGCGGGAAATTCATAATCACTAAACCATAAACTAAAAACCTCACAGCTATGAAAAACGACGATTATCCCGGAATTAAGCCGGTGGAGAACAAGTTTTTGAAATTCGTGCTGATTTCACTGTTGGTACTGGCAGGAGTGGGTGCAGTTGGTGTGGCAGTGGTCGGGGGATTCCCGAAATCCATTGTGAGCATCAATCCCATCAGTGATGCCGTTGCAACATTGTTTGCCACGATATTCTGCATCCTGTGCGTAGTGGGAATAGTGTGCATATTCAAGAAATCCATACGTCGCAGTGCGCTTATCGTGACATGCGTTGCAGGAATACTGCTGCTCATCTTCGGCTGTTTCAATCTGCTTCTGGAACGCATCAGCTATCAGACGGCAAAGAACAATCCCCCTGTGGAGCGTCTGTGCGTGATAACATACCACAAGCACCATCACAGCGAATATCTTACCATAAAGCAGAGAAAAGACCTTTTCGGCAATAAGGAAGATGTGGAGGAACACAGCACGGTGGACAAATACAATATGAGTTTCCGCTTCCTCGATGACGGAAAGGAGGAGTCAATATCCGGTGACTACCCCTTCGAGTATTATAACCTTGTTTCAGAGGGCGATACATGCATAGCCTACGTGAGAGACGGTGCCTTCGGAATAAAATTCATTACAAACATGAAGTGCGTAAGGAGATTCGTTCCACCAGTATACGAAAACGAAGACGAAAACTGGGACGAAAACGAAGACGACCCTTCGACAAACTCAGGGCAAGAAAACCAAAACGAAAACGCATAAATTATGGAAATGATAAGTGGTTTGGTAGTGGCTGGTCTGCTGGTAATCATAGCAGCAGTGGTGTTTATGTGGTTTATCTCCACTCAGCGTGAACTTGTGAATCTGGATGAGAAATGCAGTAATGCGCTGAGCCAGATAGAGGTGCAGATGAACTCGCGATGGGATGCTCTTCTGGCCTTGGCAAAGGCTGCGTCGACGTATGCGAAATACGAGAGCGACACGCTGATAAAGGCGATAGAGGCGCGCAGAGGTGTGGAAGTGCGCTCAGCCGGGGATGTCGAACGGGAGCAGACGGCCTTCACCGAGGTCATGGGCAAACTCATGGCCGTGAGGGAGGACTACCCGGAACTCAAGGCATCGGGACTCTATGAGAAGGCAATGTCCGGCATAGAAAGCTTTGAGGAAAACGTGCGCATGGCTCGTATGATATACAACGACTCCGCTACACGCATGAACCGCTACGTGCGCCAGTGGCCGTCGAGTTTCGTTGCCGGTCTCCTGCACTTCGGCGCGAAGGACTATCTGAAGGCTGACGACGGGAAGAAGAAAGGTATGCCGGAATTGTTCTAAAGAGCAGGTTATGAGAAAATATATAGCATTAATATCGCTGCTATGTGTCATATCATCAGCGGTATGCGGGCAGCATTCTCTGGATAAGCTGCTCATGAAGGTCACGCTGAAGAAGGACGGCAGTGCCCGCATCATAGAGCGCCGTGATGTGCAGGTGGGCACAGAAGGTACGGAAGGCTTCATCACCTTCAACAATATGGACAACATGGAAGTGTGCAACCTCAAGGTGTTTGACGACACAGACACTGAATACGTTGTTGAAGACGAGTGGGACATCGACCGCTCACGTGCAGATAAAAAAGGACGCTGTGGCTATCACCGCACAGGAAAAGGCGTGGAACTTTGCTGGGGAATAGGTGATGCGGGCAAGCGCACGTATTACATCTGCTATACCGTCACCAACCTCGTGAAGGCATACACTGACTATGACGGTTTCTGCCATTCTTTCTACGAAGCGTCCAACTCGCCCGCACAGAAGGCTTTTGTGACGATAGCATATGAGGAAGACTCGCTCACAAGGGAGAATACGGGTATATGGGCATTCGGTTACTACGGTTACAAGGGATTCGATGAGGGTACGTGTATTGCCTCCAATGATTCGCCCATGAGAAACGGCGACAGGATTATTATCATGTTGCAGCTGAACAAGGGACTCTTCGAACCCGCGCTGAAGCTGGATGCCTCATTCAAGGAAACCGTGAAGCGCAAGGCACTTGAGGGCAGCGACTACAACCTTGAGGATGCCGGACTGGGCGATGCCGTGTCGCCGCAGCCAGGCAACGGAGTTCCGCGTCACGACGATGTGGCACCGGAGCCGAGCGGCCCTGACTGGGGACTGCTCGGAGGGAGTTTGGTCATAATAGGCATAGTAGTTGCGGCATTCATGGTGACAAAGCGCGACAAGAAGCGGCAGAAGCAGGAGGAAGAGCGTGTCATGACTTTGGTCAGCGGACTCACGGACGGCAAAAAACTCAACGAGGTGCCTTACTGGCGCAACCTGCCGTTGGGGGGCAATCTGCTCCTCTCGGGTGTGATACTTGACACTCTGAATACCTACTCCTATTCGTACGGAGGTGAAACGCTCGACCTTACCTACAATCTGCAACATATGTTTGAAGCCTTTGTCCTTCGTATGATATACCGGAAAAAGATAAGTATAACGGTGGACGAGGCAGACGGGAAAGTAAGGAAACTGTTCCATGTGAGCGAACCCGTCAAGCCGGAAAAGGGCGAGGATATCAAGGATATGCTGGTGCACAACAGATACTCCAGAACGTATGAACTGCCAGGTAACAAGGCAATAAAAATCAGTCAGTGGAGGGAGACAGAGGAAAACTTCAAAGGTTACCTCAACGATGCAGGCATAGAGTATCACCTGCAGAAACTGCTGTATGATGCAGCGGCGGAAGACCATGTGCTGCAACCGGACGAGCTGAGTGATTATATAAAAGAGAATCCCATGCAATGGCGTCCGTTTGCCAATATGCTCAACAGACTGACGGGAGGAATACTGGACGAGAAACTGCTGAACAGGGAGAATGCCATGCAGGTGGTAGGTTTCCTGCGGTATCTCAAGGACTTCTCACTAGTAGGGGAGCGCTACATAGAGGAAGTTGCGCTGTGGAAGGAGTATCTGGTGTTTGCATCCTTCTACGGCATTGCCGACCAGGTGCGCAAGGATATGAAAAAGATAGCCCCCGACGTGGCGGAACTGAACGACATGATAGGTGCAGAGCAACTGTTTGAAGACATTGCTCCCCTTACCGAGACCATCACCTCATCCCTGCTCTTCGCCCATTCCTACATGACTTATAAGGAACAAAAGGAAGTGGAGGAGTACGAAAGGGAAAGAGAGCGTCGCGAACGCAGGAGCAGCAGCGGAGACGACGGCTACAGCAGCTATGGCGGAGGTGGTGGTCACTCAGGCGGCGGCGGTAGCGGCTTCCGTTAATTAAAACAGGCTGTCCGGGATGCCGGGCAGCCTGTCTTTTTAAGGGGCACAAAATTAGCCAGTCCACTTGTCCGATTGTTCGATTCGATTTTTTTGCAGATGTAAAATAAAATTACCACACATCGCACGTGTTTCTTGGCTTCCGTTTGAAGAAAACGCAGAAAATCCGTCTTGATTATCAGCGGCTTACAAATCACAAACGGCAACTTAGAGTATTCTCAGAGTAGCCGCAGAGTGGCCTCAGAGTCCCCAGTGCGCCTGCGAAACTGCGGAAGAAGACCACACTCATGTAAAAATAAAAGAGTAGTCTGCGTGATTCAACTTTTATCGCAGCGTCAAAACGGAGGTATTAGAGATGTATTAGCACCCCCAAAAAAACAGAAACAGGCTGCCAGATAACACCGGCAGCCTGCTTCTTATTATTTATATAAGGTATTACTTCAAACGGGCGAGGCACTCCTTGATGCGGCGCATGGCCTCACGGATGTTCTCGTCGCTGGTGGCATAGCTCATGCGGAAGCACTCGGGGCTGCCGAAAGCATCACCGCCCACAGTGGCCACATGACCCACCTCGAGGAGATACATGGCAAGGTCGGTGGAGTTGTTGATGGTGCGACCCTCTGCACTCTTGCCGTAGAAGCTGCTGCACTTGGGGAAGAGATAGAAAGCACCCTGGGGGTCGTTCACCTCAAGACCTGGAATCTCCTTTGCCAGAGATACGATGAGGTTCTTGCGGCGCTCGAAAGCCTGACGCATCTCCTCGACACAGTCCTGAGGACCGGAGTAGGCCTCCTCGGCTGCCTTCTGCGACACGGAACAGGGACCTGATGTGTACTGGCCCTGCAGCTTGTTGCAGCCCTTGACAATCCACTCGGGAGCGGCAATGAAACCGATACGCCAGCCCGTCATGGCATAGGCCTTGGAGACACCGTTGATGATGACAACGCGCTCCTTGATGTCGGGGAACTGTGCCATGGAGGCGTGAGCGCCCACATAGTTGATATGCTCGTAAATCTCGTCGGCAATGACGATGACACGGGGATGGCGCAGGAGCACATCCTTGAGAGCCTCCAGTTCGGCGGAGGAATAGACGCTGCCGGTGGGGTTGGAGGGAGAGCAGAGGATGAGGGCGCGTGTCTTGGGAGTGATGGCCTTCTCAAGCTGCTCGGGAGTCATCTTGAAATCCTGCTCGATGCCGCATGCCACGTAGACGGGAGTGCCCTCGGCCAGCAGCACCATCTGGGGATAGCTCACCCAGTAGGGGGCGGGGATGATGACCTCGTCGCCGGCATTCACAAGAGCCATGATGGCATTGCAGACCGACTGCTTGGCACCGTTGCTGCAGAGAATCTGCGAGGGAGCGTAGTCGAGACCGTTCTCGTTCTTGAGCTTGGCCACGATGGCTTTCTTGAGTTCGGGATAGCCCGGCACGGGGCTGTAGCGGGTCCAGTTGTCCTCAACGGCCTTGATGGCGGCGCGTTTGATGTGTTCGGGTGTGTTGAAGTCGGGTTCGCCGACACTCATGTTGATGACATCAACGCCCTGAGCTTTCAGTTCGCTGCTCTTCTGGCTCATTGCCAGTGTGGCACTGGGAGCCAGTCGGTTTAATCTTTCAGAGAGGATGGCCCCCTCCCGTCCTCCCCCTTTGGGTGAGGAGCAATTGTTCTTTTGTTCCATGTTATTTGTTCTTTTTATTAAGTTTTTAATTTATTTATCGTTTGTCTCCGGATACTCCCCCAAAGGGGGTAGGGGGGCCTTATAGTTTATGGCCCATACGGACACGTTTTGTTTCGAGATAGCGTTTGTTGTATGGATTGGGTTCCACGACGATGGGTACGTTCTCCACGATTTCCAGTCCGTAGCCCTCGAGCCCCACGCGCTTGACGGGGTTATTGGTGATGAGGCGTATCTTGGATAGTCCCAGCGAGCGCAGTATCTGTGCGCCCACGCCGTAGTCCCTCTCGTCGGCCTTGAAGCCCAGATGAAGATTGGCATCCACGGTGTCGTCGCCCTGTTCCTGCAGGACGTATGCCGCAATCTTGTTCATCAGGCCGATGCCTCGTCCCTCCTGCATGAGATAGATGACGGCTCCCTTGCCAGCCTCCTCAATCATCTGCATGGAGCGGTGGAGCTGTGCGCCGCAGTCGCAGCGCTGGCTGCCGAAAATGTCTCCCGTGGCGCAGGAGGAGTGCATGCGCACGAGAACGGGTTCGTCTTCCTCCCAGGTACCTTTGATGATGGCCACGTGTTCGAGACCGTTGGATATCTGGCGGAAGGGTATGATGCGGAAATGACCCCACTGTGTGGGGAGGTCGGCCTCGCTGCCGCGCTCCACAAGGCTCTCGCGCTGCAGACGGTAGGCGATGAGGTCGCGGATGGTGATTATCTTAAGGCCGAACTGACGGGCAACCTCCTCCAGCTGCGGCATGCGTGCCATGGTGCCGTCGGGATTGAGTATCTCAATGAGGGCTGCGGCAGGCTGCAGTCCGGAGAGGCGTGCCAGGTCGATGGCTGCCTCTGTGTGGCCGGCGCGACGCAGGACACCCTTGTCCTGGGCGTAGAGGGGATTGATGTGACCCGGGCGACCGAAGTCGGAGGGCTTGCTCGCTGGGTCGGCCAGAGCACGTATGGTGGCTGCGCGGTCGTGGGCGGAGACGCCGGTGGTGCATCCCTCGAGGAGGTCCACCGTGACGGTGAACGGAGTGCCCAGCATGGAGGTGTTCTCCTCCACTTGGCGGCTGAGCTCCAGTTCGTGAGCCCGCGATATGGTGATGGGAGCGCAGAGCACGCCGCGCCCGTTCTGCAGCATGAAGTTGACCTTCTCTGGCGTTATCATCTCGGCAGCGGTGATGAAGTCGCCCTCGTTCTCGCGATCCTCATCATCCACCACGATGACGAATTTGCCGTCCTTGAAATCATCAAGAGCTGCCTCTATCTGACTGATTGCTGTTTGTTTCATTATGATAGTTTATCCGATATTTCCTGTGATAGTACATGCAGTTCGATACGCTCCGCAATCATGGGCGAGAGTTTCTGTATCTGCGTGAAGTCGCGCCACAGACGTATGCGGAAGCGCCACACCCTGAACCAGAAGAATATGCCGAGAGGAAAGAAAAGTCCTGCGGCAAGGCACAGACGGCTGGAGTGGAAGGGGCGCGTGTGGGCGTCGGGCACGAGTATGGGGTATTCGTTGATGCCGCCGATGACGACGTTGTCGCGCGAATTGTGCAGTTCCTCGATAATCTGTTCGAGTCTCTCGGAGATGCTTATCACCTCGCGGTCCTCGCGATAGCGGAAGAACAGACGCCAGTAGGAGGGGAAACGGCGCAGATGATGTATCTCCTGATAGCGCTTGCAGTCGGCGGCAAGGGTGTTCAGTTCCGTGATGAGGCGCGGGTAGTCGGGTTCCTCGATGATGACCTCCTTGCGCATGAGTTTGCGAGTGTAGCGCAGACCAAGCACCGTCATGAAGAAATGGCGGTAGCCCTCGATGTTGAACACCATGGAGTCCTTGTTGGCACGGCTGATTAGGAACGCGCCGATGGGAGCCAGTATCATGGACGAGAGCCAGGCACCGAAGAGCATGTTCCACTCGCCCTGCTTTGCCATCTTCTCGCCGGCCACGTTGATGATGTAGTAGAAAATGAAGATGAGCACGGAGACGACAACCGGTACGCCGAGTCCGCCCTTGCGTATGATGGCACCCAGCGGGGCGCCGATGAAGAAAAATATCAGGCAGGCCAGGGAGAGGGAGAATTTGCGTTGCCACTCGAGAAGATGGGTGCGCAGCGACATATTCATGTTTTCCGTGACGAGACCTCGGAACTCGAACTCGGAAAGCGTGGAGTGGGCTCTGCTGGTGGCTGCGCGCAGTGTGCGCTGCTGGTCTTCCGTGGACTGGGACAAGAGCACAGAGTCCAACGGAGAAGCTACGGAAAGCATGTGCTCGAGACGTTGGAGGCGGGTGACGCTGTCGGCCCCGTTCTTCGGCACATCCCTCATGAGATAGTAGGCGCGGGCATTGTCGTAGAAGCGGTGTCCCATGGAATCCAGAGCAGAGGAGAGGGAGTCGATGCCGTACTGTATGGCCGAGAGGTCTTTTGTCTGGGCGTTGTTGTTGAAGAGGTTGGCATCCATCATCGAGAAGTTGTTGTCGAACTGGATGATGTCCACTTCCCTGACAAAGGTCTCGCGCATGTAGGGTATGGAGGCTCTGAGCATCTTGCCGCTCTGGGCATCCATGTTGCGGAAGCGCTCGCCGCTGTAGAGCGTCATCTTCAGGTGCATGTGATCTTCAGTGGACTGCATGCGGGCTGAGTCGGCAAGGACAATCTGTGTGTTGTCGAGACCGCCGCCGGTGGTGTATATCATCATGCCGTAGAGCATACCGGTCTCCTTGTTCTTGTGCTCGATGAAGAGATTGTAGCCGGGGATGTCGCTGTAGAAGATGCCTTCGGGAATCTCCACCTCGGGATTCTTCTGGCGCATGCTCCACAGAAGGGTGGCCAGCTGGCGCGTGGCCTCGGGACCCACACGGTTTTGGAAGAAGAAACTGCCGAAGGATATCAGTATGGCGAAAATGAGCACCGGCAGTATGATGCGTATCAGGGGCACACCGGCAGCTTTCATGGAGAGCAGTTCGAGCTTTTCTCCCATGTTGCCGAACGAGATGAGCGAAGCAAGCAGTACGGCAAGGGGTAGGGACATGGGCACCAGAGTGAGCGATGCGTAGAAGAAAAACTTGCCCAGCACCAGCCACGAAAGACCCTTTCCGACGAGGTCGTCGACGTAGCGCCAGAGAAACTGCAGCATGAAAATGAACAGGCAGACAAAGAAAGTGCCAGCAAAGAGAAGCAGATAACTTCTCAATACATACCAGTCCAATCTCCGTAATATTCTCATACGCATGTTCCGCGTGTACGCACAAATGACGGTGCAAAATTACAAAAAAATGGGCATATTGATTAATTTTGTTGTCAAAAAGTTTGCTTGTTTAGATTATTTGTCATACCTTTGCACCGCTTTTGAAAAAGGCGGGATAGCTCAGCTGGTTAGAGCGTCGGATTCATAATCCGAAGGTCAAGGGTTCAAGTCCCTTTCCCGCTACGCGATGAGGGAGATAAGATCAAGACTTATTTTAGGCGATGAGGTTATGACGCGGATTAAAGAGGTTCGCGTCATTATTTTTGGTGTTGGCGGAGTGGGGTCCTGGTGCGCTGAAGCATTGATTCGCACAGGATTGCGCCATCTCACGATGGTGGATAGCGATGAGGTTGCGGAGTCCAACTGCAACAGACAGCTGATGGCTACGACCAAGACTATCGGCAGGCCGAAAGTGGAGGTGTTGGCAGAGAGACTGCGCGAAATAAATCCGGAGGCGGACATCACGGCATTAACCAAACGCTACACCTCAGAGACCGCTGACAGTTTCCATCTGGAGAACTATGACTACGTGGTGGACTGCATTGATTCGCTGAGAGATAAGTCGGACCTGATATGCAGGGCACTGGAGAATCCCGAATGCAAACTGTTCTGCAGTATGGGTGCTGCGCTGAGAACAGATCCTACACGGGTGCGTGTGGCGGAGTTCTGGAAGGTGAAGGGAGATGCTCTGGCAAGAGCTCTTCGCACGCAGTACAAGAAGCAGGAACGCTTCCCGAAGAGAAAGTTCAAGTGCGTCTACAGCGAAGAGACTGCTGGCAGGAACTGCTTTGAGGCCAATGGCAACGGCAGTTTGATGCAGGTGACAGCCACCTTCGGAATGACGCTGGCATCGCTGGTGGTCAACGACCTGCGGGAACAGTGATGCTTCCCTTTATCTTACCGCTGGCGGCAGTGAGTGTGAAACTGTCGCTCCCCTCAGTCTCCACAATCACTGTACACTGACCGGAGAAGAGGTGCATACGTGGCTGCTGGAAGGGGTCTAGGGAAGTGGGGTCTCCGTTTGCCGCAGCTTTGAAACGGGCATTGCCGCTCACTGAGAATTCCACGAGAGATGCGTCGTCGGGACACAGGTTGCCTTTTTTGTCCACCATAGATACGGTGATGTAGCAGAGATTGTCGCCCGGAGTGTAGTAGGATGTCTCCACTTGCAGATGATGAGGCTTGGAGGCAGTGCGTTTTGTTGTTGTGTGAACGACATTGCCCTTAGAATCCAGAAACTCCACCTTCAGTTCTCCTGCCTGATACGGTACAGCCGGCCAGATGAGTCTGTAGCGTTTGAGGAGCCAGAGAGGGTCTTTGCCCTTCAGGGCCTCGCTCTCCTCGCGGGAGAGTTTATGGACTTCTCCTTGCAGTTTGCCGTTGACGTAGAGTCGCGCCGCGGGACACTGACTGTATGCTACTACGGGAACGGTGTCGCCCGCATTCCAGTTCCAATGCGGCAGAACATGGAACGTGCCGGAGTCGCGCCACTGACTCTGATAGAGATAGTAGCGGTCTTTGGGAATGGATGCAAGGTCGATGATGCCGAAGAGGGAGGAGTGGCTGGGCCAGGCGTCGGTGTCGTAGGGTGAGGGCTCGCCGAGATAGTCGAAACCGGTCCATACGAACTGTCCCATCGTCCAGTCGAAGTCGTCCTGCAGACGGAAATCCTCATCGGGAACATTGCTCCACGAACATGCTTCCGTGTCGTAGCCGGAAGACTGATGACCGTCGTGCTTGGCATCTTTGCGCAGAGCCAGCGGACGGAAATACACCCCGCGCGAGGATACCGTGGATGCAGTCTCCGAACCGAGTATATATTTCTGGGGAAGAGTCTCGTAGGCTTTCTCGTAGAGATGTGTGCGATAGTTAAGACCGGGCACGTCGAGTGCGTCGGCAAAACCGCTGCGAAGGATGCCCTGCACCTGATCCATGCCGCATGTCACGGGGCGTGTGGGATCCTGCTCGTGGCAGAAATACTGCATGGCCTTCGCCAGTTCCTTGCCTTCCTCTGTGTGCTGCTGGGGTATCTCGTTGCCGATGCTCCACATGACAACGGAAGGATGATTGCGGAAGTTGCGTATCATGTTCCGCAGGTCGTGCTGTGCCCAGACCATCGGATATTCAGCTTTCGGGGTATAGGTCGTCTCGTTGAACCAGCAGTGGTAGCCGTTCTTACATTTGGCAGTGGTCCATTCGTCGAAGGATTCCACCATCACCATGAGACCGATGGAGTCGCACAGTTCAACCTGTTGCGGGTCGGGCATATTATGTGAGGTGCGGATTGCGTCTGCTCCCATGGCTTTCAGCATGAGAAGCTGGTGGCGCAGTGCATCCCTGTGAACGGCAGCTCCAAGGGGACCCAGGTCGTGATGAAGGCACACGCCGCGGAACTTGCGTTTCTCTCCGTTGAGGAAGAAGCCTTCTCCCTGTTTCAGTTCCACTTGACGGATTCCAAAGCTCGTGGTAAAGGTGTCGACGACCACTCCGTTTTCAGTGATGCGCGAGCAGGCACGATAGAGATGCGGCGTCTCTGGAGTCCACAGTTCGGGCTGCGGAACGGTGAAGTGCTGGGCAAGCTCGGTTTCTCCGTCATTTCCTGGAGACGTGAAGTCCGTGTTTGAGGCGACGGTGCGTCCCTGTGGGTCGATGATATCCGTCTCAACAATAATCTTGTATGAAGACGTCCCGGAAATGGCGGTGGTGAGCATCACATCCCACGAGGATTTGTCTTTTTGGGCGGTGGCAACACTGGTTCCCCACACCGGAACGTGCACCTTGGGTGCGGTGATGAGATGAACTCTGCGAAAGAGTCCTGCTCCCGGATACCAGCGGCTGCTTTCGTTGGGATTGTTGAGGCGGATGGCAAGAATGTTCTCTTCGTCATTTTCCTTCAGATACGGAGTCAGGTCGAAGGTGTAACTGTTGTAGCCGTATGGCCAAATTCCGATGCGCTGTCCGTTGATGAAGACAAGCGAATGGGACATGGCTCCGTCGACGAGCAGAGTGACGGACCCTGTGGATTTGGTGATTCCCTGCGGAGTGCGGAAACGGGTGCGATACCAGCCAGTTCCCATCCAAGGCAGCCCGCCTGTGCGACCGGTCTTCCAAGTGGCAACGGATTCTCCGTTTTGTGTAACGGCAACTTTCTGTAAATCATTGTCTCTGGAGAATGGCATCGTAATGGCCCAGTCGTGCGGAACGCTTACTTTCTCCCATAGACTGTCGTTCAGATTCTCCAACTCTCCGCCTTCTGCTTCTCCAAGGTGGAAGCGCCATTCGGAAAGCAGGGAATCACGCCTCTCTACGGCATTGATATTATTGAGAAAAAAACAAAGGAAAACAGATATAAATAGAATATTTTTCATCGCTTGACTGTGTGTTCGTGTGCAAAAATATAAAAAAAACTCTTTATGCCGTCTTTTTTGAAAACAGTATGGAGATTAACTCCTCATTTTTTTATAATTTTGCGCACGAAAAATGTGGAATAACAAATCATAGGTATTACAAATATGGCAGAAAACAGAAAAATCAGACGCGCTCTTGTTAGTGTTTTCCATAAGGATGGGCTGGATGAGATTCTCAAGACGTTGCACGCTCAGGGAGTGGAGCTGCTTTCTACAGGCGGTACGCAGTCTTTCATTGAGAGTTTGGGCATTCCCTGCACTAAGGTGGAGGATGTGACATCATATCCGAGTATTCTCGGCGGCAGAGTGAAGACACTGCATCCCAAAGTGTTCGGAGGTATTCTGGGACGTCGTGAGAACGAGGGCGACCAGCAGCAGATGGCACAGTACGAGATTCCTGCAATCGATCTCGTAATTGTGGATTTGTATCCTTTCGAGGAGACTGTTAAGAGCGGAGCCTGCGAGGTAGATATCATTGAGAAGATAGATATAGGCGGCATTTCTCTCATCAGAGCCGGTGCGAAGAATTTCAGGGATGTTATCATCGTTCCCTCCAAAGCTGAGTATAAGCCTCTGCTCGACTTGCTTCAGAAGAAGGGCGGCGAAAGCGAGATAGAGGACAGAAAGTGGTTTGCAAAGCAGGCATTCGGTGTCAGCAGTCACTACGATACCGCTATCCATTCATATTTTTGCAAGTAAGGAGAAACAATTAGAAAATCATGGGATTTTTTAGTTTTACAAAAGAGGTCTCGATGGACCTTGGTACAGCAAACACCGTCATCATTTGCGACAACCGCATTGTGGTGGATCAGCCCAGTGTGGTAGCAATGAACCGCCAGACGGGTGCGATGGTTGCTGTTGGCGAGAAAGCCAAGATGATGTATGAAAAAACGAGTCCGGACATCCGCACGGTCCGTCCTCTTAGAGACGGAGTTATAGCAGACTTCAATGCGTGCGAATTGATGATGCGCGGGCTGCTCAAGATGGTGGATACGGGCAAGCATCTCTTCACACCTTCTCTGAGGATGGTGATTGGTGTTCCCAGCGGTTCTACGGAGGTGGAACTGCGTGCTGTGCGCGACAGTGCAGAGCGTGCCGGAGCCCGCGAGGTATATCTAGTGTACGAACCGATGGCAGCTGCGATCGGTATCGGTTTGGACGTTCTTGCCCCGGAGGGTAATATGGTGGTTGACATCGGCGGCGGTTCCACGGAGGTTGCCGTGATTTCCCTGGGCGGTATCGTTTCCGACAAGAGTTTGCGTATCGCCGGTGATGAGTTCACGGAAGACATTCAGGAATACATGTCCCGTCAGCACAATGTGCGTGTCAGTGAACGTATGGCAGAGCGTATCAAGATAAATGTGGGCAGTGCTTTGTCTGATTTGGGTGATGAGGCTCCGGAAGATTTCGTTGTGTGCGGTCCGAATAAGATTACCGCCCTGCCTATGGAGGTTAGTGTCACATATCAGGAAGTGGCCCGCTGTCTGGAGAAAACGATAGCAAAGATTGAAAGTGCCATTCTTGCAGCTCTTGAGGATACTCCCCCCGAACTGTACGCAGATATTGTACACAACGGTATCTGGCTTACCGGCGGTGGAGCCCTGCTCCGTGGTCTGAGCAGACGTTTCCAAGATAAACTTAATATTCCGTTCCACGTAGCAGAAGACCCGCTTCATAGTGTTGTGAAGGGTACGGGTGTTGTTCTCAAGAATATCAACAACTTCCCATTCTTGATGTAGTTGAGAGCGATATTCACTTTTCTGTGGAAAAAGTTACACTGGCTTGTTTTCCTCCTTTTGGAGGGAACAAGTCTGTTTCTTGTTGTGCAACACAACAACTACCAGGGAAGTGTTTTCTTTACCCAGTCGAATATTGTGGCATCCAAGTTGCTTGGCATGGAGACAAGTATCCTGCGATATAGTCACATGATAAGTGACAACCGCGAACTCACCCAGCGTAATTTCATGTTGCAGCAGCAGATAGCGCAACTGCGCGAGGCTGTCGAGGTGCTCAGTCATGACAGCACGGAAACGGAACGCATTCTGGCGGAGAGTCTGAGAGGGTGTGAATTGATACAGGCGAGAGTCACTTCTTGCAGTGTGTGGCTTCTGGACAATACACTTACCATAGACCGCGGCAGTAAAGACGGAGTGGAGGAAGGTATGGGTGTGGCATGCGGTACGGGTATCGTAGGTATCGTCACTCAGGTGGGTGCTCACTGCTCTCAGGTGATGAGCATTCTCAATACGAGAAGCAACATTACATGCCGTATACGCGGCACCGGTTATATTGGATATCTTCATTGGCAAGGTGGCAATATGCTGGTGTCTACGATGGACGATGTGCCTCACCATGCTCGTATCAAGGTGGGACAGGCTGTGGAAACAAGCGGTTATTCACAGGTGTTCCCGGCGGGTATATTTGTGGGAAGAATAAATAAAATCGGGACTTCGCCTGACGGATTGAGTTTCCGTCTCTCTGTGCAGTTGTCTACGGATATGGCTTGTCTGGAGAATGTGGTAGTGATTAAAAACAATTAGGATATGCAGGGTAAAGACGTCTTACGCCGGTTGATGCAACTTTCTGCATTGCTCCTCTTGCAGGTCGTGGTTTTGAATCATATCCATCTGGGCACGTATGCCATCCCGATGGTGATGGTGATGTTTGTGGCGTGGGCTCCGTTGAACACGCCCTCTATCAGGTTGATGATAGCATCGTTTCTGAGCGGCCTGATTTTAGATATCTTCTCCGGTACTACGGGTATGAGTGCTGCGGCACTTACCTGTGCTGCTTTCGTACAGCGACCTTTGCTCCGCGCTCTTGTGCCGAAGGAGGCAATGGAGACCACAGAACCGTCATACAGTTCGATAGGGGTGCTAAAATATTTGTTTTATTTGCTTGTTCTCTTTCTGATATATCACATAGTGTTCTTTGCGCTTGAGGATTTTAGTTTTACAGATTTCTCAGGTATGAGCATGTCGTGTCTCACCTCTCTTTTAGTGTCTTATCCGCTGGGACTTTTGTTGGATTATGTTAGAAGAAAGAGACTATAACATAGAAAACAGGAAGTGGGTCATAGGAGGTATAGCTGTAGTTATTGTACTCATCTATCTCGTTCGTCTCTTTTTTCTCCAACTTCTCAGTGAAGACTTTCGTGTAAAGGCAGACAGCAATGCGTTCTATCATAGAGTGCAGTATCCTGCAAGAGGAGCGATAAGAGACCGTAAGGGGCAGTTGCTGGTATACAACCAACCGGCTTATGACATTATGGTTGTGATGAATGAACAGTTGGGTGTCGATACTGCAGGTCTGTGTCGTGACTTAGGTATTGACAAGACATGGTACATCCGGCGTATGGAGGAGATAAAGGATCCGTGGAGAAACCCGGGTTACAGCCGTTACACGCAGCAGTTGTTCATGTCTCAGCTTTCCGTGGAGGAGTTTTCCAGATTCCGTGAGAAACTGTTTCATTATCCGGGCTTCTATATTCAGAAGCGCAGCATCCGTCAATACGAACGCCCGATAGGAGCGCATATTCTGGGTGATGTGGGTGAGGTTGGTCCCAAAGATATTGAGTCGGACGACTATTATAAGATGGGAGACTACATCGGTAAACTCGGTGTGGAAAGATATTACGAGAAACAGCTTCGTGGCATTAAGGGAGAGGAAATCCTCCTGCGAGATGCGCGAGGTCGTATAAAAGGACATTATCAGGGTGGAAAGTACGATAAGATGCCCGTTCCGGGAAAGAATATCACTTTGTCCATTGATGCCGACCTACAGGCACTTGGTGAGAGGCTGATGGAGGGCAAGAAAGGCGGAATTGTTGCGATTGAACCGAATACCGGAGAGATTCTCTGCATGGTGTCTTCCCCGGCTTACGATCCACGTATTATGGTGGGACGTCAAAGGGGGAAAAACAATCTCAAACTCAGTCAGGATCCAAATAAGCCTTTGCTTAATCGTGCTATTATGGGTACATATCCTCCCGGCAGTACGTTTAAGACCGGGCAGGCACTCACGTTCCTTCAGGAAGGTATCATCACACCGTCTACGCCATTCCCCTGTTCGCGCGGTTTTCATTATGGCGGTCTTACTGTGGGATGTCACTCTCACGGAGCGCCGCTTCCACTCGAACCGGCAATTGCCACTTCGTGCAATGCGTTCTTCTGTTGGGGTTTGTTGAGTATGTTTAGCAACAGGCACAAGTACCCGACTGTGCAGGATGCTATGACAACATGGAAAGACTATATGGTGTCAATGGGATTCGGTTATGCCCTTGGTGTGGATCTTCCAGGAGAGAAGCGTGGCATGATTCCCAACGCAGCATTCTATGATAAGGCGTATCGCGGTTCGTGGAACGCTCTTACCATTATCAGTATATCCATCGGACAGGGAGAGGTGACTCTCACTCCTTTGCAGATTGCTAATTTGGGTGCCACAATAGCCAATCGCGGTTGGTTTATCACTCCGCATATCGTGAAACATATTCAAGACGAGCCTCTGGATTCTATTTATCGCACGAGACGCTACACCATGGTGGACAGACAGAACTACGAATTGGTGGTGGAAGGTATGCGCCGGGCTGTGACGGGAGGAACGTGTCGTTCGGCAGAGACGTCTATGTATGAAGTTTGCGGAAAAACAGGTACTGCTCAGAATCCTCACGGTAAGGACCATTCCGCATTCATGGGATTTGCTCCAAAGGATGACCCGAAGATTGCTATCTGTGTGTATGTGGAGAACGGAGAGTGGGGTGCTACTTACGGAGTGCCGATAGGGGCTTTGCTGATGGAGCAGTATATCAACGGACATCTTTCAAATCAGTCGGAAATGAAGGCAGAGATGTTCCAGAATCGTCATATTATAGCAAACACGGTAGAGGATGAAGAATGAGAAATTTTCCGTATGGAACTCTGTAGACTGGATTACCATCCTCTTCTATGTTGCTCTAATGGTAATGGGATGGGTGAGTGTGTGCGGTGCCAGTTACGATTTCGATGTGGGCGGCAGCATATTCGACTTCGCCAGCCGTAGCGGCAAGCAACTCATGTGGATTGGTACGGCAATAGTTCTTGGCATCGTGGTGCTCAGTGTGGACGAACGTATAATAGAGTCTCTGTCCTATGTGTTATATGTTGGCATGATAGCCATTCTTGTGGTAACACCTTTTTTTGCACATGACACGAAAGGCAGCCTCTCGTGGATTGATTTGGGTCATGGGTTCAAACTGCAACCGGCAGAATTTGCGAAATTTACTACTGCGTTGTGTGCTGCAAAAGTGATAAGTACATATAAGCTGAGGCTGTCAAAGTGGTTGCATCTGATATTGGCATCCCTGATATTCCTTGTACCGATGGGTCTTATCATAATGCAAAAAGAGACGGGAAGTGCCTTGGTGTATGCGGCTTTCTTTTTAATGTGCTATCGTGAGGGAATGACGGGGAGCATACTATTTACGGGTATTGCAGCAGTGATGTATTTTGTGATAGGAGCCCGTTATGCAGAGTTGCCTTTGTGGGGTGTTGAGCAAATAAAGACGGGAGAATATCTGGTACTTTCTCTGATACATATTTTCATGTCAGTTCTCCTGTTGATTTATGGAGAGGATAGAAGAGAGTCTCTGCGCATGTCTCTTTTTGGACTACTTATAATTGTGTGTGCAGCATCATTCAGTCATTACGTGTTACCGTTCGATGCCTCTTGGGTAGTACTGTTATTGCTGGTGGTTGATATTATTTATCTTGTGCTGTTAGCTTTCAAGGACCATGTGATGCGCTACGTCTATATAGCGTTGTTTACTCTCGGCAGTATTGTCACTTTCTACAGTGTAGACTATCTTTTGACGGATGTCCTGCAGCCTCATCAGCAGACGCGTGTCAAGGTGCTGCTTGGTCTGGAGGATGACCCTAAGGGTGCGGGATACAACGTGATACAGGCTCAGATTGCTATCGGAAGCGGCGGTCTCAGGGGTAAGGGCTTTCTCTGCGGTACTCAGACAAAACTCAAATATGTGCCAGAACAGGACACGGATTTCATCTTCTGTACGGTGGGCGAGGAAGAAGGATTTGTGGGATGTGCGGTGGTATTAATGCTGTTCCTGGCTCTCATTCTCCGTCTCATCGCTTTGTCTGAGAGGCAGGTCAGTGCTTTTGGCCGTATCTATGGCTATTGTGTCCTTAGTATATTCCTTTTCCACGTGTTCATCAATGTGGGGATGGTATTGGGGCTCACTCCTGTGATAGGTATCCCCTTGCCGTTCTTCAGTTATGGAGGTAGCAGCCTCTGGGGCTTCACTCTTCTTCTTTTTATATTTCTTAGGATCGACGCGGGCAGGAAGCGCCTCAAACACACGTGAATCTTCGTTTTCTTCAGCGATTTCCACTTCTATTCCAATTTCTTTGATGCCCAACAGTTTTACTGCTCCGGCATTATGACGAAGTCGTATTTCCTCTGTTGCTGTTTCTATTGTGAAAGGTCCCTGACGATATTGCAGCAGTCGCAGTCCGTTACCGGTGAGTCGCACGCTGTCTTCTGACAGGGATAATGTTATACTGTCCTCTATATGTCCCTCTTTTGCACGTTGTTCGACGACAAGCGGCAGAGTGGAATACGGGTAGTCGCACTCCACACGTGCCTCTACCCATATCTGCCGGTATGGTGCCAAGGTGTCCAGACCCACGGGGTACGAAAGTGTGTCGCGGTGGCTCCATCCTTCTTCCGGAACGGATAGGAAACTATGGTAGCGCACTCCCTCGCGGCAACTGCTAAGCGTCAGCGCCAGAATCAGCGTCGTGGCTATTTTGAGCCTGAGCATGTTTTTTCTTCTTCTTTTTCTTTTTCTTGCTTTTGAGTACGTCGTCAAATCTGTGCAGGTCGTCCTGTGTGGCCAAATCTACGGATACAGGTGCGGCGTTCTTGCGTGTCGTCTCCAAGGCATGCGGTTTTTCTCCGGCCTTGTTCATCTCAATGATTTCCAGTGCTCTTTCCGCAGTGATGGTGGTGATGTTGGCGGCAAGACGCTTGTCGCTCGAATAACTGACGGTGCCGGCCAGTATATCTGCTTTGAACCAGTAGAAATCTCCGTCCTGTGTGGAGAGTACAACATCTCTCGGAGGTAGCTTTCTTGAGGCTTCCATATACTGATCCACCTCATAGTTCATGCAGCATTTGAGTTTGGCGCACTGTCCTGCCAGTTTTTGTGAGTTGAGTGTGAGATCCTGGAATCGTGCAGCGGCTGTGCCCACGCTTTGGAAGTTCTTCATCCATGTGGCGCAGCATAGTTCTCTGCCGCAGGGACCGAATCCGCCGATGCGCCCGGCCTCCTGACGTGCTCCGATCTGTTTCATCTCGATGCGTACGTGGAAAGCCTCTGCAAGCACTTTGATGAGTTGTCGGAAGTCCACGCGTCCCTCCGCGATGTAGTAAAAGATGGCCTTTCCTCCGTCACCCTGATACTCCACATCGCCAATCTTCATTTCCAG
The DNA here is from genome assembly GCA_017958545.1 of Bacteroidaceae bacterium. Taxonomy (GTDB): domain Bacteria; phylum Bacteroidota; class Bacteroidia; order Bacteroidales; family Bacteroidaceae; genus Physcousia. The sequence goes on along the minus strand of JAGDCM010000037.1, from coordinate 11,320 downwards.
TCCGAGGTCTTTGGCATACTGGCGTGATTCAATCATCGTCTTGTGCTCACGGCTTTTGGCTGCTTCAAACTTCTCCATATCGGCTTCCGTCGCCAGCCTATAGAGCCGTTTCACCTCGTCTTCGCTCTTGAGGTGTGCTTTCAGCATCTGCATCTGAGCCAAGCGCCCGGTCAGTGTCACTACTCCGATATCGTGTCCGGGCGAAGCTTCCACAGCCACCGTGTCGCCCTTCTTTATTTCCAGTTGGTTACAGTTGTGATAGTATCCTTTTCTGGTGTTTTTGAATTGTACCTCCACCAAATCCGTAACTACTTGGTTGTCGGGAAGGTCGGCAAAATAGTCGAAGACGTTGTGCTGGCAGTAGTGGCCCACATTCCATCCGCTTCCCGAGAGACCGCGTCCCGCTCCGCCTTTGTATGTAATGTTATCTTGACTCATGTGTGTTCCTATGTTATAGTATTATTGTATCAAGAGTATTATTATTTTCAGTGCGTAGTCGAAGAAAACCATCCGTGCATTGACATTCTGCACAATGTCTCTTTGTGCCAGTTCGGTTTCTTCCATGATAGGGATAATGTTTTTTTCGTTGATGAAACGGGAGAATTTCTGGCAGAATTCGTCTTCTTCCTTCGAAAGCGACACCATTTCCGGTCGTTTCAGGTTGTAGATGAAGTTCTCTCTCAGCAGGAACTGGAAATAACTGAGCATCTGCCCTTGTCTTTCACGTCCCATACGGCTCACTTCCTCGCTCCATGCCTTCAGGTCTTTTATCTTGCGCATGTATGCCAATCGCATGAGTTCCACGAACAAGGTGAAGAAATATCTTTCGTCTTCACTCGTTTTTTTCCTCTTTCCTTGCGGCACGTCGATACGCTGGCATCTGCTCTGTATTGTGCCCAACACCTTGTCCGGTTCCTCCGACACGAGAATGAAGTGTGTGCCCTGCGGCGGTTCCTCGATGAGTTTCAAGAGCTTGTTGGCGGCTTGTTCCATGAGTCTCTCCGGCAGCCAGATAAATACCACACGTCTTCCCCCCATAGTGGCGTGCAACTGCAGCTTCTGCTGCAGTCTGTCACTCTCGCTCACGTATATGGTAAGTTGCTGGTTTTCGCTCTTTATCCTTGCCATCCAGTCCTCCAGTTTCGGATTTGGCGTATCCTCCAGCATTTCGCGCCATTGATTCATCCAGTCGTCGGTGATGGGATGATCGTTGGAGTTTTTTTTGTATACGGGCAGTGAGAAGATAAGGTCGGGGTGTGCCCACGTTCTCGTCATGTGGCACCCGGAGCAGTTCTCGCACACTTCGCCGTCCTGCTTCTCGCAGAGCAGCGCACGAGCCAAACGGAGTCCCTTCATCAGGGCTCCACTCTCCGCATCGCCTGCTAAAAGCAGTGCTTGTGGCATGCGATTGTCTATTATCAAGCGCTTTAGGCGGTCGTCTACTTGCATTTCGTGTGCAAAAATACAAAAAAAACAATTATTTTCAAAAAAAACTTTCTACGCGTTGTACGCAACTCTCAACTTTTTTATATATTTGGCACGCTGTAAATGAATAAACACAAATAAACATACTATGAAACTAAGAAAAATCCTTTTTTGTGCAGCGTTAGTAAGTGCAATGTCTCTGAGTGCTCAGGACAACGTTGTCACGGTGGAAGCCGGTAAGGTCGGCAGTGTCATTCAGCCCACGATGTACGGTATCTTCTTCGAGGATATCAACTACGGTGCTGACGGTGGTCTCTACGCAGAATTGGTTAAGAACCGCTCTTTCGAGTTCACTCCCGACCATCTCATGGGATGGCAGGCCTTCGGTAAGGTGGAAGTGAAGAACGACGGCCCCTTTGAGAAGAATCCTCATTACGTGCGTCTTTCCTGTGCCGGTCACAATGATATGTGGACGGGTCTTCAGAACGAAGGCTTCTTCGGTATCGGTGTGAAGCGCGGTGCATCATATCGTTTCTCCGTCTGGGCTCGCGTGCCCGAGGGCAAAACTCAGGTGCTGCGTGTGCAGCTCATTGACGAGTACACTATGAACGAGCATCAGGATTTCGCTTCTCAGGACATCAAGGTTAATTCCAAGGAGTGGAAGAAATACACCGTCACACTGAAGTCGAACCGTACTATGGAGGCTGCCAATCTGCGCGTGTTCCTCTGCTCGGAGAACGGTCGCAACGGCGACGGCGTGATGGATGTGGAGCATCTCTCGCTGTTCCCCGTGGACACATGGAAGGGTCACGAGAACGGTATGCGTAAGGACCTCGCCCAGGCTCTCTATGATATGCGTCCGGGTGTGTTCCGCTTCCCCGGCGGTTGCATTGTCGAGGGTGCCAATCTGGAAACCCGCTATCAGTGGAAGAATACGGTAGGTCCCGTTGAAAACCGTCCTCTCAACAAGAACCGTTGGGAGTCTACTTATACCTATCGCTACTATCCCGATTATTTCCAGTCTTATGGTCTGGGCTTCTATGAGTTCTTCCTGCTTTCCGAGGAACTCGGTTCCGAGCCTCTGCCCATCCTCAATGTTGGTATGGCATGCCAGTATCAGAACTGGGATAAGGAGTCTGCCCACGTGCCTGCCACAGAGGCTGCTCTCAAGCCCTATATCGACGACTGCAACGACCTTATCGAGTTTGCCAACGGTGGCGTAAACACCAAGTGGGGTAAGTTGCGTGCCGAGATGGGACATCCCGCTCCCTTCAATCTCAAGTTCCTCGGTATTGGAAACGAGCAGTGGGGCGATTTCTATTTCAAGCGTGTGAAGATTGTTGCCGACGCAGTGCGCAAGGCTCATCCCGAAATCAAGATTGTGGGCACTTCCGGTCCTGATTCCGAGGGCCATAATTTTGATATCGGCTGGGAGGCTATGAAAGAGCAGAAGGCCGACCTCGTTGACGAGCACTTCTATCGCAACATCGACTGGTTCAAACGCGAGATGAACCGCTATGACGAATACGACCGCACCGGTCCGAAGGTATTTGCCGGCGAGTATGCCTGCCACGACAAGGGCAAGAAGTACAACCACGCAGGTGCTTCCATCTACGAGGCTGCTTTCATGCTCAATCTGGAGAAGAATGCCGATGTTGTCCACATGGCCACCTACGCTCCTCTCTTCGCTCATGTGAAGGGTTGGCAGTGGCGTCCCGATGCCATCTGGTTCGACAACCTGCGTTGCGCCCGCACGGCATCCTACTGGATTCAGGCTCTCTTCTCTCAGAACAAGGGTACCAACGTGCTCACCACCTCTCTCTCAAATCCCACTCCTTCGGGTGAGGATGGTCTCTTCGCTCAGGCTTGCACCGACACGAAGAAGGGTGAGTATATCGTGAAGCTTGTCAACACCCGTGAGGGCAACGAGACGGTACGTATCGACCTCAAGGGCATCAAGAAGCTCGGTGAGGTGAAGACAATCACTCTCGACCTCTCCGACTATGAGCTTGAGAACACTGTCGACAATCCCAATGCCATCCAGCCTCAGGAGAGCACCATTTCTGCCTCCGGCACCAGCATTACACTCACAGTGCCTGCGAAGAACTTCGTGATTGTCATAGCAAAAAAATAATACCTTTATAATTAAGCAATACAATGACTTTAATTAAGTCTATTTCCGGCATTCGTGGCACCATCGGAGGCCCCGCCGGTGACACGCTCAATCCTCTTGATATTGTTAAATTCACATCAGCCTACGCAACGCTCATCCGCAAGGTGCGTCCCAACGGTTCCGGCAAGATTGTCGTAGGTCGCGACGCCCGCATCTCAGGCGAGATGGTAAAGAACGTGGTGTGCGGCAGTCTTATGGGCATGGGTTTCGATGTGGTGAATATAGGACTTGCTTCTACACCCACTACTGAGGTGGCTGTCACGATGGAAGGTGCCGACGGCGGCATCATTCTCACGGCTTCCCACAATCCACGTCAGTGGAATGCCCTCAAACTCCTGGGTGCCGACGGTGAGTTCCTAAGTAAGGCCGACGGTGAGGAGGTGCTCCGCATCGCTGAGGCAGAGGCTTTCGAATACGCCGATGTGGACCATCTGGGTTCCTACCGCGAGGACAATAGTTACGACCAGCGTCACATCGACCTCGTGCTGGGTCTCGACCTCGTCGACGTTGAGGCTATCCGCAAGGCTGATTTCAGCGTTGCATTCGATGCTGTCAATTCCGTCGGCGGTGTCATCCTGCCCAAACTCTTCGAGCAGCTCGGTGTGAAGCACGTCACGGGTCTCTACACAGAGCCCACCGGCGACTTCCAGCACAATCCTGAACCCCTCGAGAAGAATCTCGGCGACATCAAGGCTCTCATGCAGAAGGGCGGTCACGACATAGGTTTCGTGGTGGATCCCGATGTGGATCGTCTAGCTCTTTTCTGCGAGGACGGTACTATGTACGGTGAGGAATACACTCTTGTCACCGTGGCCGATTACATCCTCCAGCACACGCCCGGCAACACCGTTTCCAACCTGTCGTCAACGCGTGCTCTGCGCGATGTCACCAACCGTTTCCCAGGATGCCGCTACACTGCTGCCGCCGTGGGTGAGGTGAATGTGGTGACTGCGATGAAGGCTACAAACGCCGTCATCGGCGGCGAGGGCAACGGCGGTGTCATCTATCCCGCTGCACACAACGGACGCGATGCTCTCGTAGGCATTGCCCTCATCCTCACATATCTCGCCAAGCGGGGCATGAAGACGAGCGAACTGCGTGCCACCTATCCTCCTTATCAGATAGCGAAGAACCGTATCGACCTCACTCCCAGCACCGACGTGGACGCAATCCTCAGCAAGGTGAAGTCCATGTACGAGCGCGAGGATGGTGTCAGCGTGACGGATATCGACGGCGTGAAGATAGACTTCCCCGACCGTTGGGTGCACCTGCGCAAGTCGAACACCGAACCCATCATACGCGTATACTCCGAGGCTGCTACAATGGAGGCTGCCGACGAGATTGGCAAGAAGGTGATGGAGGTGGTATATTCTTTCCAGTAGAGTAGGAGAGAAAGTGAAACGTCCGGAGAAACTTGACGAAATCAAGGCGCGCGTCTATAGGATAATATTCTATAGCGATACGCCGGCGGGCAAACTCTTCGATGTCACGCTGCTGTGGGCAATCGTCTTGTCCATACTCCTTGTCATCGTTGAGAGCATGCAGGGAATAGCTCCCCTGTGGAAGAAGGTCTTCGAGGTGCTGGAGTATGTCTTCACGGCATTTTTCACCATCGAGTATCTGTGTCGTATCTGGTGCTCCAAGAAGCCGCGAGAGTATATTTTCTCCTTCTTCGGCATCATCGACCTGCTGGCCACCCTGCCCCTCTATATCGGCTGGTTCTTCGGTCCGGTGAGGTATCTGATGATAGTCCGCACGTTCCGTCTCATTCGTGTCTTCCGCGTCTTCAAGCTGTTCTCGTTCCTCGAGGAAGGCGACCGTCTGATGCGTTCGCTGATGTACTCATCGCGCAAGATAATGGTGTTCTTCCTCTTCGTGGTCATCATGGTCATTTCGCTCGGCACGCTGATGTATATGGTGGAGAGCACTGTGCCCGGAAGCCAGTTCCGCGACATCCCTTCCAGCATCTACTGGGCTGTTGTCACGATGACTACGGTGGGATATGGAGACATAGCACCTGTGACACACATCGGACGCATCCTCTCCATGCTTGTCATGCTGCTGGGCTACACCATCATGGCTGTTCCCACGGGTATCGTCTCGGCGCAGTTCATTCACGACCGCCATCTCTTCGACGACGAGAAGTACAGTCCGAAGTGTCCGGAGTGCGGTTGCCCCATGAGCGAAGAGATGAACTACTGCCCCCACTGCGGCACAGCTGTCGAACAAGATAAGAATCATCATCACGCATGATACACCATCCGCTGATATGGCTTAAACGTCTGCGTCATCGCAAGGGCTACGGAGTTCATTCGCCGTTCGCCTACGATTTCCTGCGCGATGTGGTCTACGAGAAAAACCACTACTATGCCTACGAGGACATCGATAAGCGTCTCAAGGGCAACTTGTGGCAGCGCCTTTGTCAGCGCAAGCGCGAGCGTTTGCTCTTCCGTCTGCAAAACTGGTGCGGCGAGCGTCCTTTCATCCATGTTGTGCAGTGGAGTCCCGAGGTGGGACGGCAGCTTTCTCCGGATGCCATGCTTGTGCTGGACAGCCTGCAGGACAATCTCACGGCGTGGGATATGATAAAGAAGGACGCACGCACGCGCGTCACCTTCGATCTCTACGACATGGGCATTGCCCTCTTCACTCCCACGCTCAACAAACAGAATTATATCGTCAACTGGTAAGAGACACTAACTAAAAAGAAAGATAACACAAAAACACAATAGAGATTATGTATTGGACACTGGAATTGGCATCTAAACTGGAGGATGCTCCCTGGCCTGCCACTCGGGAAGAACTCATCGACTACGCTGTTCGCAGCGGTGCTCCCCTCGAGGTGATTGAAAACCTTGAGGAGATAGAGGACGAGGGCGATATCTATGAGAACATAGAAGACCTCTGGCCGGACTATCCCACCAAGGAAGACTTCCTCTTCAACGAGGACGAGTACTAAACGTTCAACGGTTTATCGTAAGGGTCCCTCCCTCAAGGAAGGGCGATGAGGCTCTTACGGTGAACATCGTTGTACCCTCTTCGGGCTGTATATATGCCACGAGACGTCCGCCGTGTGTGCGCAGACGGTTGCGCTGCTGACGTCCTGTGATGGTGGCATCGGCGATGTTGCCGTGCTCCATACCCAGCAGACGTGCTCCGCGCACCATGAGTGTCACCTCGTTGTCGGCTGTCGTCACCGTGTTACCCCCTTCATCCACCACTTCCACAAAGACGTGTGCCACTGAGTCTGTGGTCACTTTCAGTGCGTATGGCTTACCTGTTGTGGTGAGTTCATACGCTGCACCGTTGTCTGTCTCGCAGCGCAGTGTGCCGGGTTCGTATGCCACGCTCCACATCAGTGCGCCGGTGGACTCGTCGTGCCCCGGTTTCCCGCCCACCTCTTTGCCGTTGAGCAGCAGTCGTGCGTCCTTGCCGTTGGTGATGCACACCACATTCACGCTGTCGCCCTTTTCCCAGTTCCACCGTCCGGGAGCGTTGATGTTGGGGCGCTGATTGCGGCGGTTGTTGCCGTTTCGTCCGGGGCGTGAGAAGTTGCGGTAGGTACCGATGTAGCAGACGGGTTTCGTGCTCCACAGCGCAGCACGATACCATCCCAGCGGTTTGCGCCATCCGGCCAGATCCAGCAGTCCTGCCGACGAACCGCGTGCCGGCCACTGGCCGCTTTCGCCCAGATAGTCGATACCTGTCCAGAGGAACTGCCCGAAGATGTGCTCGTTGTCCGTCACTGCCTTCCATGCGGGCAGGTCGTGGCGGTTTTCCGAACCGTATATGATGCGCTCGGGATATGTCTTGTGGTCAATGCCGTAGCGGCTCTCCGTGTAGTTGTATCCCACCACATCCACAGCGGAGGGGTAGGCCGTAGCGTTCGACATCACCACGCCCGCCAGTGCACCCGTCGTGGGTCTTGAGGGGTCTATGTCCTTCACTATCTTGGCCAGTCGCTGTGCTATGATGCCGATACGCTCTGCGTTGGGTTGTTCGGGTTTGTAGCCTCCGTAGGCCGGTTGGGTGAACCCTGTTCCGTCACCGTTGAGCACGGGGTGAGAGTAGGGGTCGTTGGGGTAGTCCACCTCGTTGCCGATGCTCCACAGGAACACGCAGGGATGACAGCGGTCGCGGCGCACCATGTCGGCCACATCGCGGTCTATCCATTCCTCGAAGTAGGTGTATGTGCCCTGGAACTCGGGTTTGCCGGCGTTCCATCCCTTCATCCATTTGCGTTTGGGGAATTCCCATTCGTCCGATGCCTCGTCCATCACCAGCAGTCCCATCTCGTCGCACAAGTCGTACAACTCCGGAGCGTGCGGATTGTGGCTTAGACGTATGGCATTCACACCGATGTCCTTGAGTTCTGCGAGACGGCGGCGCCACACTTCCTTCGGCACAGCCACGCCCAGCACGCCTGCGTCGTCGTGCACGCACACGCCCTTCACCTTCATCCATTCGCCGTTGAGGGCAAATCCCTTGTTGGGCGAGAAGTCTAGCGTGCGCAGACCGGCGCGCACTACGGATGTGTCGTTGTCCTCAGCCTTCGCTGCGTTGAGCACGGTTCTGAGCATATATAGATACGGCCTCTCCAAGGTCCATCGCTGCGGGTTCTTCACCGTCAGCTTCACAGTCTTCTTTTCGCTGCTGCCGATGGTCGTCTTCGCTGTTGCCACCACCTTGCCGTCCTTGTCGATAAGCTCCACCGTAGCGCTCAACTTCTCATTTTTAATTTTTAACTCTTCACTTTTAACTCTTCCCTCTCCACTCGTTTCAACATCCACTTCCACCGTGGCTTTGCTCTTGTTGATGGCGGTCAGCCGGTATGCTGTGCCCCACTGTGCCAAATGTACTTCGGGAGCGCTCACCAGCCACACGTTGCGGTAGATGCCCGACCCCGTGTACCATCGCGAGTCGAACTCCTGAGCGTGATTCACGCGCACAGCCACCACGTTGTCGTCTTTCTCCAGATACGGTGTCATGTCATAGAGGAACGAGGCAAAACCGCTCGGACGCTTGCCCAGCAGATGTCCGTTGAGGTACACCTCGGAGTAGTTGTATACACCCTCGAAGTAGATATAGTGGCGGCGTCCCTCGGTCAGTTTTCCGACTGGGATGTGCAGTCGATACCATGCTACGCCTCCCGGCAGATAGCCCTGACACGAACCCTTGTCGGGCGACATGGGCAGTTCCACGCCCCAGTCGTGCGGCAAGTCCACCTTGCGCCATCGTGTGTCGTCGAAGGCTTTCTCCTTCATTGCGGGTCGTTCGCTGACGTTCCATGCGGAGTCCACACGCAGGAAACTCCATCCCTTGTTGATTTTCTCGGCGTGGCCGAACGATACCTGTGCCTGTGTCCCCGCTGTCGTCATGAGCAGTGCGAAGAGCGTAGTGAGAAGTTTTTTCATGTCAGTATTGGCTTTTGTAATTCGAGTGCAAATATAAGCAAAAAATCTCGTTGTACCTCTCTGTTTTATAGTTTTTTATGATTTTTCTGTCTTAACGGTGCTTTTTTTTGCGCAAAAAGTTGCGGAAAGATTTTGTCATTTCGAAAAAATGTCGCACCTTTGCACCCACTTATGACAAGGGAACGCTCGATATACAGGATGACGCTGGTGGGCAGCGTCAGTAATATGCTGCTCGTCATCTTCAAGTTCGTCGCCGGCATACAGGGTCGCAGTTCGGCCATGATTGCCGATGCTGTACATTCGCTCTCCGACTTCATCACGGATATCATCGTACTGGTCTTCGTCGGCATCAGCGGTCGTCCGCAGGACAAGTCCCACAACTACGGTTACGGCAAGTTCGAGACGCTGGCCTCTTTCTTCGTGGCACTGGTGCTGCTGGGTGCAGCAGGCGGTATCATCGTTTCCGGTGGTGAGAAACTGGTGTCGTGGATGCGCGGCAATCCTCTGGAGGCTCCCGGTATGCAGGCTCTCTGGGCTGCGCTGGTATCCATCGTCGTGAAGGAACTGCTCTATCGCTACACCGCTGCGCGCGGCAAGGCGCTGCAGTCGCAGGTGCTCATTGCCAATGCGTGGCATCACAGGAGTGACGCCCTCTCATCCGTGGGTACTGCCATCGGTATCGGCGGAGCCATTTGGCTGGGTGAGCGCTGGACGGTGCTCGACCCCCTGGCTTCCGTCGTGGTGGGTCTGATACTGGTGAAGGTGGCCTACGGACTTCTGATCATCAATATGGCGGAACTGACGGAATGCTCTCTGCCCCGTGCCACAGAGGAGGAGATACTTCACATCATCGAGTCCGAACCGGGCATCAGCGAGCCTCACCATCTGAGCACGCGCCGCATCGGCAGCCGTATTGCCATCGACACCCACATACGTCTCGACGGCGAACTCTCGCTCAGCGAGGCACATCGCATGACCACAGCCATCGAACGCAAGCTCAAGGAGCGCTTCGGCGAACAGACCCACGTCACCATTCATATGGAGCCAACTAAATAATAAATGCGTCGTTTCTCTGTCTTCAAACAAAAAAAATCAGTGCATTAATAGTTAAAAACTGCGATTTTTTTTCGCAGTTTTTGTTTTTTTCTTATTTTTGTAAATAAAAAGGGCGTTTTTCCCTTTTTTCAGTTAATAACACCGCAAAAACACATACCATGAAACAAATGCTACAAAACACACTGACTATATTGTTCTTGCTATTTTTAAGTGGCGGGGCAGTGTTGGCAGACGACTTCACTGTGGAGCGCGCTGTCAACCTGGGTCAACTTGATTCATGGGCTGACATCAGCCAGTTCCAGTGGCAGGAGATAGACCACGGCGTTCAGGACAACCACGAGGAGATGGATGCGCTCAAGGCGCTGTTCTCCGACCCGGCGCCGAAGGACACCGTGGGCTTCTACAATCAGATATACACGGCTCGCGACAACCAGTATATAGTGTTGCGTCTGGACAAGGCTCAGGGCAACCGGCCTTTCCACATCCGCGTCACCTGCATCAAGAGTAAGGAAGACCCCTCGCAGAACAACACGAAGGTGTTTGCTGCCGAGAACTACGCCTATATCATGCCGCCCATCAGCGAGAACCAGATCGAGGTGAAGATATGGCCGCAGGGGCAGGGCGAAGAGACGGCGAAAATCTACATCTTCAACTGCCACGGCTACGGTTCGGCCTCTGTGCGCACGGTGATGCTCGACAAGAGCCGTATCGTGCCCGGCGACTACGCCCTGCAGCTGATTCGCTACAACAGCGACACGCAGGTGAGCGACACAGCCTACATCCGGAGCCTGCAGGTGGACAAACTATACACCTTCTACGACTACGACGGCGGCGACCTTATGGAAGCCTATCTGATGGCAGACAATTTCAAGCGCATCAAGCTGAATCACGAATGGTGGGCCAGGGATGCCGTGACCCACGTGAACGACAACACGGTGACGGTGATGACGGGCCCGAAGATGCCCTTCCGTCAGCACAAGCGCCTGGACGCGCCCAACCCCACGTATCTGGATTCGCGACTCTTCTCTTACCACGACACGCTGTGGGTGCGCCTCTTCCGCGACAACGAGCCTTCCATCGAAACGGATGGCCTGACGATGCACGCCGTGAGCGCCGATACCACCAACACGCCGGGCGACCGTCTGCTTAAATGGGGCTTGGATCCTGTGTCCAAGCGCCTGTATGTGCTGACCGACGGCGAGCCCGCCACCATCGAGTGCTACCGCGACGGCTTCCTGCCGAAGCTCTGCAT